>PLJS01000232.1 GCA_003140315.1 Hyphomicrobiales bacterium
CCCGGCAACGCCTATGTGGCGGAGGCCAAGCGCCAATTGTTCGGCCGCGTCGGCATCGACTTGCTCGCAGGTCCCACGGAGACGCTGATCATCGCGGATGACAGCGTGGACGGTGAAATCTGCGCGACCGATCTGTTGGGTCAGGCCGAGCACGGGCCGACCTCGCCCGCGATCCTGATCACCAATTCGGAGAAGCTCGCGCGCGACACGATGAGCGAAGTCGAGCGGCTGCTGAAAATCCTCCCCACCGCCGATGCGGCCGGCAAGGCATGGGAGGATTACGGCGAAGTGATCGTCTGTGCCGACGAGGCCGAGATGATCGCCGAGGCGGATCGGATCGCTTCGGAGCACGTGCAGGTGATGACGCGCGACCCGGATGTGTTTCTCAACGGCATGCGCAACTACGGCTCGCTGTTTTTGGGCCCGCGCACCAACGTCGCGTATGGCGACAAGGTGATCGGCACCAACCACACGCTCCCGACCAAGAAGGCCGCGCGCTACACCGGCGGGCTCTGGGTCGGCAAATTCCTCAAGACCTGCACNNTATCAGAAGGTGCTGACCGACGCGGCGAGCGCGATGATCGGCGAATACTGCTCGCGGCTGTGCATGCTGGAAGGCTTCTCCGGCCACGCCGAACAGGCGAACGTGCGCGTGCGCCGCTATGGCGGGCGGAATGTGCCCTACGCGCAGGCGGCGGAGTGAACGTCGTGCGAGAACAACGGACGGAATTGATCCACGAAGGTAAGTACGCAGCCCAAATTCCTGTCGAAGTCGTCGTCGAGGAAAGCGGCTGGTCTCCTTCTCTAACGCTGGAGGAGGCAAAGAAGCTTGAGGCAGTGAGACTCGCATTGCGAAAAGGAGACCTAGCGGAAGCGGCAAAATATGGCCGAATCTTCGAGCTTCGACCGGTTTCGATCTGACATGTCTGTGGACCTCGCTCCCGCCCCCTCGTTCCGCCTCGACGGCAAGCGCGCGCTCGTGTCGGGCGCCGGGCGCGGCATCGGGCTCGCGGCGGCCTCGGTGCTGGCGGATGCCGGCGCGCATGTGACGCTTGCGGCGCGCACGGTGGCTGAGATCGAAGAAGCGGCGCAAGCGATCCGTGCGCGCGGGCACAAGGCCGACGCGCTGGTCCTCGACGTGAGCGACCTGACCGCGATGCAGGCCGCGATCGCCGCGTCCGAGCCGTTCAACATCCTGGTCAACAATGCCGGCACCAACCGGCCGAAGCCCTTGATGGACGTCACCATCGAGGACTTCGACGCCATCATGGGGCTGAACGTGCGTGCGGCCTATTTTGTTGCGCAGGCCGTGGCGCGGCGACTGATCGAAGCCAAGCAGTCCGGCTCGATCATCAACATCTCGTCGCAGATGGGCCACGTCGGCGCCGCGCGTCGCACCGTCTATTGCGCCAGCAAGCACGCGATGGAGGGCTTCACCAAGGCGATGGCGATCGAATTGGCGCCGCACGATATCCGCGTGAACACGCTCGGGCCGACCTTCATCGAGACGCCGCTGACCAAGCCGTTCTTCGAGAACGAGGCCTTCCGCAAGGAGGTGCTGTCGAAGATCAAGCTTGGCCGTATCGGGCAGATGGACGAGCTCACCGGCGCGATCGTGTTTCTCGCGAGCGATGCTTCAAGGCTGATGACGGGGTCGGCGCTGGTGGTGGATGGCGGCTGGACGGCGGAGTGACTTGCTTATCCCTCCCCGAAGGCGGGGAGGGATAGGAAAGACCTATTCTGCGGCAACTTTGCTTTTTTGAATTGCCGCATTCACCTGCGGCATCACCTTCTCGGCGAGCAGCTGCATCGAGCGCCGCCCGAGATCGCGGTCTTTCCAGTCCTTGCCGGCCATCAGCAGCGTGCCGAAGTCGCCGATCTCCTCGCGGAACGCTAAAATCTGGTCGGCCACGCGATTGGGCGAGCCCCAGAACACGAGCTTGTCGCAGATCGAATCGAGCGTGACCTCCTCGTCCGGCTGGTCCTGCCGGGTCTTGAACGCGATGTGGCGGTTGCCGCGTTTGAGCTTGGTGTAGAGCTGGCCATAGTAATAGCGATACGGGCCGTCCGGATCGTTCGCATATCGCTCGGCCGTCTTGTCGTCATCGGCGACGAAGATCGATTTCGCGACGCGCCAGTTCGCAGGGTCCGCCGGCCGCCCGACACGCTCGCAGCCCTCGACATATTTCGGCCAGTGGGTCTTGACCCATTGCGGCATCAGGAAGTTCGCTGAGATCGGATCCCAGCCGCGCGCCGCGGCTTCCGTCACGCCCTTGGAGTACGGCGCGACC
Source organism: Hyphomicrobiales bacterium (assembly GCA_003140315.1). GTDB lineage: Bacteria > Pseudomonadota > Alphaproteobacteria > Rhizobiales > Xanthobacteraceae > PALSA-894. The sequence continues at coordinate 2,292 of PLJS01000232.1, forward strand.
GCGGTGACGACGATCGGCGGATGCGGCTTCTGCAAGGGCTTCGGCAGATAGCCCTGGCCGAGATCGAGCATGAGCTGGCGCTCGATCACGCTGTTCCAGTATTTGCCCTTGATGTTGTAGGGGGGCTCGCTCTGCCAGATCTCCAGCACTTGGTTGATGCATTCGAGAAACATCGCATTGCGGTCGGCGTCGAGATTGCCGAACACCTCGGAGTCGGAGAGCAGCCCGCCGGGCGAGATGCCCATGATGAAACGGCCGTCCAAGAGATGATCGAGCATCGCGACGTTCGCCGCGACCGCCGCCGGATGATTGTTCGGCATGTTGATCGTGCCGGTGCCGAGCTTGATGCGCTTGGTCGCCTCGATCAGCGTGCAGATGAACATCATCGCGGAGGTGATGTTCTCGGCGCGGTCGGTGTGGTGCTCGCCCACGTAGCCTTCGGTGTAGCCGAGCGCGTCGGCGAGGATGAACGCCTCGCGGTCCTCGCGCAGCGACGTGCGCCAGTCCTTCTCGACCGGATGGATCGGCATGGTGAAAAAGCCGAGGTTCATCGGGTTTCTCCGTAGCAGTCCTTACGACATTTGGCCGGCGCGCAATGTAATCGCCTCGGCGCGGATGTCACCCCGTTTGCGTGCCGACACGCCAAGGGCCGAAAACGATCATGCCCGCGACAAGCGCGGGCATGATGGCATTGGATCGCTGCCGCCATTCTGGCTTTCGCGTCGCGCGCGCCGCCCGGAATGACGTTCGGAGCCTATTTCCAGCCGGCTTCCGCGCTGCACGCCGCCTTCTCGGTCGCGTGGGTCTTTTCCCACTGCGTGATCGACAAGGTTTCGTTGTTGTCCATCTTGTTGTTCATGCAGGTGCAATATTTCAGGGTGATTTCCGTCGTCGCGCCTTTTTCGTCCTTGTTGTCCTGGACGCACACGGCGATCCACTTGACCTCGTCGGTGGTGGCCGCGAAGGCCGACTGACCGGCAAACGCCGACGCGGTGAGAAGCAGAGCGGTCACGATCGATTTCATGGTCTTCTCCCTTTTGCGAGCCCATATGGGGCGCGGGCGCGCACACTGGACGCGCACCCGCGGATTGACAAGTAACTTGAGACGATGCCGCGGGAATTTTCGTCGCGAAACGCGGCTATTTCACCATCTGCCATTCACCATTCTGGTGCGCGGATTCAAACACCGCTTCCAACGCCGCGACCGTGTGCAGGATGCCGGCATCGTCGATCTGGAACTTCCCCTGTCCCAGCGCGGCGGCGGCGAACGAGTCGAGGTTCGCCCCGATATGGTTCGTCTGCGGGACCTCTAGGGTCTCAGGAATGCCATCGCGGCGGCAGATCGTTACTTTGGTTTCAGAGAGCGATTCCGCCCACATGTCCGAGCCATAGACCGCAAGCCGCCACACGAAGCCCGGGACTTTCAGTGATGTCGCGATCGTGCCGGTCGCGCCGTTGCGGAATTCCAGCATCGCCTGCGTGGTATCGCCCGACGCGAACGGCAGGATGCGTTTGGTGGACAATGCGCTGACGCTCGCCATCGGGCCGACCAGGAAGCTGAACGAGTCGAGCAGATGGATACCCATGCCAGTCATGCCGCCGGCCTTCGTCTCCTGCGGCGCCGAGCGCCAGTTGTCGAGCGGCGTGTCGGCGAGGATGTCGTGGCTGTAATTGCCTTCAGCGAACATGATCGTGCCGAACTCCTTCGAGCCGACAAGCTCTTTGAGCTTCACGATCGAGGGCCAGAGCCGCCGGTTGTGCCCGACGCCGAGCGCAACGCCCGCCCGGCGGCATGCCGCGATCGCGGCCTTCGCATCCTCGACGGTTAGTGCGAACGGCTTCTCGCAAAAGACATGCTTGCCGGCGGCGGCCGCGGCTTCCACCTGCGCGCGATGGCGCGTATGTGGCGTCGCCAGCACCACGGCGTCGATCGACGGGTCGGCGAGCACATCCTCGTAGGACGTGCCGACGCTGATGTTCATCTCCTCGGCTAAGTCGCGCACCGTCTCGGGCTCGAGCGTCACGCCGCGCGTAAAGCGCAGAAGCGCACTGCCGTGCGCGGAGCGCACCAGCTCCTTGCCCCACCAGCCGAGCCCGATCATCGCGGCGTTCAACAGGCGCGCGCTCATATGGCGCTGGCCGCGATGTTGACCGTCAATGCCAGCAACGCGGCGTTGAACAGGAACGACACGATGCTGTGCGAGAGCACGATGCGGCGGATCGGCTTGGAGCTGACCGTCACGTCGGAGACCTGCGCGCACATGCCGATCGTGAAGGAGAAGTAAGTGAAATCGTAGTAGTCCGGTTCGTCGTCGCCGGGAAACGACATGCCGCCGATCCTGTGGTCGCGTCCGTCGCCGTAGAACTCGTGCGCGTAGTGCAGCGCGAACATCGTGTGGATGAACGCCCAGGAGAGCACGATCGTCACGGTCGCGAGAATCAACTGGGCGGGCTGCCGGGCGGCGCCGGGCACGGTGCCGAGCTCGGCGAAGATCGCAGCCAGGCTCGCGGCCGCGGCCGCGACGGTGAGCGCCAGCATGGCGAGCTGGCCCTCGTCCTGCGTCGCGGCACGGTGGCGGATGCGGTGCACGTCGGAGCGCGCCATCAGCGTGAAGGCGAGAACGAGATAGAGCCCGATGCCGATGTCCCAGCCGACCAGCAGCGTGGTCGCGATGCGCCATTCGGAGCCCGCAAACAGGGCGGCGATCACCGCAAGGCCGAACAGTGCGGACAGGAATAGTCGCGGGCGCGCCCGGATGATGCGTACGAGGCGGACGGGATGGCGCGGTGTTGCGGGCGGGCCTGCGGTCGTGGTCATGTCCGCCATTCGAGCCGCAATCGCGGCGTATCACAAGGGCGTCAGTCTTGCGGCCTAGTTCGCGCGGCAACGTGCCGCCGGGACTTGCCCTCCGAACGTGCCTCATTGGTCTGAATGGCAAACGTCGCGCGCCGCAGTCTTCCCTTCCGCATCGTGCGGGCGATGATCGTCATCCTGCTCGTCCTGCTTCTGCTGCCGTATCTGTTGACGCCGCTCTATCTGGTGGCCCGCCCGGTCTCGACCCTGATGCTGTGGCGCTCGCTCACCGGCGCGCGGGTCGAGCGGAACTACGTCCCGATCGACGCGATTGCGCCGGTTCTGCCGCTCACCGTGATTGCGGCCGAGGACGGGCGCTACTGCCTCCATCACGGCGTCGATTTCGCGGCGCTGCGGGAGGTGATGGAGGAGGCCGACGACATCTCGGAGATGCGCGGCGGCTCGACCATCGCGCAACAGACGGCAAAGAACCTGTTCCTCTGGCCGGGCCGCTCGGTGGTGCGCAAGGCGCTCGAACTGCCGCTCGCGCTCTGGATCGACCTCGTGCTCGGCAAGCGACGCGTGCTCGAAATCTACCTCAACATCGCCGAATGGGGCCCGGCCGGCGAGTTCGGCGCCGATGCGGCGTCCCGCCACGCGTTCAATAAGCCCGCGCGAGACCTTTCAGGCCGCGAGGCGGCGCTGCTCGCCGCGATGCTGCCGAACCCGCACCGCCGCAGTGCCGCAAGGCCCGGACCGGGGGTGCGGCGCCTGGCCGGGATCTACGAGGCGCGCGCCCGCAATTCCGCCACGCTCGCGGACTGTATCGGCCGCCGGACTGGCCTCTAGCGTTCACCGGACTGATCCTCTATAAGCCCGCCTTCCCGATAGACCACCGCCCGGGCGTCGTGAGGCCCCGTGGGCCTCGTTGCCAAGGAGACTTCGACATGGCCGTTCCGAAACGAAAAACCTCGCCGTCGCGGCGCGGCATGCGCCGCTCGGCCGACGCGCTCAAGCGGCCGACCTATATCGAGGACAAGGATTCGGGCGAACTGCGCCGCCCGCACCACATCGATCTCAAGACCGGCATGTACCGCGGCCGGCAGGTGCTCAAGGCCACGTCCGAGAGCTGAGCGTCCGGTTCATTTTGCGCGCGCCGGCGTTCGTCGGCGCGCGGTATTTTTGCCGTAGTGGCACGATAGCGAGATCGCTACACTTCGGTTGCCGAAGTCGGGGAGGCCCGCGTGCTCGGATTTCCGCTGCTGCTGATTCCGTTCGCGATCTACAATATGATCGCGTTCATCGTTCCCATGGATTGGGGCACGAAGCTCTACACGTTTCCGCTCAAATCCGGGCTTGCCTGGTCGCCGACGCTCGGCGATGCGTTCATCGTGTTCTCGCTCTTGATGCTGATGTTCGAGTTCATCAAGGCGACCAGCTACGGCAAGTCGGTGGTCGAGCATTTCCTGGCGATCGTGCTGACGGGCGCCGCCACGGCCGAATTCGTGATGGTCGACAAGGCCGATACGCCGGTGTTCGTGCTGTTCGTGGCGATCTGCTTCGTCGATCTGTTCGCGGGCTTTGCGGCTTCGCTGCGCCGCGCGCGCCGCGCCTATGTGCCGGAGACGGTTCCGGTGACCCATGTCGAGCCGGCGGTCCGCGCCGCGCCGGTTCGGGCCGAGACCATGCCTGTCGCACCGACGATACGCGCCGAGCCGGCCACGTTCGAGCCGGCGCGGACCGAGCCGGTCGTGAGGGTCGAGCCGGTGCAAAAGATTGAGCCGTAAGCTAACATCACGCTCCCGCCGTGTGACCTGATCCATGACAATCCGAGACTTCCATCTGCCCGGCCGCTCGCCCGTGTTCGCGAGCGAAGGAATGGCCGCGACGTCGCATCCGCTCGCGACGCTGGCGGCGGTCGAGACGCTGAAGGCCGGCGGCACCGCGGCCGACGCCGCGGTTGCTGCCGTCGCGACGCTATGCGTGGTCGAGCCCGCGATGACTGGCATCGGGGGCGACTGTTTCTGCCTCGTCGCCAAGCCGGATGTGCCGGTCTGGGGCTACAACGGTTCGGGCCGCGCGCCCGCCGCCATCACCACCGAGGCGCTGCTGGCACAAGGCATCCGCGCGATCACCGGCACTTCGGCGCATGCCGTCACGGTTCCGGGCGCGATCGAGGCCTGGGACGCGATCCTGCGGGCGCATGGCCGCTTCGGCCTTGACCGGGCGCTGAGCGCCGCCATTCGCTTTGCCGAAGGCGGATTTCCCGTGGCGCCGCGCGTCGGCTCCGACTGGGTCGGACAGGTCGAGAAGCTCAGCCATCATCCGGGTGCCGCGAAACACTATCTCGTCGACGGCCGCGCGCCCGCGATCGGCGACAAGATGCGGTTTCCGGCGCTTGCCGCCACGCTGAAGGCGATTGCCAAGGGCGGCCCGCAGGCATTCTACGAAGGTGCCATCGCCGAGGACATCGCGGCGACCGTCGCGGCCGCAGGCGGAGCCCTGACGGCGGACGATCTTGCGCGCCACCACGGCGAGGAGGCGACGCCGATCTCGACCAGCTATCGCGGGCTCGACGTGGTCGAATTGCCGCCGAACGGGCAGGGACTTACTGCGTTGGTGCTGCTCAACATCCTGGAGACCTTCGATCTCGCGCGCCTCGATCCGCTCGGGCCTCAGCGCTATCACCTGATGCTCGAAGCCGCGCGGCTCGCCTTCGGGGTGCGCGACACGCACATCGCCGATCCCGCTTTCATGCGCGAGCCGGTCGCCGGATTGCTCGACAAGGGCTTCGCCTGCAAACTTGCGACGCTGATCGATCCGGACAAACGCGTGTCGCTGCCGGCCGCGCCGACGCCGCGCAGCGACACGGTCTATCTCACGGTGGTCGATCGCGACCGCATGGCGGTGTCGCTGATCAATTCGCTCTACAGCGCGTTCGGCACCGGCATCTGCACCGAGGAAACCGGCGTGATGCTGCACAATCGCGGCTCTTGTTTCGTGGTCGAGCCCGGCCACCCGAACACGATCGAAGGCGGCAAGCGGCCGATGCACACCATCATCCCGGCGCTGACGATGCGCGGGCCGCGCCTCGACATGTCGTTCGGCGTGATGGGCGCCGACTACCAGCCGATGGGTCACGCGCATGTCGTGACCAGCATGGTCGACTACGGCATGGATGTGCAGCAGGCGATCGATAGCGCGCGCATCTTCTATGAGGGCGACGTCAGCGTGGTCGAGCGCGGGGTGTCGGCCGCGGCCGTTGCGGGGCTAGAGGCGCGCGGGCATCAGGTCGCGGTCAGGCCCGCGCCACTCGGCGGCGGCCAGAGCATCAAGATCGACTGGGACCGCGGCGAGCTGATCGGCGGCTCGGACCCGCGCAAAGACGGCTGCGCGCTGGGGTATTGAGGGGCCTTACACGAACAGGTCCACATGCGTGCCCGTTCGGATCAATAAGATTTCTTGGGGCGTCACATCGTAGATCAGAAGCCAATCAGGCTCGATGTGACACTCCCACAGGCCTTTCCATTCGCCGGTCAATCTATGCGGATGGTATCCGGACGGAAGCTCGCCGTCCTGCGCAAGCAATTCGACGACGGCGATCAATTCCTCGATGTCCTTGCCGCGGCGTTTCTGTCGCTTGAGGTCGTGGCGAAACCGCGCCTGTTGCCTGACACGACGCATGGGAACCTAGAGCGAACGCGCCTTCTTGGCCCAAGCCGATGCCGACTCGAAGGTCTCGAGGTTCTTCCCTTCACGCGCATCCTTGATGGCCTGCCGTGTTTGCTTGTTGGGTATCCGCACCGGAAAAGGAAGTCCGTTGGTCAAGCGAATCTGCGTCAGAAACAGACCGATGGCTTCGCTCGACGTGAGACCGATCTTCTTGAGTACGGCTTCGGCATCGCGTTTGAGCGCGGGCTCGACGCGCGCACGAACGGTTTCCGTCTTTGCCATGTTTCCCGAACCTGAATGACGCTAGCGTAGCACAAATGGGCTACCGTATCCAGGAATTCAAGATTTCATTGAAAGCAGGACGTTGCCGTCTGGTCGGCTCGCGCGGTTACGCGTCGCATTTTAGTGCCCGACCCATCGTTCGGCGTCCAGCCGCCGCCGTATAGACCGCCATCACATCTCCCGGCTCCGCGCGACGGCGCGCGCGCGTCTGCGGGGCGTGGGTCTGCGTCGCGATGAGCTGAGCCAGGAACGCCGCGAGCGGACGCGCGGCGGCTCCCGTCACGGCTTCGCTCCGCGTCGCCGGCGCAACCGCAATCAGCGCACGGCTCTCGCTCTCCGGCGCACCACCCGCGCGGGGCTGATCGCGGTCCCGCCGGGGCGTGCGCGAAGCGGTGAATGCCGATGCTCCGATGCCGTCGACGGTCGCCAACGCCGCCTCCTGTCTCAAAACGGGACAATCTGTCCGGTCTTGCACTCGGAGTGGCAATCGGCGTGCCGCCGGCGCGTTCCGCCTCCGGGGCGCGGCTTTGTCCACCGGCGTTGCCAAATCTTTAGGGTTTTCCCGACAGATTGACGCGATCGCTGCCGTCGGGCCTGCCGTCCTGCGGCATTCCCAGGACAGGACTGTCACGTGACGCGCGAGCCCCGCAGTTCCATCGCCACCAGGCTCACGCCCGGAGCCGCTTCCGCCGGTCCGTTCGATCCGCCCGGCATCCTGGCCTCGATCGGGCTCGTTCCATACGACTGGCGTATCGACACCGACGCGCTGACCTGGGGCCCGAACGCCGCCGACGTCCTGCGTGTCGCCGACGGCGCGACGATCGCGACCGGGCGTGGCTATGCGACCTATCTCGATCCGAAGAACGCATCGAGCCGCTATGACGCCGTGACCCAGACCGCGGGTCCCGATGCCGGCGCCGGCGTCCCCTACCAGACCGAATACTGCCTGCAGGCCGGCGCAAACGGCGGAACGAGGCTCTGGGTCGAGGATACCGGCCGCTGGTTCGGCGGGCCGGACGGACGTCCGGCGCGGGCGCACGGCGTCGTGCGCGTCGTGACCGAGCGCCACGATCACGAGCAGCGCCTTGCTTACCTGTCCCGTTTCGACGGCCTCACCGGCGAGATGAACCGCAATGCCATCACCGAGATTCTGAAAGAGGCGCTCGAGGACGCCGTGCGCTATCGCGGCTCATGCGGCTTCCTGCTGGTCGCGGTCGACAATCTCGCGCGCATCAACGAATCCTACGGCTTCGGCGTCGCCGACGAGGTGATCGCCTCGGTCGGCCGGCGCATCCGCTCGCGCATGCGCGGCGCCGACATGCTTGGACGTGTCGCCGGCAACAAATTCGGCATCGTGTTGAAGAACGCGACCCCCGACGACCTCTCCGCCGCCGCCGACCGGTTCCTGGCCGCGGTGCGCGAGGACGTCGTGCAGACCGAGCACGGCGCGGTCGCGGCGACCGTAACGATTGGCGGCGTCGCGGCGCCGCGCCACGCCCGCACTGTCGAGGAAATCCTGGCGCATGCGCAGGAATCGCTCGATTCCGCGAAAGCCAAACGTCGCGGCTCGTTCGTCGCCTACCGGCCGAATATCGAGCGCGAGGCGGTGCGCAAGGAGAATGCCCGTTCGACCGACGAGATCGTCGCTGCGCTCAACGAGCGGCGCATCGTGCTCGCCTTCGAGCCGGTGGTTACGACCGCGAAGCGCGAAGCCGCCTTCTACGAGTGCCTGATGCGCATCCGCCGCGGCGACGGCACGCTGGTGCCGGCGAGCGCCGTGATCCCGATCGCCGAGAACCTCGGCCTGGTGCGCCTGATCGACCACCGCGTGATGGAGCTCTTGATCGCCGAGATGGTGGCGTCGCCGAGCCTCACCGCGAGCCTCAACGTCTCGCCGGACTCAGCGACCGACCCCGACTGGTGGGCTTCGCTCGGCGCGCATCTGCGCTCGCGGCCGGGGCTTGCGCAGCGCCTCATCATCGAGATCACCGAGACTGCCGCGATCCAGGACGTCGCCGAGACCGCGGGCTTCGTCACGCGTGCCAAGGACCTCGGCTGCCGCATCGCGATCGACGATTTCGGCGCCGGCCATACCTCGTTCCGCAATCTGCGCGCGCTCGGCGTGGACATCATCAAGATCGACGGCGCGTTCGTGCAGAATCTCACCCGCTCGGAGGACGACCGCGCGTTCGTGCGCACGCTGATCGAGCTTGGACGCTCGCTCGGCCTGAAGACCGTTGCCGAATGGGTGCAGGAGGAAGCCGCCGCCGCGATGCTGGCGAGCTGGGGGTGCGACTACCTCCAGGGCGGCTTCATCGCCCGCGCCAGCGTCGATTACCCGTGGGCGCCGCGCGACGGTGCGGCGACCGGCACGGCCCGCTAGCTCTCAGCCCTTATCCCTGTCGCCCAGGCGCTCGACGCGCTTCTGCATGTCGGCGAGTTGGCGCTTGAGCTCCTCGAGATCGCCCGGCGAAGCCGGCGCTGCCGCCTCCGGCTCCGGCGTGCTCGCCGCGGCTGCGGCCGCCGCCTGCTCGTCGCGGCGCGCGAACGGCGCGAACATCGAGAAGGCCTGCTTGAACATGTCCATGTTGCGGCGGACCTGATCCTCGAGCGGACCGAACGGCGTCACGCCAAACGCGTGCACCATCTGGTTGCGGAACTTCTCCTGTTCCTTGGTGAGCGAGTCGATCGAGACTTCGAGATAGCGCGGCACCAGCGTCTGCATCGAGTCGCCGTAGAAGCGGATGAGCTGGCGCAGGAAGTTGATCGGCAGCAGGTTCTGCCCTTCCTTGCCCTCCTGCTCGACGATGATCTGGGTCAGCACCGAGCGGGTGATGTCCTCGCCGGTCTTGGCATCGGAGACGACGAAATCCTCGCCGCTCTTCACCATGGTGGCGAGGTCTTCCAGCGTCACGTAGGTGCTGGTGCCGGTATTGTAGAGCCGCCGGTTGGCGTACTTCTTGATCGCGACCGGACCTTCGGTTTTGGCCATGGCGTCAATGCTCGGTGGGGCTTTGGGCGAGAATGAATTGGGTGATATCAGCGCCGGTCTTGGCATCGTGCACGACGACCTCGAAGCCGTCGTGGGCCAGCGCCATGAGGTCTTCGAGCAGCACATAGCCGCCCGTTGCGGGGCGATAGAGCCGCCGGTTGCCGTAGAGCTTGACCACGACCGGATCGCCGAAGGGGGCCATGCAGGGTCCTTGTGCGCGGTAACTGCTGTAAGCATAAGCACTTTTAGGAGAGTGGGCTACCATTTTGTGCAGGGCGGCATATTTGCCGATAAGTCCCGGCGGCGCTTCGACCGGCGTCATGGTGCTCCGCGGTATCGAACGCCATGCTGCACCTCATTGACAGCCGTTGGGCGGGCTATCAAGGATGGCCGCTAACCAATCGTCGAACGGGCTGCCGCGCATATCGCCGGGCTCACAAGGAGATTTCACATGCAGGACGACATCGTCATCGTTGGGGCGGCGCGCACGCCGGTCGGCGCCTTCAATGGAGCGTTCGCCAATCTGCCGGCCCATGAGCTCGGCAAGGTCGCGATCCAGGAGGCGATGAAGCGCGCCGGCGTCGAAGGAAAGCAGATTTCGGAAGTCATCATGGGGCAGATCCTGACCGCCGCCGAGGGGCAGAACCCGGCCCGCCAGGCCTCGATCGCCGCCGGTATCCCGGTGGAGAGCCCGGCCTGGGGCATCAACATGCTGTGCGGTTCCGGGCTGCGGGCGGTCGCGCTCGGCTATCAGGCGATCCTCAACGGCGACAGCGACATCGTGGTCGCGGGCGGCCAGGAATCCATGAGCATGGCGCCGCATGCGCAGCATTTGCGCGCTGGCGTGAAGATGGGCCCGCTCGAACTGGTCGACACCATGATCAAGGACGGGCTGTGGGACGCCTTCAACGGCTACCACATGGGCAACACGGCGGAGAACGTCGCCAAGCAGTACCAGATCACGCGCGGCCAGCAGGACGAGTTCGCGGCCGGTTCGCAGAACAAGGCCGAGGCGGCGATGAAATCCGGCCGGTTCAAGGATGAGATCGTCCCGGTGACCATCAAGTCGCGCAAGGGCGATATCGTGGTCGACACCGACGAGTATCCGAAGGCCGGCGTGACGGTGGAGGGCATTTCCAAGCTCCGCCCGGCGTTCGAGAAGGACGGCACCGTGACCGCCGCCAACGCCTCCGGCATCAATGACGGCGCGGCCGCCGTGGTGCTGATGAAGGCGAGCGAGGCGGCGAAGCTCGGCAAGACGCCGCTCGCCCGCATCGTCTCCTGGGCGCATGCCGGCGTCGATCCGGCGATCATGGGTACGGGCCCGATCCCGGCTTCGCGCGCCGCGCTGAAGAAGGCCGGCTGGAATATCGCCGACCTCGACCTGATCGAGGCCAACGAGGCGTTCGCCGCGCAGGCGTGTGCGGTGAACAAGGACCTCGGCTGGGACACCTCCAAGGTCAACGTCAATGGTGGCGCGATCGCGCTCGGCCATCCGATCGGCGCCTCGGGCGCGCGCGTGCTCACAACACTGCTGTTCGAAATGCAGAAGCGCAACGCCAAGAAGGGCCTTGCGACGCTCTGCATCGGCGGCGGGATGGGCATCGCGATGTGCGTCGAGCGGTAAGTTTTGTGTCCCGGGCGCAAGTCCCCTTTCTTGATCCCTCCCCCGCTTGCGGGGGAGGGTAGGGTGGGGCCTAACCGGGGTCCCGCATCTGCGATGCACCGTTTCACGCTGCATCGCGTGCGGGACACGCAAAAACGAGAATGAGGGGAGGAACCGGGAATGGCACGCGTAGCAGTCGTGACGGGTGGCACGCGCGGTATCGGCGAGGCGATCTCGAAGGCGCTCAAGGCGGCCGGCTACAAGGTCGCTGCCGTCTATGCCGGCAATGACGAGGCGGCGGCCAAGTTCAAAAGCGCGACCGGCATCCCGGTCTACAAGTGGGACGTGTCGTCCTACGAGGCCTGCGAGGCGGGCTTGAAGCAGGTCGAAGCCGATCTCGGCGCGGTCGACGTGCTGATCAACAATGCCGGCATCACGCGCGACGCCATGCTCCACCGCATGAAGCCCGAGCAGTGGACCGCGGTGATCAACACCAACCTCAACTCGCTGTTCAACATGACGCGCCCTGTCATTGAAGGCATGCGTGCGCGCAAGTTCGGCCGCATCATCAACATCTCGTCGATCAACGGCCAGAAGGGCCAGATGGGCCAGACCAATTACTCCGCCGCCAAGGCCGGGGACATCGGCTTCACCAAGGCGCTGGCGCAGGAGAGCGCCAAGGCCGGCATCACGGTGAACGCGATCTGCCCGGGCTACATCAACACCGAGATGGTGCAGGCCGTGCCGAAGGACGTGCTGGAGAAGGCGATCCTGCCGCTCATTCCGGTCGGCCGGCTTGGCGAGCCGGACGAGGTCGCGCGCTGCGTCGTGTTTCTGGCCTCCGACGAGGCGGGCTTCATAACCGGCTCGACGCTGAGTGCGAATGGCGGGCAATATCTGGCGTAAGCTCCGCTCGTCATCCTGAGGCGGCCGCCGGAGGCGGCCCTCGAAGGATGGCCGCAGACTCGGAGCAAGCGCCGTCGCCCTTCGAGGCTCGTTTCACTCGCACCTCAGGGTGACGGCTCAGTGGGGCGCTCATGGACCTCGGACTATCGGCGGACCAACTGGCGCTGCAGGCGCGTGCGCGCGCCTTCGCCCGCGAGATCGCGCGTCCGCGTGCAGCTGAGATCGACGCGACGGAGCAGTACCCCTGGGACATCGTGAAGGCGCTGACCGGCGCGGGCTTCGTCGGCATGACGATCCCGACCGCCTATGGCGGGCAGGGGCGCTCGTTCCTCGATGCGGTGCTGGTGATCGAGGAGATGGCGAAGTGCTGCACGGTCACCGCGCGCATCGCGGTCGAGACCAACATGGGCGCGATCTCGACCGTGATGGCCTATGGCACCGACGAGCAGAAGCGCCTCGCGGCCTCCCTGGTGCTCTCGGGCGACAAGCCCGCGATCTGCATCACGGAGCCTGAAGCAGGCTCCGATACGACCGCGATGTCCACCCGCGCCGACCGGCGCGGCGACCGCTACGTCATCAACGGCCGCAAGCACTGGATCACCGGGGCCGGCGTGTCGCGGCTGCATCTCATCTTCGCGCGCGTGTTCGACGAGAGGGGCCAGGAGCTCGGCATCGGCGGCTTCCTTGCCGTGCGTGAGGAAAACGAAAACCTGGCGAAGGGTCCGCGTATGGCGCGCCGCGAGAAGACCATGGGCTTGCGCGGCATGCCCGAGGGCGAATTGGTCTTCGAGGATCTCGAGGTTCCCGCCAGCATGGCGGTGCTGCCGCCATCAGGCTTCCGGCGCGGCTTTGCCGACCTGATGAATGCCTATAACAGCCAACGCGTCGGCGCTGGCTCCGTCGCGATGGGGATCGCCGCGGGTGCGCTCGATCTTGCGGTCGACTGGGTGAAGGAGCGTGAGCAGTTCGGCCGCCCGATCGGCGAATTTCAAGGTTTGCAATGGATGCTTGCCGACATGCAGACCCAGCTCACCGCGTCGCGGCTGATGCTCTACGCGGCGGCGCGCTCGCGCGGGAGCGGCTCGGCGTTCCCCGATCCGATGCTGGCCGCGCAGGCCAAGATCTTCGCCAGCGAAGCCGCGATCCGCATCGTCAACGATGCCTTGCAGATGTTCGGGGCGCGGGGCTATTCGCGCGACCTGCCGTTGGAGCGCATGGCGCGCGACGTGCGCATGTTTACGATCGGTGGCGGCACCGCGCAGGTGCTGCGCACGCTGGTGGCCTCGCGGCTGCTCGGCTGGAAGCTGCCGCAGAGCCGCGACGGCTATGTCGAGGATTCGCGCCGGCTGGCCGCCGAGTAACCCTGCTGGCGGCTCAATCGCGCGGCTTTTGACCGCGCGCCAATATCGCGGCGATCGGTATCGCGAGACGATCGCCGCGCCGATAGCATTCGGCGCAACGGTCGATATCGGCGATAATGTCTTTCAGCGCCGAGCCTCGCTGCGCCGCGATCAGCGCCGCCATCCGCACCGTGCCCGCCGACAGCGCCGTGATCAGCGCCTGCGCATCCGGCAGCGGCCATTCGGCCTTCACGATCTCGGCCGATGTGCTGGCGAACCCGGCGCGGCCGAGCGCGCGCAAGCAATCCTCGGGCTGATTGAAGGAGCCTCCGGGCGGAGGCGCGTGCGCGGCCGAGCGATCGCCATGGCGCGCGATCGCGTCGAACACCAGCGACCAAGCGACATTCTTGGCCGGCGCGGCCCATACCGTGAAGGCGCAGCGTCCGCCCGGCGCAAGCACGCGCGCAAACTCGGTGAGCGCGATCTCGGGCCGCGGCACGTGATGCAGTCCGAAATTCGACACCACCGCGCCGAAAGCGCCACCCGGATACGGCAAGTTCTCCGCGTCGCCTTCCGTGGCGATGATGTCCGGATGCAACGCGCGAGCCATGCGAACCATCGCGGCCGAAAAATCCAGGCCCTCCGCAACGGCCCCGCGCGAGGCTGCGGCAGCCGCCGCGTATCCGGGTCCGCAGGCGATATCGAGAATGCGCAGGCCGCTTTCGATCTCGGCTGCCGCGAGCAGCGGCGCGATGAACGGCGCCGTCGCGCGCGCGAATGTGTCCTGATAATTCGCCGCGGCGCGTTGCCAGCCGGCATGCTCGAAAGCGCGGACGGCCTCGGGCTCGAAGCTCATGGAGGCAGATGATAGCATGAAGTCGTGCAGCCCCTTATGTCGATTTCCTCCGCAACGCTCGTGGGTTTTTCGGCGATCCTGATGTGGTCGCTGCTCTCGCTGCTGACCGTCGCGTCCGGCACGGTGCCGCCGTTTCAACTGGCCGCGATGACGTTCGCGATCGGTGGCGGCATCGGCGCGGCGATGTGGTTGTTTCGTCCGGGCGCGGTCGCGGCGTTGCGCCAGCCTCCCGAGGTGTGGGCGCTCGGCGTCGGCGGGCTGTTCGGTTACCACGCGCTGTTCTTTTTCGCGTTGCGGCTCGCGCCGCCGGCCGAGGCGCAGCTTGTCAGTTATCTCTGGCCGCTTCTGATCGTGCTCGGCTCGGCGCTGCTGCCGGGCGAGCGATTGCGCGTCCATCACGTCGTGGGCGCGCTGATCGCGCTCGCCGGAACGGTGGTGCTGTTCTTCTCCCGCGGTGGCTTGAGCTTCGCGCAGGACTATCTGCCGGGCTTCGCGGCCGCGTTCGTCGCGGCCTTCACCTGGGCGACCTATTCGGTGCTGTCGCGGCGCTTTTCCGCGGTGCCGACCGACGCGGTCGCGGGTTTTTGCCTCGCCACGTCGGTGCTCGCCGCGATCTTTCATCTGGCGTTCGAGACGACGCAGTGGCCGCAGACGGGAGGCCAGTGGCTCGCGGTCGCCGGCCTCGGTCTCGGGCCGGTGGGCGCGGCGTTCTACGCCTGGGACATCGGCGTGAAGCACGGCGACATCCGCGTGCTCGGCGCCGCATCGTATCTGGCGCCGCTGCTCTCCACTCTGTTCCTGGTGCTGGCAGGCTACGCGAGCGCACGCGCGATGCTGGCGCTCGCCGCGGTGCTGATCGCCGGCGGCGGGCTGCTGGCCGCGAAGGACATGATGTTCCGGAAAAGCTAGCCGGGCTTCCAGTCCTTGGGCGCGAGTTCGAACCCCGAAAATTCAAATCCCGGCGCGACCGTGCAGCCGACGAGCGTCCACTCGCCGAGGCTTTCCGCGGCTTGCCAGACGCCCGCCGGCACGACGGCCTGCGGGCGCTCTCCTGCCGCCAGATCAGCGCCCAGCTTGATGTGCCGCGCCGGGCCGGCTTCGGTGTCTGCGAGATCGAGCACCAGTGGCGCGCCCGCGTACCAGTGCCAAGCCTCAGCGGCGTCGACCCGGTGCCAATGCGAGCGCTCACCGGCGGCGAGCAGGAAATAGATCGCGGTGGAAGCGGCGCGGCCCTCGACCCTATGCGGATCGCGGAACGTTTCGCGGAAATGGCCGCCCTCGGGGTGGGCTTTCAGGTCGAGCAGGCGGATGATGTCGGCGGCGGCGAGTCCGGGCATCGATTGCTAAAAACGATCCTTACGCCCGCGCACCGCGGCAAATACCTGCGCGGGGCTTGCGTCCTTCAAGCCGACACCGGCTGCGACCGCAGGCACGTCCGCGCGCAGGAACGGGTTGACGGCTTTCTCTTCGGCGAGCGTCGTCGGGATGGTCGGCTCGCCGCGGCCGATGAGCTGCGTCACCTGATCGGCGCGCTTGCGCAGCGCCGCGTTGTCCGGCTCGACCGTGACGGCGAAACGGCAGTTCGCCGCGGTGTATTCATGCCCGCAATAGAGCCGTGTGTCGTCGGGCAGCGCGCGGAGCTTCAACAGCGACTGCCACATCATCTCGGGCGTGCCCTCGATGACGCGCCCGCAGCCGACCGAGAACAGCGTATCGCCGACGAAGGCGAGCTTGTCGGCTCCGAGGAAATACGAGATGTGCCCGGCCGTATGTCCCGGCGTCTCCAGCACGCGCCCCGATAGCCCGCCGACCTTTACGGTGTCGCCTTCGCCGACGGTTTCGTCGACGTCGGCGATCTTGGCCGCTTCGCTGCGTGGTGCGACGACACGGCAATGATGCTTGGCTTTCAGCGCCGCGATGCCGGCGGTGTGGTCGGCGTGGTGATGCGTGACCAGGATGTCGGTGAGCTTCCAGCCCGTGGCGGCAAGCGCCTTCTCGACCGGCGCGGCCTCGGGGGCGTCGATCGCGGCGGTCGCGCCGCTTAAGGGGTCGTGCAGCAGCACGCCGTAATTGTCCTTGAGGCAGAGAAACAGTTTTGTCTCGGCGGGCATGGCTTCCCTTGCTACTGCTGGATGGCGGCGCCAAGTTACCACGGCCGCTGCCGCGATGGGAGTTCCCGGCGCACGCGGAACAAACGGATCGCGTGATCCATGTCGCTCGATGTCGTCGACCTGCGTAACTTTTACGCCCAGCCGCTCGGGACGGTCGCGCGCCGCTTTGTCGGGCGCGGCATAAGGGCGCGCTGGCCCGACACGCGCGGCCTGCGCGTCGCCGGCATCGGCTATGCGACGCCGTATCTCGGCGTGTTCCGCGAGGAGGCCGAGCGCTGCCTTGCCTTCATGCCGGCTGCGCAGGGCGTGGTGAAGTGGCCATCGGCGCGGCCGACGCTCTCGACCCTGGTCGAAGAACTCGACCTGCCGCTCGCCGATGCCGCGGTCGACCGCATCCTGCTGGTGCATTCACTTGAAATGGCGCAGGACGCCGAAGCTCTGCTGCGCGAAGTCTGGCGTTTGCTGGCGGCGGGCGGGCGCCTGCTCGCCGTCATTCCGAACCGGCGCGGCGTGTGGGCGCGTGCCGACACGACGCCGTTCGGCCATGGCCGGCCCTATTCGCGTTCGCAGATCACGCATCTGTTGCGCGAGACCTGGTTCACGCCGGTCGGCTGGGGCGAGGCGCTCTACCTGCCGCCGATCGCGCGCAACTGGTTCCTGCGCTCGGCGGGCGCCTGGGAACGCACCGGCGCGACGATCTCGGCGCCGTTCGCCGGCGTGCATATCGTCGAGGCGACGAAGCAGGTCTACCGCGCGATTCCGGCGCGGCGCGAGAAGCGCCGGTTCGTCCCGGCGCTGGAGCCCGTGCTCGCGCCCTCGCCGGGTGGAGCGGCGCGCAGTTCCTGAACGTCATCCTGAGGTGGCCTCGCGAAGCGAGGCCCTCGAAGGATCAGCCGTTCGCCGGTCCGGAATCGTCGGATTGATCGCCGCTGGCATCTTGCTGAGGCGCGTTCGGGTCGCGCGGACCGCGATGGCGCCGGCGCCGGCGATGCAACGGAAAACGGTCGCCCTGACTGTTGTCGTGGCCGTTCGGTCCATTGGCGGGTTGTGCCTGCACAGGGGCGCCGCCGGTGATGAAGGCCGGCAGGCTTTCCACGTTGGCGGGCTCGGCCGCGACGCGCGGCGGCTGCGGTTGCGGCCGGCTTTCGTGCGGCTGGCTGTCGCGCGCCTGATAAGGCTGGTTGTTGCGCGCCTGATAGGGCTGGTTGTTGCGCTGGACGAAAGGCTGCGCATCGGGCGGGATATCGGGCTGCGGTTCGCGCGTGCCGAACGGGGCTTCGGCCGAGAAGGGCTGCGGCGTCGTATCTTCGTCGCCGTCGTCGAAGTTGTCGTCGTTGCGCGGATTGAACTGATCGCCGCCTTCCGGGCGCGGCGGCTGGAAGTTCGGATTGTTCTGCCGGAACTGTTCCTGCGCCACGGCGATCAGGCGGAAATAATGCTCGGCGTGCTGGAAATAATTTTCGGCCGAAATCAGATCGCCGGAGGATTGAGCGTCGCGCGCAAGCTGAAGATATTTTTCCGCGACGTGATTGGCGGTACCGCGGATCTTCACGTCGGGGCCGTTCGACTCATAGACCCGCGTGAGCGGGTTATGGCTACGGCGATTGTTGTTGTTGTTGTTATTGTTATTGTTGTTGCGCCCGCGCATGCGCTGCTTGTGATGCTGATGTTGACCGTTTCTCATGGCGTGTTGTTCAACAACTCCTCGATTTGCGGCGTCTCTGACACGCTCGCACTTTGCCTAGCCCTCATCCGGCACCCGCGCCGGCACGAAAAACCACCAAGCTTCGTCACGATTTGACGAGGCATTGCCACGTGCGTGGCTCCATGCGTGCGCCGACAGGCGACAATCGCAGTCGCGATGGTCTGAACATTCTCTCCCGCCGTGGCCGCGCCACGGCATAATCACCTTTCGTCACGCACCTATCAGGCCAAAGCGACAAGCCCGATACGAGCCAACCGGTGAAAGCGTTCGATTCCCGAGCGGCGAACCGTCATTTCCTTAGATAAGGAAGTTCCTCATTCGCCCCGTCCGCGCCACTGCCTCACGGAGCTTCGCTCCGGGCCTCTGTCGTGGCGCTTTGACCAATCTGGGATCGATTCCTGAAAGAAACCTAGTCGGTCTCGGACCATATTCCAAGTGTTTTTTGCGGGTTCCCGGAGGTCTAGCGCAGGCTGGTAAAGGCAAGCGCGCGGACGATCCCGGCGAGGTCCGCGCGCTGCGCGGTGAGCGTAAGGCCTGCCGCCGCGAACAGGCGCTCGACATCCGCCTCTTGCCCGCGGCCGATCTCGACCACCACGGGACCGCGCAGGCCGAGCCTCCCCGCGTCGGCGGCGATCTCCCGATAGCCGGCCAGCCCGTCCGCGCCGCCGTCGAGCGCATGGCGCGGGTCGTGCTCGCGCACGTCCGCGCCGAGCGTCTCGATCTCGGCACTGGCGATGTAAGGCGGGTTCGACACCATGAGGTCGAACGGCCCGGCCAGCGCGCGCGCGTAATCGCCCGCGATGAACTGCGCGCGTGCCGCGAGCCCGAGCCGTGTAGCGTTGCTTTGCGCGACCGCGAGGGCCTCCAGGTCGATATCGGTGCCGATGCCGTGTGCGTTCGGAAGTTCGGTGAGCAGAGCCAGCAGCAGCGCGCCCGAGCCGGTGCCGAGATCGGCGATGCGCAAGGGACGCGTGCGCGCGCCGTCGCGGTCGATCAACGTAAGCGCCAGCTCGACGACGGTCTCGGTCTCCGGCCGCGGCACCAGCACGGCGGGGGTCACGGCGAGCCGCAACCCCCAGAACTCGCGCATGCCGATAATGCGCGCGACCGGTTCGCGGGCGAGCCGCCGAGCCGCGTACCGTTCGATCTGGCTTGCGGTGAGGTCGGAAAGCTGTTGTGTCGCGGCGCTCACGAGGCCGGTGTGATCGAGCCCGAGCACATGGCCGATCAGGATGCGGGCGTCGAGCTCGGGGGACTCGATATCCGCCGCCCGGAACTGCTCGGCGAGCGCGCGGCGCGCATGCGCGACCGAGGCGCCGCGCAAGGGCGCGATCATACGCCCTCGGCCGCCAGCAGCTCGGCCTGATGCTCGGTCACCAGCGCGTCGATCACCTCGCCGAGCGCTTCGCCTTCGAGAATCTGTGGCAGCTTGTAGAGCGTGAGGTTGATGCGGTGATCGCTCACCCGCGCCTGCGGAAAATTGTAGGTACGGATGCGCTCGGAGCGGTCACCCGAGCCGACCTGTCCGCGGCGTTCGGCGGCGCGCGCGGAGTCCTGTTTCTGGCGCTGCATCTCGTAGAGCTTGGTCCGCAGTACCGCCATCGCCTTGGCGCGGTTGCGATGCTGCGATCGGTCTTCCTGCATGGCGACCACGATGCCGCTCGGCATATGCGTGATGCGGATCGCCGACTCGGTCTTGTTGACGTGCTGGCCGCCGGCGCCGCTCGAACGCAACGTATCGATCTTGAGGTCGCCCTCGTTGATGGTGACGTCGACCTCCTCGGCCTCGGGGAGCACCGCGACGGTCGCGGCGGAGGTGTGAATGCGGCCCGATCCTTCGGTGTCGGGCACGCGCTGCACGCGGTGCACGCCGGACTCGAATTTCAGCTTGGCGAACGCGCCGCGTCCCTTGATCTCGGCGATGATCTCCTTGTAGCCGCCCATGCTGCCTTCGCTCGCTGAGAGCACCTCGACCTTCCAGCCCTGCTTGGCGGCATAGCGCTCGTACATGCGGAACAGGTTGCCGGCGAACAGCGACGCCTCGTCGCCGCCGGTCCCGGCGCGGATTTCGAGCACCACGTTGCGCTCGTCCATCGCGTCCTTCGGGATGAGCGCGCGGCGGATGTCCTGTGCGAGCGCGTCGCGCCGCGCCTCCAGCACCGGCTTCTCGGCTTCCGCAAGCGCGCGCATCTCCCGGTCGGTCGCCGGATCGGCCAGCAGCGCGTCGAGATCGGCGATCTCGCTCAGCGCGCCGCGATAGGTCTTGATGCTCGCGACCAGCGGCTGCAGCTCGGAGAACTCGCGCGAGAGCTTCACGTAGGTGTCGCGGTCCGGCCCCGCCGCGAGGTCGTCCTCGACGGTCTTGAGGCGCGCGACCAGCGCGTCGAGCTTTTGCTCAGGAAGGATCATCGGGCACGGTAGGTATAAGGACCCGCTGGCCGGGACAAGCGGCAATCGAGGCCGATCTTCTTGAGGGCATTTCGTGCTATGATTGCCCCAATGGACAAGGAACCGGACATGGGCCGCAGCACGCAGCGCGTCGCCGGCCCGGCATCGCTCGAAAAGGAGCGGGCCGGTTACGACACCGATTTTTACTCCTGGTCGCAGGAGCAAGGGCGGCTAGTACGTGAGGGCCGCTGGGCCGAAGTCGACCGGGAGAACGTCGCGGAGGAGATCGAATCCTTGGGGCGGGAACAGTTCAACAAGCTGGAGAGCGCCTTCCGGGTGCTCATCATGCACATGCTGAAATGGGATCATCAGCCGGACAGGCGCTCGCGCAGTTGGGCGGGCTCCATCGACACCCAACGGCTCGAACTCGCCGACGTCTTGAGCGACAATCCCGGTCTTAAACCTCGCATCGGCGAAGCGATCACGCGTGCCTATCGCAAGGCGTGCTCCGAGGCGGCCACCGAGACGGGACTCAAAAAATCGTCATTCCCCGAAACCTGCCCCTATTCGTTCGACGACATCACGTCGCGCCCATTCCCCTTCGAATAGCGCTCAGAGCTGCAAGCCCTCCGCCGTCGCGAAGGCCTCGAGCGTCGCGCGCACCGTCACCTTGCGGTCCGTTCCGCTGAGCAGCGGGGCGACGGCGGCGGCGGCCTTCTTGGCATCGAGCTCCAACACCATGGCCTTGACCGGGCCGACCGAGGACGCCGAGAGCGAAAGCGCACGGTAGCCGATCGCGATCAGCGCGAGCGCGCCGATCGGCTGCGAGGCGAGCTCGCCGCACAGCGTCACGGGTTTCCCCACGGCGCCCGCCTTGTCGACGATCATCTTCAGGACGCGCAGCATCGGCGCCGAGATCGGGTCGAAGCGTCCGGCGAGATGGGTATTGCTCCGGTCGGCCGCGAAGATGAACTGCGCCAGATCGTTCGAGCCGATCGACAGGAAATCCACGCGCGCCAGCAACTCGTCGAGTTGAAAGAGCAGCGCCGGGACCTCCACCATGACGCCGACATGCACGCGCTCGGGCAGCCGGTGGCCGTGGCGGCGCAGATGCGTCAGCTCGCGCTCGACGAAGCTTTTCGCCTGATCGAACTCGTCCACGGTGGTGACCATCGGGAACATGATGCGCAGCTCGCGCTCGGCGGCCGCATCGAGCAGCGCGCGGATCTGGCTGCGCAGGAGGCCGGGCCGGTCGAGCCCGAGGCGGATCGCGCGCCAGCCGAGCGCGGGGTTCTCCTCTTCCTCGAAGCGCATGTAGGGCAGCACCTTGTCGCCGCCGATGTCGAGCGTGCGGAACGTCACCGGTCGGTCGTCGGCGGCGTCGAGCACCTGGCGATAGAGCCCGAGCTGTTCGGCCGCGCGCGGCAGCGAGGCCGCCACCATGAACTGCAATTCGGTGCGGAACAGCCCTATGCCGGCGGCCCCTGTCTCGTCGATATGCGGCAGGTCGACCAGCAGACCGGCATTGAGCAAGAGCGAGATCTTCTCGCCGTCCTTGGTGACAGAAGGCTTGTCGCGCAGCTCGGCATATTGGGCCTGGCGGCGCGCGCGCAGCCGCACCCGGTCCGCGTAGGCCTTCTCTACGTCGGCGGTCGGGCGCACATGCACGTGGCCCATGGTGCCGTCGACGATGATGGCGTCGCCCGGATCGATGATGCCGGTCGCATTGGCGATCTGGCCGACCGCGGCGATGCCGAGCGCACGCGCCACGATCGAGACGTGCGAGGTCGGCCCGCCTTCCTCCAGCACCAGGGCGCGCAGCTTCTTGCGGTCGTAGTCGAGCAGCGCCGCCGGGCCCATGGCGCGCGCCACCAGGATCGCGTTGTCGGGAAGCTCCTCGCGCGGCGGGGCGTGATCGCGGCCGACGAGCTGGCGCATCAGGCGGTTGGCGAGGTCGTCGAGGTCGTGCAGGCGCTCGCGCAGATACGGATCGGTCTGGCGCATCATGCGGGCGCGGTTGTCCGACTGCACGCGTTCGACGGCGGCCTCGGCGGTCAGGCCGGTCGCGACCGCCTCGTGCATCTTGTGCATCCAGCCGCGGTCATGCGCGAACATCCGATAGGCTTCCAGCACCTCGCGGTGCTCGCCGGCGTCGGCGACGTCGCGGCGCTCGAGCAGGAGGTCGAGGTCGGCGCGCAGCGTGTTGAGCGCCGCATCGAGGCGCTGTAATTCCTTCTTCGGATCGTCGGCGATCAGCGTGGTGACGACCACGCGCGGCTCGTGCAGCACGGCATGGCCGAGCCCGATGCCGTCGGAGATCGAGAGGCCGGTGAGCTGCAGCGGCCGGTGCGCGGCGGGCTCCAGGCCGGGCTTGGCGAGGGCCGACAATTCGCCCGACGCGATGGTCTCGGCGAGCACCATCGCGGTCGTCTGCAGCGCCTCTTCCTCTTCCTCCGAATAATTGCGGTGCGCGCGGTTCTGCACCACCAGCACGCCGAGCGTGTTGCCGGCGCGCAGCACCGGAACGCCGAGGAACGAGTGATAGATCTCCTCGCCGGTTTCCGGCCGGAACGAGAAGGCCGGATGGTGCTGGGCGTCGGAGAGGTTGAGCGACTTGGCCTCGCTCGAGACGAGGCCGACCAGGCCCTCGTCCTGGCGCAGCACCGTGACGTGCACGGCGTCCGGGTTGAGCCCTTCCGAGGCATAGAGCTCGAGCGTGCCGTCTACGCGCAACACGTAGACGGAGCACACCTCCGCCACCATGTTGGCGGCGATTAGCACCACGATCTTGTTCAGGCGCTCCTGCGCGCTGACCGGCTCCGCCATGACCTCGCGAAGCCGGCGCAACAGCACGCGCGGGCCGCCAACTGCGCCACGCATCGCTTCAGCCCTTGCGCCGTGTTTCGGCTTGCGGTCGCGGGCGCCGGCCCCGCGGCCTCTGCGAGGCTATAGCGAATGCGGCGTGCTGCGGGCAAGCGACACGATTGTTACCACGCATAGCTGGCCGCGATCCGGCCGCAGGATGCGCGGAACGCATCGGAATCGATGATCCGGCGATAGGCCGTGCGGATCGTTTCCTCGCCGGCCGAGGGAACGATCTGCTGCACTGCGGGAGAATCGCCGAAAAATCGTGTCGCGATCGCCGCCACGTCGGTGGCGCGGGCAGGGCGGTCGAGATCGGCTTCGCCCGCCGTTACCATGTCGAAAAGCACGGTGGCGCCGGTCAGCGGCAGCGTCGCGAGGTCGGCGGCTTGCAGCAGTAGCGCGAGGCGGTGGTCCGGATGGGCGGGATCGACGGCGGCGCCCTTGTAATGCCCGATCTGCGGGCCGTCCGCGTACCATTTCGGGCCGCCACGCAGCTTGTCGGCGAGCGCGGAGGCTTCCGTGGCGACGTAGTAGCGGTTGAGCTCGTCGTCCCAGGCGTATGCGTAGCCGTGCCGGGCGAGCTGCGGCTCCCATTCGTCCCAGGCGGGCGCGAGCGTGAACGGCTTGATCGCCTCGACGACGATCACCTTCGGCCGGAAGCGGGTGAAATCCGCGCCGCGCAGCACGTCGGCTTCCGCGCCCTCCACGTCGACTTTGAGAAAGTCGATCGCGGTCGGCGCGTGCTGCTCGCACAGCGCCGCCAGTGTCGTGACCGGCACGGTGACTGGCTCAGGGCTGCGGCCGACTTCCTTCTCGGCGGCGTATGCGTGCTCCGCGATGGTAGTGGAAAGTCCGTGGAATTCGCGCTGAAGATAGAGCGTCGCCTCGCCCGGCTCGGCGCCCGCAAGCCCTTGGTAGAGATGGTCGCGCGGGCGAACCGCGCGCCCGAGTGCGGCAAGCGCGGGGTTCGGCTCGACCGTGATGCCGCGCCAGCCGGCGAGGTAAAACGCGAACGAGACGTTGTCGTAGACCGGGTGGCCGGCTCCGACGTCGACGTAAAAGCCCGTCTCCTGGTCCTCGAAGCAGCGGGCGAGGTGGAAGTCCTCGAAACGCTGCGCGTAGGAGAGGGGAGGAAGCGGCATTCGGCGTCCTTTCCCTCTCCCCGCGAAGCGGGAGAGGGAAAGAGAAGCCCTACTTATCCAGCCCGTACAAACTGTGCAGCGCCCGCACCGCGAGCTCCGTGTAGGCGGTGTCGATCAGCACCGAGAACTTGATCTCCGAGGTCGTGATCGCGCGGATGTTGATCTGCCGCTCGGCCAGCGCCTTGAAGGCCTGCGCGGCGACGCCCGCGTGGCTGCGCATGCCGATGCCGATCACCGAAATCTTGGCGACCTCGCGCGAGCCGTCGAGGTGGTCGTAGCCGATCTTGTCCTTGGACTTCACCAGCACGGCGTTGGCGCGGGCGTAGTCGGCGGCCGGCACCGTGAAGGTCAGGTCCGTCGTCGCGCCGTCGGGGGACACGTTCTGCACGATCATGTCCACGTTGATGTTCGCGTCCGCGAGCGGCCCGAAGATCGCTGCCGCGACGCCGGGCTTGTCGGGCACGAGGCGGACCGAGATCTGCGCCTCGTCCCGGGAGAAGGCGATGCCGCTTACCACTGGATGTTCCATGATCTCACTCTCGTCGCAAATCAGCGTGCCGGGTGGCTGGTTCTGGTGCGGGTCGATATCTTCCGGCCGGTCGAAGCTCGAACGCACGAAGATGCGCACGTTGTGCACCATGCCGAGCTCGATCGAGCGCACCTGCATGACCTTGGCGCCGAGCGACGCCATTTCGAGCATCTCCTCGTAGGCGATCTTCTCGAGCCGCCGCGCGCGCGGCACGACGCGCGGGTCGGTCGTGTAGACGCCGTCGACGTCGGTGTAGATGTCGCAGCGATCGGCGTGGATCGCGGCCGCGATCGCGACCGCCGAGGTGTCCGACCCGCCGCGGCCGAGCGTGGTGATGCGGCCGGTCTCCTTGTGCATGCCCTGGAAGCCCGCGATGACGGCGACCTGTCCGAGCTCGCGGAAGCGCTTGACCAGCTCCTCGCCATTGACGTCATCGATGCGCGCGGAGCCGTGCGCGTTGGAGGTGAGGATCGGAAGCTGCCAGCCCTGCCATGAGCGCGCATTCACGCCCATGTCTTCGAGCACGATCGCCAGCAGCCCGGCGGTGATCTGCTCGCCGGTGGCGACCACGGCGTCGTATTCGCGTGCATCATGCAAGGGCGCCGCGTCGCGCGCCCACGCGACAAGCTGGTTGGTCGTGCCCGACATCGCCGACACCACGACCGCGACCTCATGGCCGGCATTGACCTCGCGCTGGACGTGGCGTGCGACATTGCGGATGCGGTCGATGTCGGCCATCGACGTTCCGCCGAATTTCATTACAAGGCGAGACATGCGCGCGCCGGGTCCCCGGGAAAAGGCCGGTACTGCATAGCGGCGCGGGGTAGAGGGCGCAACCCGTTCAGAACCGTAGCCCGCATGAGCGAAGCGGCATGCGGGATCAGTCTCTCGGAGGCCTGAACGGCCCCGCATATCGCTTCGCTCATGCGGGCTACGAAGCGGCGGGAGTTACGCCGCCTTGCGGATCTCCGGCAGGTGCCTTGCGATAAGCTTCAAGTCGGCGACGAATTTCTCGTATTCGCGCGCCTTCGAGGCCTCATCGGGGACACGCAGCAGAAACGAGGGATGCACCGTGATGAAGCCCTCGACGCCTTCCCGCAGCGGCATCAGCCGGCCGCGCGAGCGCGAGATCGTCACATCATGGCCGGTGAGCGCGCGCGCCGCAGTTGCGCCAAGCGCGACCGTGATCCGTGGCTTGATGAGGTTAAGCTCATTGTCGAGCCACCAGCGGCAAATGTCGATTTCGTCGTGGTTCGGCTTCTTGTGGATGCGGCGCTTGCCGCGCGGCTCGAACTTGAAGTGCTTCACGGCGTTCGTGACGTAGACGCGGCTGCGGTCGATGTCGGCCTCGGCGAGCGCGCGATCGAACAATTGCCCTGCGGGTCCGACGAACGGCTTGCCAGCCAAGTCCTCTTAATCGCCCGGCTGCTCACCGACGAAGACGACGGGCGCGTGGACCGGTCCCTCGCCGAACACCGTCTGGGTCGCGTTCTTGTAAAGCGGGCAGCGTGTGCACGCCTCGGCGGCCTTGCGTGCCGCAGTGAGGTTGTGGAATTCAGCCTCGGCCGCCGACGCCTGCGCGGCCACAGCGATATCGAAGAGCCCCGGCTGGTCGGCCTGTCGGGCTGATTTGGCCATCACGTTTGTCCTTCCGGCCATTTCAATGTTCTCTTTATGTTCTTATTAGGCGGTCGGGTCAAGGCCGCGCTAGAAAGAAGCCCCCAACGGCATTCCCTGTTCCACGGTGAAAGCAATGGACTATCGAAATCTCGGGGCGAGCGGCGTGAAAGTCTCCCCGCTCTGCCTCGGCACCATGATGTTCGGCGGCGCGACCGACGAGGCGACCGCCGGGCGCATCGTGGCGAAAGCAAAAGAGCAGGGCGTCAACTTCATCGACTCGGCGGACGGTTACGCGGGCGGCAAGTCCGAAGAGATTGCCGGCCGTGCGATCGGCAATCAGCGCCACGACTGGGTGGTGGCCACCAAGCTCGGAAACCAGGTCGGCAAGGGCGCGAACCGCGGCGGCCTGTCGCGCAAATGGGTGATGCAGGCGGCGGAAGAGAGCCTGCGCCGGCTCGGCACCGACTACATCGACATCTATTACCTGCACAAAGAGGATCACGACACGCCGCTCGCCGAGACCGTGCGGGCGATCGGCAACCTGCAGCAGCAGGGCAAGATCCGCTATTTCGGCGTGTCGAACCATCGCTCATGGCGCATCGCCGAGATCTGCAATCTGTGCGACCAGATGGGCATCGATCGGCCGATCGTGAGCCAGCCCTATTATCACGCGCTCTATCGCGTGGCCGAGGTCGAGCAGCTTCCGGTGTGCCAGAACTACGGGATCGGCGTCGTGAGCTATTCGCCGCTCGCGCGCGGCGTGCTGACCGGCAAATACGCGCCGGGCGCCGAGGCCGCGAAGGATTCGCGCGCCGGCCGCGCCGACAAGCGCATGCTGCAAACCGAGATGAATCCCGCCACGCTGGAAGCCGCACAGAAGGTGAAGGCCCATGCCGAGAAGCGCGGCGTTTCGCCCAATCACTTCGCGGTCGCCTGGGTGCTCAACAACAGACTGATCAGCGGCATCGTGGCGGGCCCGCGCACCGAAGCGCAGTGGGACGACTATGTCGCGGCGCTCGACGTCAAGCTCACCAAGGAGGACGAGGCGTTCGTCAACGATCTCGTCGTTACCGGCCATGCGGCTGCGCCGGGCTACAACGATCCGCAGTATCCGATCGAGGGCCGCGTGCCGCGGACGGGTTAGCTCATGCAGAGTGCAAGCACCGTCGACGATCGCGAGGTCGCGCGCTTCTCGGCGCTCGCCGACGAGTGGTGGGACCCGCGCGGGAAGATGGCGGTGCTGCACAAGTTCAATCCGGTGCGGCTCGCCTACATCCGCGACGCGGCGTGCAAACGGTTCGACCGCAATCCGAAGCAGCTCGACAGCCTGAAGGGCTTGCGCATCCTCGATATCGGCTGCGGCGGCGGCATTCTCTGTGAGCCGCTGGCGCGGCTCGGGGCATTGGTCGTCGGCGCCGATCCCGCCGAGAAGAATATCGCGGCCGCGAAGGTGCACGCGGAGCGGGGCGGCCTTGCGATCGATTATCGCGCCACCACGGCCGAGGCGCTCGCGGATCAGGGCGAGCGCTTCGACATCGTGCTCGCCATGGAGGTGGTCGAGCACGTCGCCGACGTGAAGCTGTTCGTGTCGCGCTGCGCCGAGATGGTGCGGCCCGGCGGGCTGATGGTCGCCGCCACCATCAACCGCACGCTCAAGAGCTTTGTCTTGGCGATCGTCGGCGCCGAATACGTGCTGCGCTGGCTGCCGCGCGGCACGCATCAGTGGGACAAGTTCGTCACGCCGGACGAACTGGAGATCGCCATGGAGCGCGCCGGCTTGAGCAGCACCGACGAGCGCGGCGTGATCTACAATCTGCTCGCCGACCGCTGGGAGCTCTCGACCGACACCGACGTGAACTACATGGTGCTGGCGGAGCGGGCGAAGTAACGCTCGCGCCCTTTTCCCTCTCCCCGCTCTTGCGGGGAGAGGGTGCCCCACCCCGGACTTGATCCGGGGGAGGGCGGGTGAGGGGCTGGTCTTCCATTTTCGCAGTTGCCCCTCACCCGGCTCGCGACTAAGTCGCTCGCCACCCTCTCCCCGCAAGAGCGGGGCGAGGGAAGAAAGAAACCGCATGACCGACATCTCCTGGCTCTGGGCCGTCTTCACGGTGCTCGCCGCCGCGGGTCAGACCGCGCGCAACGCCATGCAGCGCGAGCTGACCGACGACGCCTCGGCACGGTCGGCGCCACCCATGTGCGCTTCCTGTTCGGCTTTCCGTTCGCGCTTCTGTTTCTCGCCGGCGTCATGATCTTCAGCGGCGCGGCGTTGCCGCGGCCTTCCTGGAGCTTCGTGCCGTGGCTGCTCGCCGGCGCGCTGTTCCAGATCGGCGCGACGGCGACGATGCTTGCCACAATGGGCGAGCGGTCCTTCGTCGTCACCATCGCCTACATCAAGACCGAACCCATTCAGGTCGCGATCTTCGGCCTCCTGTTTCTCGGCGACGCGCTTAATGTCTGGATGATGGTTGCGATCGTGGTTGCGACCTTCGGCGTCGTCGTGATGTCGTTCAAACCGGGCGCGACCGGCGGCATCCGCCCCACGCTGATCGGACTTGCGTCCGGTGGCATGTTCGCCCTGTCGGCGATCGGCTATCGCGGCGCGATCCTCAATCTCGGTCATCCGAACTTCGTGATGGCGGCAACCTTCACGCTCGCGATCGGATTGGTGCTGCAGGCGACGCTGCTCAGCGCCTATCTGGCGGTGCGCGACCGCGCGGTGCTGACGGCGATTGTCGCGCAGTGGCGACCTTCATTGTTCGCGGGCTTCATGGGGGCGACCGCGTCGCAGTTCTGGTTCCTGGCCTTCGCGATCGCGACGGCGGCGAGCGTGCGCACGCTTGCGCTGGTCGAGGTGCTGTTCGCGCAGGCGATCTCGGTGTTCGTGTTCAAGCAGAAGGTGACCGCGCGCGAAAGCTTCGGCATGGCGATGATCGTGATCGGCGTGATCCTGCTGATCTGGTCGCACCCGACTTAAGCGCCTCAGCGCTTGATCGCGATCAGCACCGCGCCGGCCGCGATCAGCGCGATGCCGAGCCAGTTCTGGCCTGACGGCCGCTCGCCCAGGAACAGGAACGCGAATACCGCGACCAGCATGACGCTGAGCTTGTCGATCGGCGCGACCTGCGAGGCGTCGCCGAGCTTGAGCGCGCGGAAATAGCAGATCCACGAGACGCCGGTCGCAAGCCCCGAGAGCACCAGGAACACATAGCTGCGCGTCGAGACCGATCCGGGCGACTGGAACTGCCCGGTCGCCGCCAGGATCGCGGCGAGGCAGATCAGGATGATGATGGTGCGGACGAAAGTCGCGAAGTCCGGATTGACGTTGTCGACGCCGACCTTGGCGAAGATCGCGGTCAGCGCCGCGAATATTGCGGAGAGGACGGCCCAGGCTTGCCAGGAGGAGAGGGTCATCGCGACAGTCTAGCGGTGATGGGGCGTGCGCGCGACCCGCTCCTCTTTCCCTCTCCCTCAAGGCCTCAAGGGGAGAGGGAAAGAGGAGTTCGCGGCGCCGCCTCAGCTAATTCCGCTCATCCGGCAGCACCGGGAGCGGATGAAACTCGATGCCTTCATCGTGCAGCGCCTCGGCGTCCTGCGGCGTGGCTTCGCCATAGATCGAGCGGTGCTCGGTCTCGCCGTAATGCATCTTGCGCGCTTCCTCGGGGAATTTCTTGCCGACATTGTCGGCGTTCGAGGTCAGATGATCGCGCAGCTCCTTGAGCTTCGCCCGGAACTCGCGCTCCTGCGGCGAGATCATCGCGACCGGACTGGTGGCCTCGGCAGGCGCCGGCGTTGCGGCCTGTTCCATCGGCGCCGGCATCGATGTGCTCCTGTCCTTGCGCGCGAGACGTGGGGCCATGATCGCCTTGTCGACCTTCGCCGAGCCGCAGAGCGGGCAGGTGACGAGCTTGCGCTTCACCTGCTTGTCGTAGGCGCCCGAATTCGCGAACCAGCTTTCGAATTCGTGGCCGTGCTCGCAGGCGAGGGAGTAACGGATCACGCTTGCGCCTCGACTACGTGGAGATGCGCCGGCTCGGCCATCGGCTCGATCATCTCGAAGCGCCGGCCGTGCTGCAGCGAAGGGATGCGCGCGCGGGCGGACGCGACTTCGGCCGGTTCGACGTCGGCGAAGATGACGCCGGGCTCCGTGCCGCCCTCCGCGATGACGCGGCCCCACGGATCGACCACCAGCGAATGGCCGAACGTGTCGCGCCCGTTCTCGTGCCGGCCGCCTTGGGCGGCGGCGAACACGAAGGAGCCGTTCTCGATCGCGCGTGCGCGCATCAGCACGTGCCAGTGCGCTTTGCCGGTCTGTTCGGTAAAGGCTGAGGGGATCGCCAGGAACGATGCGCCGGCCCCGGCGAGCGCGCGATAGAGTGCCGGGAAGCGCAGATCGTAGCAGATGGTGACGCCGAGCCGGCCCCACGGCAGGTCGGCGACGACCGCAAGGTCACCCGCGCGATAGCTGCGCGACTCGCGATAGCGCTCCCCGTTGGCGAGATCGACATCGAACATGTGGATCTTGTCGTAGCGCGCGACGATGTTGCCCTTCCGGTTGATCAGGAAGGCGCGGTTCGCGGCCTTGTCGGGGGATACTTTCACCGCAAGCGAGCCGATGTGAACGTAGATGCCGAGCGCGCGCGCGAGCTCGCGCATGGTCGCGAGCGTCGGATCGTTCTCCTCCGGCACGATGGTCGAGAACAGTCTGTCGCGCGAGAGCTCCATGATGTTGGTCATCTCCGGCGTCAGCACATAATCCGCGCCGCCGGTCTTCGCCTCGCCGATCAGCTTTGCGGCCGCCTCGGTGTTGACGTGCGGCTCGCGCGTGGAGCGCATCTGGATCAGGCCGATGCGGAATGTTGAGGTCATGCGGTGTCCCGTTGCGGCGCTAGCATTGGATCGAGCTGGCCGGCTTGGTCGAGCGCGTAAAGCTCGTCGCAGCCGCCGACATGCGTCGCGCCGATGAAAATCTGCGGAAACGTGCTCGCGCCATACGCCCGCTCGATCATTTCCTTGCGTAGCTCGCGGTTGCCGCCGGCATTGATTTCCCGGAACGCCACGCCCTTGCGCTGGAGCAACTCGCGCGCCGCGTCGGAGTAATAGCAGAAATCCCGCGTGTAGATGACGATCTCGGGCATGGTGTACCGGGGCTTAACGGTCCGCGTCCATTTGATGCGCGAAGCGCACTATATGGGAGCCCGCGCGGCGTCAACAACCCGGGCGAAGACCAGCACGTCGACTTGCGCGGCACCGGCCCGCAGCAGCGCGCGCGCACAGGCATCCACCGTCGCGCCCGAGGTCAGCACGTCGTCGACCAGGATGAAGCGCCGGCCCGCAACCTCGCCCCTAGCCTCCGGCGGGACGCGGAACGCGCCCTGCACATTGGTGGAGCGCTCGGCATGCGAGAGCCCGACCTGCTGCACCGTCGCCTCGACGCGCTTGAGTACCGAATATGCGACCGGCACGTCGCTCGCCTTCGCGATCGCCTCGGCGAGCGCCGCCGACTGGTTGAAGCGCCGCGTCCACAGCCGCCGCCAGTGCAGCGGCACCGGTACAAGCGCGTTGGCGTCGGCGAGAAGCTCGCGGCCGGCGCGCGCCATCCAGCCGCCGAGCATGGGGCTAAGATCGAGCCGGTCGCCGTACTTGAACGCGAGCACGAGCTGGCGCCCGACATCGTCGTAGCGCACGGCCGCACGGGCTCGGCTGTAGGCCGGCGGATTGGCGATCGCCTGCATCGACAGGATGCCGGGGCCGGGGTCATAGACGAACGGGATGCCGAGGCGCGGACAATACAGCGGGGCGATGAAGGCGAGCTTGCCCCAGCACTCCGCACACAGTCCCGTCGAGTCGACCAGCGTGCGGCACGCAGGGCACAGCGGCGGCATCGCGACGTTGAGGGTAAAGCGCAGGCTCGCGCGCAGGCCCTGCGCGATGCGCGTCGGCCAGGTCGGCGCCTCTGTCGCGGCCGTATCCATGCCGCTACGGTAGCGCCCGGCAGGATCGCGCTCAACATGGCTCAGAGCCCCATCGTCTTCGACCGTGCGCTGCTGGCCGAGCGCAGGCGGCGGGCGCGTGCGCTCGGGCCCGCGACGTTCCTGATCGACCGCGTCGTCGCCGACTTGGCCGAACGGCTCGACGCGGTGCTGCGCGACTTCGCCGTGGCGGTCGATCTCGGCACGCCGACCGATGCGCTGCGTCGCGCGCTCGCCGGCAAGACATCCATCGGCGTGCTGGTGACGGCGAACATGCAGCCGCACCACGCCGGGCTCGCGGTCGTGGCTGACGAGGAGGCGCTGCCGTTTCGCGACGGCTCGCTCGATCTCGTGGTGTCGGCATTGGCGCTGCAATTCGTGAACGATCTGCCCGGCACGCTGATCCAGGTCCGCCGCGCGTTGAAACCCGACGGCCTGTTGCTCGCCGCCATGCTCGGCGGCGAGACGTTGACCGAACTGCGTGAGGCCTTCGCCGCCGCGGAAGCCGAAGTCGAAGGCGGAATCTCGCCGCATGTCGCGCCGTTCGCGGACATGCGCGAGGCCGGTGCGCTGCTCCAGCGCGCGGGCTTTGCGCTGCCGGTGGCCGACGCGGACCGGCTCACGGTGCGCTACGCCTCGCCGTTCGCGCTGATGGCGGATCTCCGCCACATGGGTGCGACCAACGCGCTCGTCGAGCGCCGCCGCACGCCGCTGCGGCGCGCGACGCTGACGCGCATGGCGGAGATTTATGTCGAGCGTTTCGCCGATCCGGACGGGCGCAT
Source organism: Hyphomicrobiales bacterium (assembly GCA_003140315.1). Lineage (GTDB taxonomy): Bacteria > Pseudomonadota > Alphaproteobacteria > Rhizobiales > Xanthobacteraceae > PALSA-894. Next base: position 35,851 of record PLJS01000232.1, read on the forward strand.
CCGCGCGACCTTCGAGATCGTCTGGCTGTCCGGCTGGGCGCCGCACGAGAGCCAGCAGAAGCCGCTGCGGCCGGGCTCGGCGCAGACGCGCCTTGCCGACGCGCTCGGGGTGCGCGAGATCAAGGCTGGTGACTAGGCGCCGCGATAGGCGGCTGACGATCTCGAATCCGTGGGACAACTTCCAGAATCATCATTGACTCTTTGCCCGTGCGGAGTCCGTGCGCCGTTAAGCTTTGTTCCGCTCGGCAAGCCTCATCTCGGTCGCGCGTGTACCCGATCTTGTGTGAGTTTCAAGGACTTGGCGCGAGCGCTTGCGCGCAGATGATCGAGGCGCCGATTCGGGCGCGTTTCGTTCCAGACTCGTTCCAAACATTACGGGCAACGCCGATTCGGCGGGCCCTTCCGGAGTTCGTCGTCACGGATTGGGACGCCGCACGGCGCAGCGCGGTAGCACCATTTTAAGATTCGAGCGCCGCACATCGGCGAGACCCGATTCGGGCGCGATTCGTTCAAGCCCTGTTCGCTTTGGCAGGGTTGGCGCGCGTCGCGCGCGCAAAGCGTTGCATTTTGGTACGACGCGGCAAACATAGCGCCCATGCTGGCTCCCTACAGCTATCGTTCCGACGCCGACGTGCCGCCGTTCGCGGACGACAGGCCGGTCATCATCTTCGACGGCTATTGCGCGCTCTGCTCGGGCTCGGCGTCATTCGTGTTGCGGCACGACCCGACGGGCGTATTTCGCCTGCTGGCGGCGCAATCGCCGCTCGGCCACGCGCTCTACCGGCATTACGGGCTCGATGCGCAGAACTACGAGACCATGATCCTGATCCAGGACGGCATCGCGTGGTTCAAGTCCGAAGCCGGCATCCGCATCGCGCGCGGGCTCGGCTTTCCGTGGTCGCTCGCCGCGGCGTTCCGCGTGCTGCCGCTCGGCTTGCGCGATCGGCTCTATGACACAGTCGCGCGCAACCGGCTGCGCTGGTTCGGGAGCCGCCAAAGCTGCTATCGCCCCGATCCCCGCTTCGCGGACCGCTTCCTCGCATGAGCGACCTCAAGGTTCTGATCCTCGGCGGCTACGGCACATTCGGCGGCCGGCTTGCGTTGCTGCTCGCCGACGAACCGCGCGTCACGCTCATGATCGCGGGCCGTTCGCTCGCCCAGGCGCAGGAGTTCTGCGCCGCGCTCTCCGCGCGTGCCACGCTGCAAGCCGCGCGCTTCGATCGCGAGGGCGACGTCGAGGCGCAGCTTGTCGCGCTCGCGCCCGACATCGTGGTGGACGCGAGCGGCCCGTTCCAGGCCTATGGCGATCCTTATCGCGTGGTGCGGGCGGCGCTCGCGCACGGCATCAACTATCTCGACCTCGCGGACGGCTCGGATTTCGTGCACGGCATCGCGCAGTTCGAGGGCCAAGCGCGCGAGCGCGGCGTGTTCGTGCTCGCCGGCGCATCGAGCTTTCCGGTGCTCACCGCCGCGGTGACGCGCCGGCTCGCCGCCGGGATGACGCGCGTCGCGGCGATCACCGGCGGGATCGCGCCGTCGCCCTATGCGGGCGTGGGCCTCAATGTCATCCGGGCGATCGCCGGCTATGCGGGGCAGAAGGTCGCGCTCGTGCGCGACGGTCGGAAGACGTTCGGCTACGGGCTCGTCGAAACGCTACGCTACACCGTCGCCCCGCCGGGGCGCGTTCCGCCCCGCAATACCCGCTTCTCGCTAGTCGACGTGCCCGACCTGCAGGTGATCCCCGACCTCTGGCCCGGCTTGCGCGATATCTGGATGGGCGCCGGCCCGGTGCCGGAGGTCCTGCATCGCCTGTTGAATTTCTGCGCGTGGCTGGTGCGGCTGCGACTTGTCCCGTCGCTCGCACGGCTCGCGCCGTTGATGCATTGGGCGACCAATGTGCTGCGCTGGGGCGAGCATCGCGGCGGCATGTTCGTCGAAGTTGCGGGCGAGGCGGAGGGCGCGCCGCTCACGCGCTCATGGCACATGATCGCCGAGGGCGATGACGGTCCGCTGATCCCCTCGATGGCGTCCGAGGCGATCATCCGCCACTGCCTCGACGGCAAAAAGCCTGCGCCCGGCGCGCGCGCCGCCGTCGGCGATCTCGAGCTTGAGGATTACGAAAAGCTGTTCGCGCGCCGCGCGATCGTCACTGGACGGCGCGAGGTCAACACCGATACGCGCGCTCAACCGCTGTACCGTCGTCTCCTCGGCGACGCCTACGCGTCGCTACCGGCGCCGCTTCAGGCGATGCACGATCTCAACGGCGACATGACCGCGGAAGGAACCGCGACGGTCACGCGCGGTAGCGGCCCGCTCGCGCGGCTCGCCGCCGCCGTGATCGGCTTCCCGCAGGCGGGCGACAACGTTCCGTTGCGCGTCGACTTCAAGTTGGAGAATGGCCGCGAACGCTGGATGCGGACATTCGCGAGACGTTCGTTCCACTCGACGCAGGAGCAAGGGCGCGGGCGTTACGAATGGCTCGTGTGCGAGCGCTTCGGCCCGCTCAATGCCGGCATGGCGCTTCTGATTGACGACGGCAAGCTGCGGCTCGTGGTGCGGCGCTGGAGCCTGTTCGGAATTCCGCTGCCGCTATGGCTCGCGCCGCGCGGCGACTCCTACGAATATGCCGAGGACGGGCGGTTTCACTTTCATGTCGAGATCGGTCATCCGCTCACCGGATTGATCGTGAGCTATCGCGGCTGGCTGGTGGCGAAGGTGTAGCCGAATGGCCTCGCGGTGCCGATTATGTTAGACAAATAGAAAGTAGATCCGCTGGAATCCAAGTCATGACCAAGCTGCTCGAAAAGGCGATCGCGAAGGCGCGCGAACTTCCTGACGACGAACAGGACTCGATCGCCGTCATGGTCCTGTCGATGGCGAGCGACGATACGGCCGTGCCGGTCGACGATGAGACGCGGGCGGCGATTCTCGAAGGGCTTGCGCAGGCGCGCCGCGGCGAGTTCGTGCCCGACGCCGAGATCGAAGCGCTCTGGAAACGCCACGGCGCATGAAGGTCCGCTATACCGCGCGCGCCCATGATGATTTGAGTGATATTCTGGATTACCTTGACGAGCGCAGTCCGCAAGGTGCACGAAACGTCAGGCGGGCCATGGATAAGGCAGTCGCGCTGATCGGCCGCCATCCACAAATCGGTCGTCTTTCGCAGGTTCAAGAGACTCGTGTACTTCCCGTCGGACGGTTCCCATATTTGATCTATTGGAGCATCGAAGCCGGAGAGGTATGGATCGTCCACATTCGCCATGCGCGGCGTCGCCCATGGGCGGACGGAATATCGGATCGATCAAAATGATGCGGCGCCGCTGAATTTCGACGAAACATCCTTCGGACTCTTAATGCCCATATCGTTTTCTTCACACTCGTCCCGCGACGCGCGCGCGCGCGGCGCCGGCGTGACCGCGGTGCTCGGGCCGACCAATACCGGCAAGACGCATCTCGCGATCGAGCGCATGCTCGCGCATTCGAGCGGCATGATCGGGCTGCCGCTGCGCCTGCTCGCGCGCGAGGTCTACAACAAGTGCGTCGAGCGCGTGGGCGCGAGCGAGGTCGCGCTCGTCACCGGCGAAGAGAAGATCAAGCCGCACAATCCGCGCTTCTGGGTGTCCACCGTCGAGGCGATGCCGCGCGATCTCGACGTGGCGTTCGTGGCAATCGACGAGATCCAGCTCGCCGCCGATCTTGAGCGCGGCCACATCTTCACCGATCGCATTCTCAATCGCCGTGGCCGGGAGGAAACGCTGGTGCTCGGCGCCGCCACCATGCGGTCGATGGTGGAGAGGCTGCTTCCCGGCGCGAACATTCTCAGCCGCCCGCGCCTCTCGACCTTGAATTTTGCCGGCGAGAAGAAATTGACGCGGCTTCCGCGGCGTTGCGCGATCGTGGCGTTCTCGGCCGAGGAAGTCTACGCGATCGCCGAACTGATCCGCCGCCAGCGCGGCGGCGCGGCGGTCGTGCTCGGCGCATTGAGCCCGCGCACCCGCAATGCCCAGGTCGCGCTCTACAAGTCGGGCGACGTCGACTATCTGGTCGCGACCGACGCGATCGGCATGGGGCTCAATCTCGACGTCGATCATGTGGCGTTTGCCGCCGACCGCAAGTTCGACGGCTACCAATTCCGCAAGCTCAACCCTTCCGAACTTGCCCAGATTGCGGGCCGCGCCGGCCGCGCGATGCGCGACGGGACCTTCGGAACGACCGGCCGTTGCCCGCCGTTCGAGCCCGATATCGTGCACGCGCTGGAGAGCCACGCGTTCGAATCCGTGAAGGTGCTGCAATGGCGCAACAGTGCGGTCGACTTCGCTTCCCTTGGCGCGCTTGCGGCTTCGCTCGCCGAAACGCCGACCGAGCAGGGCCTCACGCGCGCGCCGATCGCCGAAGATATCCAAGTGTTGGAGCATGTTTCGCGCGATGACGAGGTGCGCGACATGGCGCAGACGCGCGCCGGCGTCGAGCGGCTTTGGGAGATCTGTCAGGTCCCCGATTATCGCCGGATGACGCCCGCCGCCCATGCGGAGCTTGCCGTCTCCCTCTATGGTTTCCTGATGCGGAAGGGTACAATCCCGGCCGATTGGTTTGCCGCGCAAGTGGCGCAGGCGGACCGCACCGACGGCGATATCGACACGCTTTCGAACCGGATCGCCCACATCAGGACCTGGACCTTTGCGGCAAACCGTCCGGACTGGCTCGCCGACCCCGAGCACTGGCAAGGCATCACGCGCGGCGTCGAGGACAAGCTGTCCGACGCGCTGCATGAGCGTTTGGCCGAGCGGTTCGTGGACCGCCGCACCAGCGTATTGATGCGGCGGCTGCGTGAGAATGTAATGCTCGAAACCGAAATCATGAAATCAGGCGAGGTCGTCGTCGAGGGCCACGCGATCGGCCGCCTGCTCGGCTTCCAGTTCGCCGCCGAGGCGACGTCGGCCGGCCCCGAAGGCAAAGCGCTGCGCGCCGCCGCCCAGAAGGCGCTCGCCGGCGAGATCGACGCGCGTTCGGCGCGGCTCTCCCACGCTCCCGACGATCAGATCGTGCTCGCCACCGACGGCGCGTTGCGCTGGCAGGGCGAGCCAGTCGGCAAGCTGATCGCGGGCGACGACGTGCTGAAACCGTGCGTGCGCATCCTCTCCGACGAGCATCTGACCGGCGCCGCGCGCGACACCGTGCAGGCGCGCCTCGATCTCTGGCTCAAAGTCCATCTGGAAAAGCTGCTCGGGCCACTGTTCGCGCTCGCCTCCGCCGAGGACATCACCGGCATCGCGCGCGGGGTCGCGTTCCAGCTCACCGAGGCGCTCGGCGTGCTCGAGCGCCATCGCGTCGGCGAGGAAGTGAAGGGGCTCGATCAGGCCGCGCGCGCCACGCTGCGCAAATACGGCGTGCGCTTCGGCGCCTATCACTTGTATCTGCCGAACCTGCTCAAGCCCGCGATACGCGCGCTCGCGGTCCAGCTCTGGGCGCTGAAGGAAGCAACCCCCGAAACCAAAGGCCTCGACGAGGTGCCGCCGCTGGCGGTGTCGGGACGCACGTCGTTTCCGGCCGACAAGGACGTGCCGAAGGCGCTCTACCGCACGGTCGGTTACCGGGTGTGCGGCGAGCGCGCGGTGCGCGTCGACATATTGGAGCGGCTCGCCGACCTGATCCGTCCGGCGATCGCCTGGCGGCAGGGCTCGCCGGCGCAGAAGCCGCCGGGTGCGGTGGAAGGCGGCGGTTTCGCCGTGACGGTCAATATGACGTCGCTGACCGGCTCGTCGGGCGAGGACTTCGCCTCGATCCTGCGCTCGCTCGGCTATCGCATGGAGAAGCGGGTGAAGCCGGTGGAGGCGCCGCCAGCGCCACCCGCGCAGCCTGCCGAAGCCGCGCCTGCTGCCGAAGCGGCTGTCGTCGAGGCCGTGCCGGCTGACGCGCCGCCCGAACCTGTTGCGGCGCCCGAGGTGGCGGCGGATGTCGGTGCTGCGGTGACGGCCGAGGCTGCCGCAGAGCCGAGCGCGCCAGCGGCCGAGCCTGTCGCGGCGGTCGCCGAGACGCCGGCCGAAGCTGTGGCCNNGAGCCGGCAGCGACCGAGCAAGCCATCGAGCTGGTACCGACCGAGCAGGCCGTAGAGCCGGCGCCAATCGAGCAAGCCGCCGAGCCGGCGCCAACCGAGCAAGCCGCCGAGGCGCAGCCCGTCGAAGCGACACCCGCCGAACCCGAAATGATCGAGGTGTGGCGTCCGGGCCGTCCGCCCGAGGAGCGCCGGCCGCGCCATCCGCGCGCGCAGCCGGCCGAGCGGCGCGAGCGCCGCCCGCGTCCGCAAGCCGCGCAGCCGGGCGTCGTGCCTGACGGCGCAATCGCAGCGGCGCCGGTTGGCGACGCCGCGGTCGTGGCACCGCCCGCCGAAGGCGGCGAGGCTGCGCCCGAGCGGCGTGATGGCCGCCCGCGCCAGGGACGCGGCGACCGTCCCGAACGCACGGACCGTCCCGAGCGCGAGGGCCGTCCGCCGCCGCCGCGCGAGCGGCGTGGCGGGGACCGCCCGGAGCGCGAGCGAGGGGGCGAGCGTCCGCGCCGCGAAGGCGGCCGGCGCGACTTCAAGGATCGCGATCGCGGCAGCGAGCCGCGCGAGTGGATCGATCCGAAGGAACGGCGCGGCCCGCGCGAGGCCGATCCGAATTCGCCGTTCGCCAAGCTGGCCGCGCTGAAGGCGCAGCTCGAGGCGAACAAGGAGCGGCATTAGCTGAGCCGTCGTGCCCGCACTTGTTGTGGGCATCCACGTCTTTCCTTCCGCGAGCAAGACGTGATGGCCGGGCAAAAGGGCGTCCACGCCCGTCTTAGACGGGCTATGCCCGGCCATGATGAAGGAGAGCGAACTGGACACTCGCCAGCGCATCGACAAATGGCTGTGGCATGCACGCGTGGTGCGGACCCGCTCGGCCGCCGCCGCGCTGGTGACATCCGGCCGTGTGCGCATCAACGCGGAGCGCTGCGTGACGGCGAGCCGCGCCGTCAAGGCGGGCGATGTCGTCACCATCGCGCTCGACCGCACGGTGCGGATTCTCAAAGTCCAGAGCTTCGCCGAGCGGCGCGGCGATGCGGATGCCGGGCGGCTGCTCTACGAGGACTTGACCCCGCCTCCGCCCCCACGTGCCGAGGAGCCCGCAGGCGGGGCGCGCGACCCGGGCACGGGCCGGCCGACGAAGCAGGAGCGGCGTGCCATCGATCGTCTCACGGGAGGCGACGAGCGCTGATTTCATCCTGCCGCCGCGGGCCTGCGCGGAGGATTCTTTCCCGAATCCCGCCGAGCCTTGCGTGCCCGCCGCCCTTGCGCTAACCCAACCTCCGTCGCGTTCGCCCGGAGTGATGATGACCTACATCGTCAACGATAGTTGCATCCGCTGCAAATATATGGACTGCGTCTCGGTATGCCCCGTGGATTGCTTCTACGAGGGCAAGAACATGCTCGTCATCCATCCGGACGAATGCATCGATTGCGGCGTGTGCGAGCCGGAATGCCCCGTGGAGGCGATCAAGCCTGATACGGAGCCGGGCCTGGAAGACTGGCTCAAGCTCAACGCCGAATACGCCAAGCAGTGGCCGAACATCACGATCAAGCGCGACGCGCCGGCGGACGCCAAGGACTGGGAAGGCAAGCTAAACAAGATTACGGAATTCGACCCGGAGCCGGGCGAGGGCGATTGATTTCGGTATTCGGCTGCCGCCCCAAGGGCGCGGCCGAGAGCCTGACGGGCCCTGGTATGCCAGGCCGGATGGCCAAGTGTAGCGGCCGTACTCCAGCACCATCACTGTTAACGCTTTGCGCGAATTTGACCCTCAGGCACGCCGCTTTTACCGCTTTGCATAGCCGCAAAGCGTTGATTTTTGCGGAAAATGTGCTATATTGGCACCACAATGAGTAAGAACCCGAATTCGCTCCCCGTGGGGAGCTTATTTTTTCGGGATTTTCCGGGGAACCGTTGTCAGGGAGCGTGTAGTTCCACGCAAGAGCTGTGGCTGTCAAAACGCGTCAACGCTTGAAAAAGAGCGCCAGCAAGAAGACTTCCGCCGGTTCGCGCCGGGGGGCGTCCCCATCCTCCCGGAACGCCGCGCGCCGCGCTGCGTCCAAACAAAAGCCGGCCCGGGCTGCCAAGCCGAGCCGACAAGGAGCAACGCGCGGTATGACCAACAAGAAGACTGCCCCCCGTCCCGCCCAGCGTCCGGCCCAGCGTCCGGCCCCGGTCGTCGTAGTGGTGGAGCGGCCCGTGGTGAAGCCCACGACCCAGCGCCACGGGTTCAAGGTCAACGAGTTCATCGTCTATCCGGCTCACGGCGTCGGCCAGATCCTGGCCATCGAGGAGCAGGAAGTGGCGGGCTACAAGCTCGAGCTGTTCGTCATCAACTTCATTAAGGACAAGATGACGCTGCGCGTGCCCGTGAGCAAGATCGCGACCGTCGGCATGCGCAAGCTCGCCGAGGGCACGCTGGTCAAGCGCGCGCTCGAGACGCTCAAAGGCCGCGCCCGCGTCAAGCGCACGATGTGGTCGCGCCGCGCGCAGGAATACGAGGCCAAGATCAATTCGGGCGACATCGTCGCGATCGCCGAAGTGGTGCGTGACCTGTTCCGCTCGGACACGCAGCCCGAGCAGAGCTATTCGGAGCGCCAGCTCTACGAGGCAGCACTCGACCGGCTCTCGCGCGAGATCTCGGCGGTGCAGCGCTGCACCGAGACCGAGGCGATCAAGGAGATCGAGGCGGCGCTCGCCAAGGGCCCGCGCCGCGGTCCGAAGCCCGCCGAAGGCGAGGCCGAGGAGCCCGTGGTCGAGGAAGAGGCGGCGTAAGGCTGCTTGATCGAACTCTGCAAGAATACGAAGGCCCGGTCGTGAGACCGGGCCTTTTGGTTTTTGGAGGCTGCTCCCTCATCGGGACTTGCGTAGCGCATGGCGCCTACGCCGGCGCGGTTCAGGAGGTGTTTGGCCACGACATTGATTACAGCCAAGTCGTCAAGCTGTTTGGCAATGTCTCGGAGCAATGGAAAGGCGTTTATTTCCCGGCTCAATGCGTCGGGCAGCGCAAGCAGCGCGTTTCAGGAAATCCCGATCACGCGCTGGTTTGCACGCGACACGCGGAACGCATCAACTTGAATGTTCGTATGCATTCCCACCACATGACCCGGTTGACGAACGCATACAGCAAAAAGGTAGAGAACAATCGCCACGCGACGGTGCTGCATTTTCTCTACCATAATTTTGTTAGGCTTCACGCGACTCTGAAGGTCCCGCCCGCGATGGCCGCTGGCGTGACGAAGCGCCTTTGGGAAATGAAAGACGTTGTTGATATGCTAGAAGCTTGGGAGGCAACCCAGAAAGTATAGCGCGCGGGGGATTCCAATGGAGATCGCTGCCGCTGTATTCCTTGCTCTCGTGATCGTTGTTCTTGCGAGCATTTGGAAGACGCGGCGCAGAAACAACGATCCAAAGCAGCAACAACTCGCCTTCTTGTTCATGAGGGCCGCCGCGAGCGACTCGTGCGGCGACGCTGCTAGCGAGATTGGCAAATTTATAAACAGTGAAGGCTGGGACCGCGTTCAGGCCGCCCCGCGAATAGCGCATGCGCTGTCGTTAGTGAAAGTCACCCAACCAGCGCTATATGAGACTGCAGTCGATGTTAGTCGCCGTGATGAATTGTGGGCGCAAATTCACGGCGCTCTGAATCCTAGGCGACCATAATTAACTGGACCACTACCGGGACTTGCGACGCTTCGACAACCAGACGCGACGAATTCTATGTCGGCCGAAACGAGCACCCGGCTCGCAGCGACGCTGCTCGCGACCCTCTCCCGGCTTCGCGGACGAACGTCCGCTCAGCCACCCTCTCCCGCAAGCGGGAGAGGGGAAGAGAAGAGCGCCGCTACTCGATGACGATCTTGACCTTGTCGCCGGTCTTGAGCGCGTCGCCGGCGTTCAGGCCGTTGAGGACGAGGAAGCGCTCCAGCGGCTTGTCGGTCGCCATGCGGCCGGCGAGCCTTTCGGGCGTATCGCCCGCGCGCACGGACACGATCTGCAGGTGCAGCGGCCGCACGGCTTCGACCTCGGCGAGGCTCATGCGGCGGAACGTGTTGACCGAGTCGCGGAAGACGCGATCGGCGCCCGCGGTCTCCTGCTTGACCGCGAAGATGAAGCGATAGACCTCGCTGCCGAAGCGCACCGCGTAGAGGCGAAAGCCCCACTGGTCGCCCTTCGCGGCGGCGGTCGCGGCCGGAAAGCCGTTGATGGTCAAAGCCTCGACCGAGCGTTCGTCGACATTCTCGATCCAGCCGGACTTGAGGTAGTCGGACAGCGTCTGCTCGGCCGGCACGCGCACGATGTCGAGACGCAGCGCGAGCGCGCCGTTGAGCGAGACACCGAGCACGGCCTGCGCGGTGTTCTCCAGCGTGAAGCCGTCTGGCGCCGTGAACGTGAAGGCGAGCCGCGGATGCAGGAAGCGCCGGCCGCGCACGTAGCCCTCGCTCGGGTCCTCGCCGTAGATGAGGCCGTCGACGCTGCCGAGATAGGTCTCGCGATCGCGGCCGCCGTCGCTCGGCGCGGTGTATTGGCGCGCATTGGCGCGCGCGATCTTGAGCCGGTCGGGCGTCGCCGGATGGGAGGAGAGGAAATCGAGAAAGCGCGCATCGACGCCGCTCGCCGTGGTGCTGCGCAGCTCGGCGTTGCGGCCCATCGCGGTGAGAAAGCGCACGGCGCCGTAGGGATCAAAGCCCGCGCGCGACGAAATGCCGACGCCGATGCCGTCGGCTTCGAGCTCCTGGCTGCGCGAGAAGGTCGCAAGCGCGATCTTGGTACGCGCGAGCGCCATCGCGCCCATCTGCGGATCGTTGACCGCGTCCGCGGGGTCGCGGCTCAGCAGCGTCGCCTGCTTGGCCTGGTCCTCGCGCATCGCGGCGTGGCGCGCGATCACATGGGCCATCTCGTGCGCCAGCACCGAAGAGAGCTCGGAGGTGTCGTTGGCGAGCGCGAGCAACCCGCGCGTCACGTAGAGCTGGCCGTTCGGCAGCGCGAAGGCGTTGACGGCAGCCGAGTTGAGGATGGTGACCTTGTATTTCAGCGTCGGCCGTTCGGACGCGGCGACCAGCCTGTCGACGGTCTGGCCGATCAGCGCTTCGAGGCGCGGGTTCTCGTAGGCGCCGCCGTAAGCCGCGAGGATGCGCTGGTGCTCGCGCTGCGTGCCCGGGGCCTCGGATTTGCTCGGCGGTTCGGGCAGGTTGACCTGCGGGCCGGTCCGCGTCACGTCGGCACAGCCGGCGACGAGCAGCACCAGCACCGCCGGCGCAATCAGCCGGCGGACCGTGGACCACAGTCCGAACGGTGTTTCGACGCTCAAGGCTCCGCCCCGTCTAGTTGCGTTCGACGACCTCGATCTGCTCGGGACGGCTTGCTTCCACCCAAGGTCCGCCCCGCTCCTCGATCCAACCACGAATCCGCACCTGCCGGCCGGCGAGTTTCTTCGGCTCGAGCCCGGCTGCAACAAACGCACGCTCGTTACGCTTGGCGACCGTGACGGTGAAGTCTTCCGACCACCGCCGCCCGAAGTTGACGTAGATCGTCCCGCCGCTCTCGCGCACCGAGAGGACCTTGCCCTCGACCAGCGCGAACCGGCCCGCGCCGTTTGAGGACCTCCGCCGGGCTGTCCGCCTTGCTGATGACATAATACGCTTCGGCCCAGAGGCCAAGCTTGTCGGCGCGCGCCGATTGCTCGTGTAATTGGAGCTCCCGGGCGCAGGCCGCATCGCCGAGGCGGGCACCGAGAAGTGCGAAGCCGCGTGCGATCAGGTCGGCCTGGACCCAGGTCTCGGTTGCACCGTCCGCGCGAAAGACGTGCGCCACGATCCGGCCGTAACGGTCGGTTTCCGGGGCGGTGCCGAGGCGCTTCAGCACTACCGATGCGCCTGTGGGCAGCGACGCACGGAGCTCCGTCCCGGCCACGTCCGCGACGCCGTCGAGCCGCAGCGTGCGGCCGTCATCGAGCAGGACGCCGTCGTCGGTGACGGCGCGGACAGTCGCGGTCCCGATCGTGGTGAAGCGGCAGCTCTTGCCGACGGGCTCAATCGTCTCGCCGCGCGCGGCGCTCGCCATCAGCGCGCAAGCAAAAGCGACGGCCACATGATGCCGTGTGCACGCCGTCAGATGACAAACGAAAGACACGCCCAGCCCCAAACAGTGACGAAGGCTTAGCGAAACGTTTCAATACGGCGAGACTGCGGCGTGGAACCCGCGCGTTGTGAAGAAGTGAAGGGCGTTATCTCGATGTCACAAGCCTGCCCTTTTTCGGCAGGCGCGGCCAGTTGATCGCGCGAAGTCGCGCGCGCCAGTCCTTCAATCGCGCGTGTCCGCGTTCCATCAGCGCCGCGAGCGCGAAGTTCAGCGACTTTTCAGCCCCGACATCCACCAGCAGACCAACGGTGGCACGGCGGCCCGCCCACAATTGCGCCATGAAGCTGCCTTCGGGCGAGCAGGACTCGATCGCCGTGACGCCGGGTGTGGCGAACAAATCTTCCGTGACCTTGTCGACCAGCAGCGATCCGGGAGAGTATTTCGCGTACTCCGCGTTGAAAGCCGTCTTCCAGGTGTAGGCCATCGTGCCGCAGTAGAGCAGCACTTGCGCGGCGATTGGCTCACTGTCGACACACAGCAGCGCGACCGATGCGCTGCGCTCCTCGGCGAGATCGCCGATCAGGCGGCGTGCGAACGCCGCGTCCTTGGCGTCGCTGAGCAGCGCGGTGCCGTATGAACCTTTCCAACTCTTGGCTTCCAACGCGAGGAACACCTCGAACGCCGCACGCGCAGCCGAGGATGTCCGGTCGTTGACGACCGCGGTCGCGCCGAGTGCGGAGAGCCGGTTCCAATCCTGCCGCAGCTTCTTGCGCGTCGATCCCGAACGCTTGAGCCCGGACTCGTCGGCGAGGTATGGGCGCGAATGCTCGGACAGTGCCAGTGTCTGGCTAGTGCGTGCGGACAATGCTCTTGCGATCGCCTGATAGGCGTCGCAATCGCCATCGAGATGCGTCAGGCGGATGACGTTCGGCAGCGCGGGATTTCGCTCGATCGCGTCGAAGAATGCCGGAATCACAGCGTCCATGAATGCCGGGTCGACGACCGGCGTCGACACGAAGGCATAGTCGTAAGGCGGCGCGGCCAGGAAAGCCGGCCAGAGCGGCGCGATCTTTCGTTCCTCGAATGCCCAGACGCCGACGAGCTGCCTGGGGACCGCGTCCTCGTTCCAGGCGTGCAGTACATGGATTTTCGCAAATCCGGAAACATGCGCGGCGTTGAGCGCCGCCGGGCCGAGGAACACGTTCACGGCGGCGCGCCGGCACAGACCGTCCCATTGCGCCGCGATGCTCACATCGGGCGAGCCGATGTCGACGCAGATTCTATCCATCCGACCGCTCCACCGCCCGCCCGCGGCAATCTCCGCCCGCAGCGTTGCGGTTCGGTTAAGGACATGGTCGAAACGTCCGGCCTAGATGGCGCTGGAGAGGCGGAAAGCGCTGCAATCGCTATAGAATCGAGGGTTCGCCTTAAAGGTCCATTCAGCATTTTGGCTGCAATGATTGGCGCTCACACGAGAGACGTTCCATGCGCCAGGCGGATGTTGCGATCGTCGGCGGCGGGCTCGCCGGTTCGCTCGCGGCCGCCATGTTGGGGCGGGCCGGAACGAGCGCGGTCCTGATCGATCCGCACACTGTCTATCCGCCGGATTTCCGCTGCGAGAAGATCGATGGCGCGCAGCTTCGCGTCTTGCGCAAGACCGGGCTCGCCGATGCGGTCCTGCGTGTCGCAACGCAGGACGGAGGCGTCTGGATCGCGCGCTTCGGCCGTCTGGTCGACAAGCGGCCGGGAGATCAGCACGGCATCCTCTACGACAATCTGGTCAACACGATCCGCCGCGAGGTCCCTCCCAGCGTTACGTTCATCCACGCCAAGGTCAGCGATATCGCGACCAGCGCGGACCGTCAGAGGGTCACGATGTCGAACGGCGAGGAAGTCTCCGCGCGCCTTGTCGTCATGGCGAATGGTCTTAACATCGGGCTGCGCCACAAGCTCGGTATCGCGCGCGAAGACGTAAGCAAGTGCCACTCGATCATGCTCGGCTTCGATCTCGAGCCGGTCGGTCGCGCGGCCTTCGATTTTCCGGCTCTTACCTATTACGGCGAGCAGGCGAGCGATCAGACCGGCTACATCACGCTGTTTCCGATCGGCGGCGTGATGCGCGCCAATCTGTGCGTCTATCGCGACATGGACGATCCGTGGCTGCGGCAGTTCCGGGCGGCGCCGGCCGAGACGCTGCGCGCGCTGATGCCGGGCCTTTCCAAGATCGCCGGTGATTTCGCGGTCAGCGGCTTCATCAAGGTCCGGCCGTCCGATCTCTATGTGACGAGGGGACATCGGCAGGCCGGCGTCGTGCTGGTCGGCGATGCGTTCGCGACCTCCTGCCCCGCGGCCGGCACCGGCACCGGCAAGGTGTTCACCGACGTGGAGCGGCTCTGCAACGTCTACGTCCCGCGCTGGCTTGCGAGCGACGGCATGGGCGCTGACAAGATCGCGGCCTTCTACGACGATCCGGTCAAGCAGGCCGCCGACGCGCATTCGGCTACGAAGGCGTTCCATCTCCGCTCGCTGACGATCGAACCGGGCGTGGCATGGCAGGCGCGGCGCTGGGCGCGGTTCGTGGGACGTCTCGGCGTCGGCGTGCTGCGGCAGGCGGGCGAGCGTCTGTCGATCAAGCCGCCGCAGGCACGCCACGACGACGGCCTCGGCAAGGCGGCGTAAGCCAGACCCTCAACCGGCCTTTACTTCCGGCTCGCGCGAGACTGTGTCGGCAGCAGGCCCGGGCGCATCGATCTTTTCAGCCTTGATCTTGTGCGTCTCGGCTGTGAGGCAGCGCCCGGTCGCAAGATCGAAGCGCCAGCCGTGCATCAGACAGGTGAGCACGCCGTTTTCTACCCGGCCGAAGCGCTGCAGGTCGGCGGCTTGATGCGGGCAGCGCCGCTGCACCCGATAGCCGCCGAGCTCGCACATCTCGTCGTCCTGCAATTGCGCGGCGAAATACGACTCGGCGTATTGCATGCGCTCGGGCGTCAGGCACTTGAAGAACGAGTAGAGATATTCGTTGTAAGGACCGTCGCGCTCGGCGCGGAAGCGGCAGGACAGGAACAACTCGTTCACCCAATCCTCGCAGCGCCGCACGAGCAGGTCCTCGATCAACGCGGGCTCGACGACGAACTTGTATTTGCAGCGCTCGCCGTTCCACGGATAGACCGTGCGCCGCACGAAATCGACGACGACCTGGTCCTTGGGCGCGCAATCGATCAGCACGCGCGCCTTGATATTGCGGCACATGGTGTCGGCGCTTGCGAGCAACGGCTCGAAGCGCTCCTTGATGGACGACAGGATATCCACCTCGTCCTTCGGCAATGCGTTATGGAACGCTTCGATGAGCGAGTGCTGGCGGACCTGGTAGCGCTCCAGATAGCCGCGCTTGTCGCTGAAGATCTTTTCGATCTCGTCCTGCGGAAACGGATGGGTGATCGCGCAAGTGTTGGCCGCGCCGTCGAGCTCGATCGCGGTGCCCGGCACCATCAGGTGCCCGTTATGGCGGCCCTTCTGCCGCATGGTCTCGAGAAACACCGTCTGGTCGCAGAAGGTGTTGGCCGGATCGTTCTCGAAATCGTTCAGACCGAACAGGTCCTCGTCGAGGAAGCAGGGTGGTCCGGCGCAGGGGAAGACATGATCGGCGCCAACGTCTTCGAGAAACCGATAGGCGCGCTCCTGCTGGTCGATGCGCTTCTTCTTTGCGAGTGCCTGCTTCACGTCCGGCGGGAAGTTGTAGACGAACGGGTACCAGATCGCGCCTGAGAACTGCAGGAAGTGGCCGTTGATGTGCCCGAGGCGCTTGGCGTCGGTGACGTTCATGGGATGGGAGTCATTCTGGTCGAACACGATCGTGCGTCCGTCGTCGACCACTAGGCCTGAGTCCCCGCTCGGCCCGTCCGCGGGCGAGCCCAGCGCCATGATCATGACCCGCAGGCCGTCGATCTCGGTCGGCTCGTTGTTCCTGGTATCGATGAAATGCCGAAAGCCGCAGTCTTCCAGCGCTGAGCGAAACCGCTTCAGCGGATAGTCGGGCATCAGCACGCGCGTCTTCTTCGAGACGTGCTTTACGAGGAACTGCGGGTCGTAATGGTCGTGATGCTGGTGCGAGACGTAGAGGAAGTCCGGGTTCGCGATGCGCGCGGGATCGATGTGGTCGTTCGCCGGAAACGGGAACCAGGAGCAAAGATAGGCCGGGTTGAACCAGGGATCGCACAGCACCGATCCGTGCCGCGTTTCGAGATAGAGACCGGCGTGGCCGAGGAACGTGATCTTCATGCTTTTGAGTGCCGTGGGGCGCGACGCGCCCGAGCCATTCCGTGATGGGAACTTGCCCGGCCGAAACGTCGTCGGGACGCGAACGCCGTCCTCATACGACGATGGCAACTTTGCCGTCAAAGGATATCGCTGATGCCGTAAAGCCGCGTTTTGCAGCCTGTACAGGCTCTAATCCGAGCCGTTCAGCGCGCGCAGCGTCGCAGTCGGAGTCAAGAGGCCGGCGCGTGGCCGACCTCTTGAAAGAATCGTGTTACTTTTGCTGCGCGCTCTTGCCGTGCGCGCTGTCGGACTGCTCATGCGCCATCTTGGCGTGCTGCTGAGCCTGTCCGGCGTGCTCTTTGCCCTTCGTGTGGTCACCCTTGCCGTGCTGTTCGGCAGCCGCGCGATGGGACTTCGCGGCGGTCTCGTGATGCTCGGCCGCCTTGGTGTGTGCTTGCTGTGCCATTTTTTCAAACTTTCGGTTGGCCGGGAAGTCCCGGCACAAGCAGAAGCGGCGCCAATCGTGGCCTTACAGAGTGCCAACCTTGTTCGAACTAAGTGGAGCGGTTCGCAAGCGCGGAGGAACTTTGCTAAAGTGGAAATCCGCTTCGATCAGGCGGCGTAGGCAAAACACCACGGTCCCGTAGCTCAGCCGGATAGAGCAGCGGTTTCCTAAACCGCAGGTCGGAAGTTCGAGTCTTCCCGGGATCGCCAATATTTTCAATGTGTTGCGCCTTTAGCTGTTACCGACGTGGCACCATTTTGGCACCGGGAACGGTTGGTCGCGCGCGTGCGGCGCAGGACGCGGATTTGCAATGCGCGGGTGGGGCGGGAGCGTGCGGTTGAGCGATGAAGCGACGCGCTGATTTGGAGGCCGTGTGGGTTGGCTTAATGCCGGTGGATTTCCGTAGTCGGAATGCTTTTTGATAAGCGCGACGAAGACTTTGTGGGCAAGAGGTCCCGGCTGCCCGAGGCGCGGATCGGGGCGAATGGCGTCTTCACATTGCAGCCGCCGTATCGCGCTCTCTCAGACGTTCGAGCGTGCGGCATGCAATCGCGGCGGGCGCCTCGTCGGGGATCGCGAACACGGAGCTGACGTTAATTTCGCAGAGGACGTAAGTGTCTTCGCCCGCGGCGTTGCACGGCCCGTAGAGAAAGTCGGCATCCCAAATGATCGGAAGTGAACTTGGCTCTATCCCGAGGACCTGCATCATCTGCGGCGTCCACTCGGTTTCCATCTTGGTACGCAGCCGCTGAAAGGGCGCCGCGTCCGGCCCATGCATGATGCGTGGTCCGGGCTGCGCGGCGGGTGCGTCGAGGCCTTCGGGCGGCGGCGGGATAAGCGCCTTTATCTTTTGATGTCCGAAGCCGGCGACCTCGTCGCCGCTCATGTAGCAGCGGATCATGCCGTCAGGCAGGCGTTCTTGAAACGGCTGATCGATGATGCAGCCGCCCCAGCCGAAGTAGCTCTCGCAGCGCGTCATGAAAGCTTCGAGCGGCAGGGTTTCGGGCACGCTGCCGCGGCGCGCCTCCAGCACGGTAACGACTGGATCGGCGCCGACCGGCTGCTCGTTCCATTCGACCTTCCAGACGCCCTGACCGGCATTGCCGCGGTTCTGCTTAAGGACACGCGGTCCGCCCGAGCGAAGGAGGGTCGGGGAGAGATCGCGGAATTCGTTTGCCGTTCGGTAGAGGCGCGTGTCGGCGCCCCAGCCGAGATGCCGCGTGCGGTGCAGGACTTCCTTGTCGCCCATTTTGAGGATCACGTCAGGATGCGCGCTGACCCAGGGCCCTGTTGCCGCCGCGTTGCGCAGCAACGAGTCTAGATTCTCGCGAGTGCGGCCGTCCTCAAGCGGATTGACCCACACCAAAACGCCATCGACTTTCTCAAGTTGCGCGCGAAGCGCGCCTTCCAATTCTTCCGCATACACGGCGGGTTCGGCTTCGATGCCCAGCGACTTAAGCTCCGCAAAGATGCGGTTATAGCGATTGTTGCGCGGCGTTGCGGCGGCACGTATCGCATGATCCCCGCGCCAGACGATCGCGACTTTATACGACTTCATTCTCGCTCCCCATTTCCATCGCTAAGCCGCTGCCGGCCAGCGCGGCAGGCGTGCAGGCAGGATCGCAGCCGAGCGGTTTCATGCTGATGGTTGGGGCGGCTTGGGTCGCCGCAACGGAACCGGCTCGCACCCAGCGCACCATGGTCGGGGCGATCAGCGAAACGCCGGCGGCCAGCAGCAGGACCAGGATGACGCGTCGAAACGCAGTGTCATCGAGCTTGCCGTAGAGCTTCAGTCCGAGCCAGAGGCCGACGATCAACGCCGGCAGGGCGAGCGCATAAAGCTTCATGGCTTCCAGCGTGTACGCGCCCGTAAAGGCGAGAGAAATCGCCGTCATCACGAAGGTCGCAAACATGACCGGCTGGAAGATCGCGCGTTGCGAGTCCTTGGGTCCACCGCGTATCTGACACCAGATTGTGACAGCGATGCCGCCGAGTCCGGTTAGTCCGCCTATCAGGCCATTCGCGACGCCGACGCCAACCTCCGTCGGCACGTTCCCTTTCACCGGCCCGAGTGCCGGACGAAGTAGGCCATAAAGACTGTAGAGCACGAGCAAAATGCCCATCGCAATGCGTACCGTTGCCGGGTTGACCATCGTGAGCAGCGCCGTTCCAAGCGCTACGCCGACTGCGCTGCCGACAATGAACGGCAGCACCGTCCGCCAAGCAATGGCATGGCGCACGCGCCAGATGCCTGAACCTTGCGTGACGAGGCCGCACAAGACGATCAGCAACGCATTTTGACTGGGCGTGATCATGTGGAGCCAAACGCCGGACACGGCGAGCCCCATCGCGAAGCCCGAGACGCCGGACACAAGGCCGCCAGCGAAGGCGGCCGCTAGAAATAATCCGAGAGTAATCATATCCATCGGTGACCCCTTACTCGCGACACGGACAAGTCGAGATGTTCTGAACGGAGTATCCGCCGATCGCTTCATCGGCGGTGAGGTCGACGGCCACCACCGTCAAGCCCGGCGTCCATGTGAAAGTTCGGATGAACTCGTCGTCGAGAGCGGTCTCGCTCCACAGCGCGAACAGTATCTCGAAGCGTCCGGACGTGGTCGCGCAGGGCGACGCATCGACCAACAGTGTGGCCGACCACCGCCGCTGCATCGTCTCGTAATTGATCGGCGAAAAGCTGACGTGTTGAAACGCCAGTGCTGGCCTGCATAGCGGCGTCGCCGTCGCTTGTGCGGCCGCGGCAAGCGCGATCCATCCCGACACAATGGCCACAGGGATCGTGAGCGCTCGCCAAACACGTGATGGGCATTGAAGGGAAGCAAAGAGGCTCGCAAACATGGTGTCTCCTTCTGCTTGCGAAGGAGACGGCGCTTGGGCCTTGCTAGCCTGAAGGGGCGACCGTCAAATGCCCCGTGTCTCTATTTATCCGCAACGCTTTTTCCAATCAAGAGCGGAAGCGAAAGATATCTGCGAACGGATGCCGCTTTTAACTTTCTCGCAGTTCTTCATGCAGATTTCGTAGTCCGACGCACATGTCGGGCCCGCATAGTTTTTCATGCAAGCTTGCTTTTGATCGCGGCATAGCTTGCAGCTGTTTGACAGTTGCGCTTGCGCGGTGACGCCGGAGAACAACAAGCTTGTGAGAACGAGAACGGCGAAGGCTCGCATGGGGCATTCCTTTCTGCGCATGGTAGAAGAACGGCCATGGGGCGCGCCCGCGGCGTTGCCTAAGGTTTCCTTACGCGCTGCATCACAGCGGTGATCTTGCGGGTCTGGAGATCAACAATGCCGATCACTTCATCGACGACGACGTAACTTTTGCCGCGAAGGGACGGCGCGTCGTCCTGGGCCGCCTTGGGGACGGGACGCAGTGCGATGCCCTCGGGAACCGTACTGTCGATCGCGACCGTGAAGCTGCCCGCAGGGATCGCTACGCCCGCGTCCTTGGTGATGAGGTCTCCCGCCGTCGCCTGCTGCTCTAACGTCAGACTTTGCGCGACCGCGGAAACCACCCCAACCAGCAGCGCCATCGCAACGATTACGGATCGCATGCTCTTTCCTTTCGAAAGGCGGCGGGCGCTACCATGCAACCCATTGCTCGGTGCCGCGCTTGAAGCCGCCCTCACTGGTCCAGATGCGCTCAAAGCCCGGACCGTCGGCGCGATACAGCGCCATCCCGCGCTCGGTGGTGACCGCCAGATGCTGGCCGTCGCCGATCGCCGTGCCGGTGATGCGCTTGCCACCAAGGCTCCATTCGAGGCGGTAGGTCTCGCCGGTCTTCTGCATCAATACGTCGCCCGCGTAGCTTGTGCCGTCGGCGGGATTGACGCCGATGACCTCGAAGTGCCGGCTGTCTTCGGCGGCCGCCATCGGCGCGACGCAAACGCCGACGAAGGTCGCCAACAGTGCGGTGCACATGCGCATGCGCCGTTCCCTTTGTCGGTCAGCTTTTGGCAGCGGCGGTCTTGTCGAGTGCCTCGCGGACGCCCTTGGCGAGTTTCACCGCGTCGTCATTGGCCCAGAAGTGAATGAAGATCATGCGCGGCTGCTCATCCAACATGTGGCTGTGGATGGCGGTGACGTCGATGCCGTTGGCGCGGAGCGTGCGCACGAGGGGATTCACCTCGTCGCCCGTGACAAGGAAGTCGCCGGTAATGGCGGCCTTGCCGCCGCCCGTGGGTTGGAAGTTGATCGCGTTGGCTCCACCGAGCGGACCGTTAACCTGCATGCCGTCTTCGACGGCGGGCTTCAGGCGCGCGACGGCGAACTGATAGACGCCGCCATTGGCCGCGCCTTTGACGCCCATGATCTTGTCGAGCTGTGCCGTGTCGAGGTCGATGGCAGGCGGGTTGGCGGCCGCAGGCTGCGGCGGATCGAACGGCGTCTTGCTCGCGGTGCTGAGCGCGTCATGAATGACGGCCGCCATCTTCTCAGGGTCGCCGTGGCCGCCGACATGCATATAGAAGGTCGCGGGTGAGGCACGCAGCAGATGATTATGCACGGCGGTGATATCGAGTCCGCCGTCGAGAAGCCTTTTCATGACGGGATTGATCTCGGTCTCGAGCAGGACGAGGTCCCCCATCACCATCGCGCCGCCATGCATGGGCTTGAACGCAACCCAGCCGCCGAGGGCAAGCGCGGGTTTGATCGTCACACCGTCGAGCGTCACGTTGAGGTCGGTGCGCGGGACGCCGTAGCGGTGCACGTCGCCCGAGACGACCGCGCTTTTGCCAAGCGCGCTGTCGACCTTTTTCCAGTCGATTTCCTGGGCGTATGCGGACGCAGAGGCAAGAGCGAGTGCGCCCGCCATAAGCATCGTGATGGTTTTCATCGGTCTCTCCTCGGTTTGGGCGCGCTGGCCCGTAGACGCCCCGTCCCCATTTTTTTGAACCGTCAAAACGCTCCCGCGAGATGCAGCACGACGCCACTTCCAGCGCACAAGCCGAGCGTCGGAAGCATTCCCGCCTTGAAGCGAAAGATCAGGAGCGCGGCGGCGACCGACAGGGCGAGCGCCCACGGATCAACGCTGGTCAAAACCGGCGCATCGAATTTGAGGCCGTAACCCTGAACAGGGGCCGTCGCCTTGAACAGCGTGTGAATAGCAAACCAGATAGCAAGATTGAGGACGACGCCGACTACGGCGGCGGTGACGGCGCTCAAGGCCGCGCTCAAGGGACGATTGCCGCGCAGCTTCTCGATGAAAGGCGCGCCGACGAATATCCAGAGAAAGCATGGTGCGAACGTCACCCAGGTCGCGAGCAATCCGCCGAACACGGCAGCCACCATCGGCGCAAGCGTGCCGGGCGCGCGATAAGCCGCCATAAAGCCCACGAACTGGAGCACCATAATGAGCGGCCCGGGCGTCGTTTCAGCCATGCCGAGGCCGTCGAGCATTTCGCCGGGCTTGAGCCAGCCGTAATGCTGCACGGCTTCCTGCGCGACATAGGCCAGCACCGCATAGGCACCGCCGAAGGTCACCATCGCCATCTTGCTGAAGAACACGGCGATGGTGCTGAACACATTGTCGGGTCCGCATACGGCAAACACGGCAGCGACGGGGATCAGCCAGATCGCAAGCC
This sequence comes from Hyphomicrobiales bacterium, assembly GCA_003140315.1. Classification (GTDB taxonomy): domain Bacteria; phylum Pseudomonadota; class Alphaproteobacteria; order Rhizobiales; family Xanthobacteraceae; genus PALSA-894. The sequence goes on from PLJS01000232.1 coordinate 58,335, forward strand.
AGACAATCGCAACCTTGATCGTATTGGATGTGCTCGGCCGGGCATGCTCGGGTGTTTCTTCGCCGAGCAGGGTCTCGACCGGTGCGGCGCCCTTCTTTGCGCTGCCATGCGCGGCGTTGAGATTGAATGCCGGCAATCCCGCCATGTTTCCCGCAAAGCCGATCACCCCGGCGCCGATGATCAGAACCGGAAAGGGCAGATCGAAAAAGAAGATGCCGACGAAGGCGGCGGCGGCGAGCGCCACCATGGCCTGATTCTTCAGAGAGCGCTTGCCGATCCGGAACACCGCTTCGATCACGATGGCGAGCACGGCGGCCTTAAGACCAAAGAACAGCGCCGCGACTGGACTTATATTGCCGAAGGCCGCGTAGATGACGCTGAGCGCCATGATGGCGACGACGCCGGGCACAATAAAAAGAAGCCCGGCCATCAATCCGCCGGCGGTGCGGTGCATCAGCCATCCAATATAGGTGGCAAGCTGTTGCGCTTCGGGACCGGGCAGGAGCATGCAGTAATTGAGCGCGTGCAGAAACCGCTCTTCCGATATCCACTTCTTCTCCTCGACGAGGATGCGGTGCATGACGGCGATCTGTCCGGCAGGTCCGCCAAAGCTTAGGAGCGCGATGCGAAGCCAGACGCGAAATGCTTCACCCCAACTGACACGATGCTGAGGCGCCGCGGCCCGGGCGGGTACGGAGGTGCTGACCGCGCTCATTTCGATCCACGCGGCTTGTTGGTGGGCCAATTGTGCGTTTCGTCCTTTGCATCGCGGCACCAGCGGTAAAAAGCGTCGTAGAGCGCCATGCCGGCATCGAGTTGCGCCAGGTCGTCGTCATACATGCGCGACAGGCCTAGCGACGCGGCCAACAGACCCGGCGCTTCGGGCGCAAGATCGAGGCGTGAGGTATCGGCAGCGCGCACGATGGTGGCGAGGCGCAGCAGCGGTTCGGTCGCGAGCCCGAACTCCTCGATCATCACATCGAAGGTGCATCGCTCGACGCGGTGGCTCCAGTGAACGTCTTCGACATCGAAGGGAGCAGCCTTGAAGCGGTCGGCCACCAACGCGACCTCGGATGATTTCGTGAACAAAAACACCGCTCGCGGATCGACGAAGCGGCGGATCAGCCAAGGGCAGGCAATGCGGTCGATCTTGGGACGCTCGCGCGTCACCCAAACTGTGCGTCCGTGCGGATCGCGCTCTGGCAGCTTGTCCAAAAGCACGCGCGGTAGCTTGGCAGCCTGCCAGGCTTCGTGACCGCCTTCGAGATTTTCGGCGGGGACGCCTTCGTGCCGCAGCCACGCGGCGGCACCGTGGCTCAGCTTTTCGCCGCGTTGGCAGATGACGACCGTGGGACGCTTCTCAAGCGCCGGCAGCCACTCGGAGAGGTTCGTGTGCGCCCGCCGGAACGAGGTGGGAATGGCGCGCGGATCGAGCGCGAAGTCCTTGTCGATGCGGACGTCGATGAGGACCGGACATCTCGGGGTCCCGACGAGACGGGAAAGCTGGGCGACGGTGATCGTGTTGATTGACGACATGATGCGTCCTCACAAGTGGGCGGGACGCGATTCTTCGGCATGTCGCCTCGTGGGGAGATCGCATTCCCCATGACCCGACAAAAGCCGAGCCCCGCATGACCTGTCAAGAGGCGGAGATCCCGGGACAACGCCGGTGCGGTAACAGATCGTTGAAGACCAGCCGGGATAGTTACCTTTCCTCAGTAGGGTGGCCTCAGACCTAATTGATGATCACTCATCCGGCGGAAAGTCTGCATTGGGTCGATTCTGTTGAAAAAGTCAGTTTGCGGATACGGTGCAATTTTTTCCGCGCCGTAGGCTTCGTTTCCTGAGAGAGACGCGGGGGGAGGCTGCATGATGGCGACCGAGTCAATCCAAGGTGCCCGTAGTCGATTTGCAGCAGCAACCAGTTGAGACCGAAGATCTCACTGCCATTCGGGCGAATTTCCGGGAACGATCGACTTCCGACTTTTTCAACACTATTTGGGGAGAAGCGGACTCTCATTCGAGCCTGAGCATGGGTCTGCTACTGACCCAGGCTGTGTGAAAAC
>PLJS01000170.1 GCA_003140315.1 Hyphomicrobiales bacterium
GGCCACGTGGCGGAGTGGTTACGCAGCGGTCTGCAAAACCGTTTACGCCGATTCAATTCCGGCCGTGGCCTCCACTCAATTTCCCCGAAGTGTCAAAGATAAGCGGTGATTTCCTCAACCGTAACGCAGCACGTCAGCGGGCCTTGCGAATTCGCTCCCCGTCAGCTTGCCTTTTACGGTGCGGTGCCGCAAAAACACGAGACATCTTCGATGGCGTGTGCGGAACGGGCAGGGGCATGAGCGACTTTGCGGAAGCGCGGCGGAACATGGTCGACCGTCAGGTGCGGCCCGCCGACGTGACCGATCTGCGCATCATCGCAGCCATGCTCGACGTGCCGCGCGAGCGCTTCGCGCCGGGGCGCGAGGCGATCGCCTATCTCGACGTCGACCTGCCGGTGGCGTCGGCCGGCGCGGGCGTCGTGCGCGCGCTGCTCAAGCCGATGGTATTTGCAAAGCTCATCCAGGCGGCCGAGATCGGCCCCGCCGAGCATGTGCTCGATGTCGGCTGCGCCACCGGCTACTCCTCGGCGGTGCTGGCGCATCTTGCCGGCAGCGTCGTCGCGCTCGAAGAGGACGCAGCGCTCGCCGCAGAGGCGCGGACTAACCTCGCGGCACTTACTTCACCGAACGTCACCGTCGCCTCCGCCCCGCTCGCGGGGGGCTACGAGACGGGCGCACCTTACGATGTGATCCTGATTGAAGGCGCATGCGAGGTGGTGCCCGAGGCGCTCTGCCGCCAGCTCAGGGAAAACGGTCGCCTTGTCGCGCTGGTCGGAACCGCGTCGATGGCCAAGGCCACGATCTATCGGGCCGTCATGGGCCGAGTGACGGCGCAGCCTCTGTTCGACGCCGCCGGACCCGCATTGCCGGGCTTTGCCAGGCCGCCGGCCTTCGTCTTTTAGCACTGCGCCTTGTGATACCGCGCGGGGTGTGGCGCCGATGCGCCAGTCGCGATCTTTATCCCCACTGCTGTGTTGCCGGGGGTTTCAACACCCCTGCTGGCCGCCTATTGTGATTCTTGCCTGATGTTGAGAATGGGGCGCAGCCGGCGGGACAGCTGGCGCGGTCCTGCGGGCGACAGGGACCAGATGGCTAGGACTGGCGTGTGGTTGGGGGTCTGTGCGGGGGCCATGGCCGTGGCTGTGGGACCTGCGGTCACGTTGGCGTCGGCGGAGACGCTTGAGTCCGCGCTGGCGCAGGCCTACCGCAACAATCCGCAGCTCAACGCCCAGCGCGCCTCGCTGCGCGCGGTCGATGAGAACGTGTCTCAGGCGCTCGCGGGTTATCGGCCGCACGTCACCGGCAGCATCGATTCGGGCTACCAGCATTACGAGTCGCACACCCTTTCGGCCGCCGGCTACGTGATCACCAACACCAACATCAGCCCGCGCGGCGGCACGGTGGGCCTCGTGCAAAACGTCTTCAACGGCGAGCGCACCGGCAATTCGACGCGTCAGGCCGAGTCGCAGATTCTCGCCGGCCGCGAGACGCTGCGCAATACCGAGCAGAGCGTGCTGCTCGACGGTGCGACCTCCTACATGAACGTGATGCGCGACAGCGCCATCCTCGACCTGCAGCGGCGCAACGTGCAGGTGCTCCAGGAACAGCTCAAGCAGACGCGCGATCGCTTCAATGTCGGCGAAGTCACCAAGACCGACGTCGCGCAGGCGGAATCGCGTCTCGCCGCCGCGCAGTCGCAGGTGCTCGCCGCGGAAGCCAATTTGAAGGCCTCGCAGGCTGCCTATCGCCGCGTTATCGGCGTGGAGCCGGTCGGGATGGCGAACGGCATGCCGGTCGACCGTTTCTCGCCGCGCACGCTCGAAGCGTCCGTCGATCTCGGCTGGAAGACCCATCCCCAGGTCACGTCCGCGCAGTACACGGTCGATGCCGCGCTTTACGCCGTGAAGGTCGCGGAGGGCGCGCTCTATCCGACGATCACGGCCGAAGCCAACGTCACGAAGCGCTGGGACCTGGCGCCCGGCTCGATGGATCAGACCACCGGCACCGTGCTCGGGCGCCTTGCCGTGCCGATCTATCAGGGCGGCGCGGAATATTCCGTGATCCGGCAGACCAAGGAGACGCTTGGGCAGCGCCGCATCGAGCTTGATCTCGCGCGCGACCAGATCCGCGCCGCCGTGGTTCAGGCCTGGAGTCAGCTCGAAGCCACCAAGGCGCAGATCATCGCCGCGCAGGCGCAGGTGACGGCAACGGAAGTTGCCCTCAACGGCGTGCGCGAGGAGGCGCGCGTCGGCCAGCGCACCACGCTCGACGTGCTCAACGCGCAGCAGGAACTCGTCAATGCGCGGGTCGCGCTGGTGACGGCGCAGCGCGACCGCGTGGTCGCGTCGTTCACGCTGCTGGCCGCGGTCGGCCGGCTCTCCCCGCAGGTGCTGTCGCTGCCGACCGAAACCTATGATGCGCGCGTCCATTACCATCAGGTGCGCGATCAGTGGTTCGGCGTGCGCACCCCGGACGGCCGCTAGACGGCTTATTGGTCGCGCAATCCGCGGCGAACCGGTACCCACTTCGCCTGATTGCGCTCGACATCAAGCTGTTGTGTGAATGCATGAGCCTGTCCACAGGACTTGGCTTGCGTTCGACCTTCGCCATGCCATACTTTCGCGAATCCTCGTGAAAATGCGTCCGCGCACGACTGATTCGCGGTCGCGCGGCGGGGCGTTGAGGAATCCGGCCAATGACGCAGGCGGCGAAGGCGCAAGAGCCCTCGATGGAGGAGATTCTCGCCTCCATCCGACGCATCATCGCCGATGATGACGGTGCCAAGCCTACTCCGAAGCCGGAGCTGAAGGCGGCCGAGCCGGCCGCGCCCAAACCTGCGCCCGTGCCGAGCGTCGCGCCGCCACCGGCGCCGGCCGCCAAGGTTGCGCCACCGCAGCCAAAGCCCGCGCCGGCCCCGCCGCCCGCGCCTTCGGTCGCCATCAAACAGGACGAGGTCGATGCGATGCTTGCCGGTCTCGACGAGAAGCCGGCACCCGCGCCGCCGCCCGCCATGGAGGCGTGCGACGTGCTGGAATTGACCGAGGCCATGCAGGCGGCGTCTCCCGCGCCGGCGGCGGGCTTCCGCAAGATCGACGGGAGCCAGGACGTGGTGTTCGACGAGGTTGCCGAGCCGCCGCCGGTGCGCGACGCTCCCCGCCCCCCCGCGCTGCGCGCTCCCGAGCCGCGCCCCGCGGAGCCGCAGCGACCGGCTCAGCCGACGCTCTCCGAACAGGCGATCATCTCCTCGGCGACGGCCGCGGCTGTGGATTCGGCGTTCAACGCGCTCGCCCAGACCGTGCTGGTGCAGAACGCCAAGACGCTCGAAGATCTGGTGAAGGAGATGCTGCGGCCGATGCTGCAGCACTGGCTCGACAATAATCTGCCGACCCTGGTGGAACGCCTCGTGCGCCAGGAGATCGAGCGCGTCGCGCGCGGGCGCTAACGCGTGATCCCGAAAAGTGGGTACCGGTTTTCGGACAAGATCATGCGCGACTGAGGGCTTCGCGGCTCTTTAGCCGCGCCGCGATCCACAATCCCAACAGCGGCAACAGCAACGCCGACACGAGGAAGATCGGCGGCGCGCCCGCGCTGTCGATCGCAAGCGAGGCTGCCGCGACGCCGATCGTCTGCCCGATATAGAGCGCGGAGGAGAACAACGCGACGGCGGTGCCGCGCGCTTGCGGCGTCATCTGCGTGGCGTTCGTCTGCAGCGTGTTGTGCAGCATGTAGAAGCCCAACCCGACGAACAGGACCGCTCCCGGCGCGACCCACCAGGCGGGCGCCAGCACGAGCGTCAGAAAAGCGGCCCCCATGACGAGGCCGCCGAGCCCGGCCAAGCCCACCTGGCCGAAACGCAGGACCAGACGCCGGACACTGCCGGCATAGATCAGGCCGCCGACACCGAACGCGCCCACGGTCAGCCCGACCAAGGTGAACGAAAGCCCGAAGCGCAGGCGCAGGTCGGCGCCCACGTAGGCGAAGGCGCCCCACATCAACGTGGCCTCGCATACGACCGCGAAAATCACGAACCGCGCCCACGGATTGGACAGCACCACCGCATAGTCCGCGATCAAGCCGCGCGAGCCTTCGCCCGCGCGCTGTTCCGGCCGGGTGCTCGGGTTGACGGCGAACTCGCGGAACAGCGCCGCGGCCGCGAGCGCGAACACAGCGGCGAACAGGAAGAACACCGCGCGCCAGCCGAGCCAGTCTCATGCCGCTGGCGGCTTGGCCGAACAGTTGCCCTGCGATCTGGCCGGACAGATAGCGGCCGAGCACCTGCTGGCGCTGCTCATAGGACGTCACGTCGCCGACGAACGCCATGCCGAGCGGAATGACGCAGGCGGTGGTGAGAGCGGCGCCGATTCGGGCAAGCGCCAACGCGGGAAGCGATGGCGCAGGGCCACAGGCCAACACGGTCACCGCGCAGAGCGCGCAGGCGATCGCGACCATGCGGAATTTGCCGAACGTGTCGCCGACCGGACCGACGACCAACTGCACGCTGCCATGCGTGATCGCGTAGGCGGTGACGACGATCGAAGCTGCGCCGACGGTCACACCGAAGTCGGCTGCGATCTGCGGCAGCAGCGAGTCGGACGAGCGCACCATGGCCTGGCTGGCAAAGCCCGCAAGCGCGTGCAGCGCAATCGCGCGCGTCGGGGTTTTTGGCGGGGCAGGGGCTTCAGACACGGCAGGAAGGCTGAACCGTTGACACCGGGGAAGGGGGCGGGCTTTGTACCGCGCCATCGCGCCGGAAACGAATGCAAATGATCGACAAATCCTACCAGCCCGCCGAGGTCGAGGGCCGCATCTATGAGATGTGGGAAGCCGCGCAGGCGTTCCGGGCCGGGCGGCCGGAGCGGCGCGACGCTGCTCCCTACACCATCGTCATCCCGCCGCCGAACGTCACCGGCTCGCTGCACATGGGCCACGCACTCAACAACACCTTGCAAGACATCTTATGCCGCTTTGAGCGCATGCGCGGGCGCGACGTGTTGTGGCAACCGGGCACCGACCATGCCGGCATCGCGACGCAGATGGTGGTCGAGCGGCAGATGATGGAGCGCCAGGAGCCGGACCGGCGCACCATCGGCCGCGAGAAGTTCCTCGAAAAGGTGTGGGCATGGAAGGCGGAATCCGGCGGCACCATCACGCGCCAGCTCAAGCGGCTCGGCGCCTCGTGCGACTGGTCGCGCGAGCGCTTCACCATGGACGAAGGCCTGTCGAAGGCGGTGCTCAAGGTCTTCGTCGAACTCTACCGGCAGGACTTGATCTACAAGGACAAGCGGCTGGTGAACTGGGACCCCAAATTCCAGACCGCGATCTCGGACCTCGAAGTGCAGCAGGTCGAGGTCAAAGGGTCGCTCTGGCACATCCGTTATCCGATCGAAGGTTCGGACGAATACATCGTCGTCGCGACGACGCGCCCCGAGACGATGCTCGGCGACACGGCCGTTGCGGTCCACCCAGAGGATGAGCGCTACCGTAATCTGATCGGCAAGCACGCGATCCTGCCGCTGGTCGGCCGACGCATCCCGATCGTCGGCGACGACTATTCCGATCCCGAGAAGGGCACCGGCGCGGTCAAGATCACGCCGGCGCATGACTTCAACGACTTCGATGTCGGGCGGCGGCATCACCTGCCGCTCATCAACATCCTCGATGTCGAAGCGCAGCTCGATCTCAACGATAACGCGGCCTTCCTCGAGCACGTACCGCCGTCGGCCGAGCTTGACGCAACGCTCGCGCTGCACGGCCTTGACCGCTTCACGGCGCGCAAGCGCATCGTCGAGATTCTCGACGCGAAAGGGCTAATCGACAAGATCGAGCCGGTGACGCACATGGTGCCGCACGGCGACCGCTCGGGCGTCGTCTGCGAGCCGTTTCTCACCGACCAATGGTTCGTCAACGCCAAGGAGCTGGCGGCGCTGGCGATCGCGGCGGTCGAAGCCGGGCAGACCAAGTTCGTCCCCGAGAACTGGACCAAGACGTACTTCGAGTGGATGCGGAACATCCAGCCGTGGACGATCTCGCGCCAGATCTGGTGGGGGCATCAGATCCCGGCCTGGTACGGACCGGACGACAAGGTGTTCGTCGCCGAAAGCGAGGACGAGGCGCTCGCCGAAGCGCTCGCCTTTTACGTCACCAATGACGTGCTGAGCCCGGAAGAAGCCGACGGGATCGCGCGGGATGCGGACCGCCGCGCAAGTTTCCTGACGCGCGACGAGGACGTGCTCGACACCTGGTTTTCCTCCGCGCTGTGGCCGTTCTCGACGCTCGGCTGGCCGGACGTAACGCCGGAAGTGAAGCGCTATTACCCGACCAACACGCTGGTCACCGGCTTCGATATCATCTTCTTCTGGGTCGCCCGCATGATGATGATGGGCCTGCACTTCATGAAGGAAGTGCCGTTCGACACGGTCTATATCCACGCGTTGGTGCGCGACGCTTCCGGCGCCAAGATGTCGAAGTCGAAGGGCAACGTCATCGATCCGCTCGCGCTGATCGACAACTACGGCGCCGACGCGCTGCGCTTCACGCTTGCCGCCATGGCGGCGCCGGGGCGCGACATCAAGCTCTCGGCGCAGCGCGTCGAGGGCTACCGCAACTTCGCGACCAAGCTGTGGAACGCGGCGCGCTTCGCCGAGATGAACAGCGCCGCGATGGTGCCGGGGTTCGATCCGCGGCTCGCGACCGAGACGCTCAACAAATGGATCGCGCACGAGCTTGCCAAGGCGGCGGCTGAGATCACGGTGGCGATCGAAACCTACAAGTTTAACGAGGCGGCGGGTGCCGCCTATCGCTTCGTGTGGAACGTCTATTGCGACTGGTATCTTGAACTGGTGAAGCCGGTGCTCACCGGGCCCGACGGCGCCGCAAAGACCGAAACGCGCGCGATGGTCGCGTGGGTGCGCGACGAGGTGCTCAAGCTGTTGCACCCGTTCATGCCGTTCATCACCGAGGAGCTGTGGCAGGTGGCGGCGCAGGCGCCGCGCCCGCGTCTGCTCGCGCTCGGCGAATGGCCCGCTTATGAGGGCCTTGGTGATGCGAGGGCGGAAGCGGAGATTGGCGGAATCGTGGACCTAATAACCGCCATACGTTCCGTGCGAGCCGAGATGAATGTGAATGTGCCCCTGCCGCTCGTCATGGTCGGGGTCGACGATCACGTCTGGAGCAGATCGCTCAAGTGGTCAGACGTCATCAAGCGGATGGCCAAGATTTCAGACATTACCCGGGCTCATACGTTCGAACCTGGCACGATCCAACTTGTCGTACGTGGCGAGACCGTGGGCTTGCCGCTCTCCGGGCTGGTCGATCTTGCCGCCGAGCGGGCCCGGCTGGAAAAGGAAATCGCCAAGGCCGACGCCGACATCAAGCGCGTCGATGCAAAGCTCGGCAACGAGAAGTTCGTGGCGAACGCGCCCGAGGAGATCATCGAGGGCGAGCGCGAGAAACGCGAAGAAGCGCTGGCGCGCAAGGCCAAGATCATCGAGGCGCTGGAGCGGCTGAAGGGCGCGGCGTGAGGACGCCGCGCCGGCGCAAATCGCTCACCCGCGCGCTGACGCGCCCGCCGTTCCACGATCAGCAGGGCCGCAAGGGCTGGCTCGAACCGTTCTCGCGCGCGCAGCCACACATTGTGCGGCGGCTCGCCATGACGATCCCCGGCTGGCCGCACGGACCGCGTCCGCTGCGGATCGCGTTTCTGTCGGATAATCACACGGGTTCGCACGCCGGCGACGTCGAGCGCCTGGAGCGCATCGTCGCCGAGGCCGCTGCGTTTTCGCCGGACCTCGTGCTGCACGGCGGCGACTTCGTCAATATGCAGCTCTTCGGCGGCGGCCGCGTCCCGCCGCGGGTGATCGCGAAGATCCTCGGAGGTCTTTCCGCGCCGTTCGGACGCTTCGCGGTGCTCGGCAACCACGACTACACCTACGGCTCCCGGGAGGTCGTGGCCGCGCTGCGTGAGAACGGCATCGCGGTGCTCGACGATGAGCGCCGGACGATCGAGGTCGAGGGCGGCGCGATCGATCTGATCGGGCTGCCGGACGCGCGCGAGGAACGCCCGAAGGGGCGCGCGCTGCTCTCTGTGCTCGACAAGCCCTCGCTCGTGCTGGCGCACGACCCGTTCTGGTTCGCGCACCTGCCGCCGGGGCCGCATCTGATGCTCGCCGGTCATACCCATGGCGGACAGATTCGCTTTCCTCTGATTGGGACCTTACGCAATTCGAGCCGCGCACCGCTGCGCTGGACTTACGGCCTGATCGAGGAGGGCGGGCGCAGCCTCTACGTGACCAGCGGACTCGGCACTAGCGGCATGCCGCTGCGCATCGGCTGTCCGCCGGAATTTGCCGTGCTCGATGTGAGCGGCGGTTAAGCCGGCTTGAGCGGCTTGCTCAGAAACCGCGATCCTTTCAGGCCGTAGCGCCAGGGCAGGTCGGCGGCCTTGGTGATGCCGATGCGCACGCCGCTCACGATCTCCGGTGTCGTGGCGCGTTCACGTAGCGCGAAGGGCGGGGCGTCGAGCGCGAGCCCACTCTGCGCGCGCGTGATGCCGAGCGCTTCGCACAGCCGCCCCGGCCCGGAGCAGAGCAGGCGCGGATCGGCAAGGCCGCGGCGGCGGCGCATCAGCGGCAAGCCGACAGTCGGCTCGAGCGCGCGGATCAGCACGGCGCTGGCGCTGCCTTCGCTCTCGCACACGAAGTTCACGCACCAATGGATGCCGTAGGAGCGATAGACGTAAGTGTATCCGGCAGGGCCGAACATCACGGCGTTGCGTTCGGTGCGCCCGCCATAGGAGTGCGCGGCCGGATCGGTGTGATGATAGGCCTCGACCTCCACGATGATGCCGCCGACGCCGTTGAAGGTCAGCGTCGCGCCGATCAGCTCGGGCGCGACCTCATGGACGCTGCGGTCGAAGAAGCTTTTGCGCAGGCGGCGCGGGCTTGTCATCGGCCATGCTCGACGGGGGAGGGCGCTGAGCCCTACTATTACACATGCGGATTTTTCTTGCCGGGGCGGCGGGCGTCATTGGGCGGCGGCTGACGCCGCTGCTCGTGCTGGTGGGCCACGAGGTGACGGGCACGACGCGCTCGGCCGCGAAGGCCGGCACGATCGAGGCGATGTGCGCCCGGCCGGTGGTCATCGACGTCTTCGACGCGGACGCGCTGACGGCGGCTGTCGTCGCGGCGCGGCCGGATGTGGTCATCCATCAACTGACTGATCTGCCAAGCGCACCGGGAACACCCGGCTACGCGGACGGCCAGACGCGCAACAACCGTCTGCGCCGCGAAGGCACACGTAACCTGATGGATGCTGCGCGGGCCGCCGGCGTGCGCCGCGTGATCGTGCAAAGCATCGCATTCGCCTATGCGCCGGGCGCCGGCCCGCGCTACGAGACCGATGCGCTCGATCTCGGCGCAGACGGCGTGCGCGCGCTGACGGTTTCCGGCGTGGCGGCACTGGAGACGGCGGTGCTCGGCACGGCGCCGGTCGCGGGCATCGTGCTGCGTTACGGATATTTCTACGGCCCCGGGACCTGGAACGAGAAGGCGCCGAAGCCTCCTTCCGTTCATGTCGATGCGGCGGTGCATGCCGCGCTGCTCGCGCTGACCCGCGGCGCTCCCGGCATCTACAACATCGCCGAGGACGACGGCGCGGTATCCATCGTCAAAGCGCGTCTGGAGCTTGGCTTCGATCCGACCATGCGGCTTGACGCGGAATGATGCGCCGGCGCGGTCGGCGTCACTACCGATGCGTCGCTTCCCACTGGTGCGCGAGCCACTGTGCGCTGTCGAGCTGGCCTATGCTCATCTTGGATTCGATCGCCTCGCGCATGCGCGTGTAATATTCGCGCTCGCTCCCGCGCGAGCGCGACGCCGCAAGGTTCATCCATTTGTGCGCCAGCACGTAATTCTGCGGCACGCCCTGGCCCTTGTCGTAGAGCAGGCTGAGATTGTACTGCGCGACCGGATTTCCCTGCTCGGCGGCGCGCTGGTACCAGGTCGCGGCGCCGAGGCGGTGTTGCGGCACGCCGCGGCCGGTCTGGTAGAGGAACCCGAGATAGGTCTGCGCGACCGGACTGCCGAGATGCGCGGGCCGGCGCATCTTTTTTGCCGCGCGCTGATAGTCGCCGCGCGAAAACGCGGCCGTGCCGTCGCGTACGGGATCGGCGCCGGCCGGCAACGCGGCAAGCGTCAGCAGGATTGCGCCGATCAGCGCGCCGACGGCCCTCATGGCGAACTCCCGGACTGAACTCGCGATAGTGTAGCAGCTTGCCGGGCGCACGCTACCGTGCACGATAGCCGCGAGTGTCTGAAAAAAATCGAGGAGACGCCGCGTGCCCAATCCCCGCTGGAAGATTCGTCCCGCCGGTTCCAACTGGGGAGACTTCGGCCCCGACGATCAGCTCGGCCGGCTCAACCTGTTGACACGGGAGAAGGTGAAGCAGGGCGTCGCGGAGGTGCATGAGGGGTTGAGCTTCTGCCTCTCGATGCCGCTCGATTATCCGGGCGGCAGCATCCTCAATCCGCGCCGCAATCCGCCGAAGCTCGCGCCGACGCAGCGCAGCGGCAAGCCCAACATGGCCTATCCGCTCTCGCGCGACGATCCGCGTCTCATCGACGTCGTGTGCGACGACGTGGTGCTGCTCACGCTGCAATATTCAACGCAGTGGGACAGCCTTGCACATGTCGGCCAGCAGTTCGATGTCGAGGGCCACGGCAAGCGCGACATGGTGTTCTACAACGGCTTCCGCGCCGGTGAGCACATCGGCGGGCCCGTCGACTATCGCGACGGCAAGGAGGTCGAGACCGGAGCGCATATGGGCGCCGGCAAGCTCGGCGTCGAGAACATGGCGCGCACAGGCATGCAGGGCCGCGCCGTGATGATCGATCTCGCGGCGCATTACGGCCGCGAGCGCAAGATGGTCGGCTACGACGACCTGATGAGCGTATTGGAGAAGGACAAGGTCACGGTGGAGCAGGGCGACTTCGTGTGCCTGCGCACCGGCTTCGATCAGGTGCTGCTCGAGTTCGACCGCAAGCCGGACGACTCGATCAACCACGTCTGCGCGGTGCTCGACGGACGCGACGCACGACTGCAGCAATGGGTGACCGACACCGGGCTGGTCGCGCTGATCTCGGACAATTACGCCGTGGAGTCGCATCCCTCGCGGCCATGCCCGGAGCACGAAGATCACTGCGCGTCGCTGCCGCTGCACGCGCATTGCCTGTTCCGGCTCGGCGTGTATCTCGGCGAGATCTGGTACCTGAGCGAGCTCGCCGACTGGCTGCGGGCGAACAAGCGCTCGCGCTTCCTGCTCACCGCGCCGCCGCTGCGGTTGCCGGGCGCGGTCGGCTCGCCGGCGACGCCGGTCGGAACGGTATGACGCGTGGCACGCAATTGGGCTAGATTGAACCGACGCATAGGGGAGACACACATGGGTACGGCACAGGGCATTCTCGGACATCCCGGAACCGGCTTGTTCATGATGCTGATCATCGGCGGCCTTGCGGGCTGGATCGCCGGCAAGATCACCGATTTCCGTCACGGCATTCTGACCAACATCCTGATCGGCATGGCCGGGGCGTTCATCGGTGCCAAGATCGCCGAGGTGCTTGAAATTCCGGTCATCGGCTTCGTCCGCGTCCTGGTTTCCGCGATCGTCGGCGCGATCATCATCCTGTTCATTTGGCAGCGGGTGCGTCAGCGGCCGTCGCTTTGACGCCTTGACGGCCTCGGTCAGGCTGCCGCGCCTTGCGACGCAGCCGCCTGGTGCGTAAGTAAAGGGCCTGAAAGGCTCCTCATGGCGGTCATCCTCGACGCGCTGACGCGGCCGCGCCACCCCGAGAAGGCGCATCGGCCGGACGCGCCTATCTTGCGCAAGCCGGACTGGATCCGCGTCAAGGCGCCGGTCTCGCGCGAGTACCTCGAGACGCAGCGCATCGTGCGGGCTAACGGCCTGCACACGGTGTGCGAGGAAGCGGGCTGTCCCAACATCGGCGAGTGCTGGGAGAAGAAGCACGCGACGTTCATGATCATGGGCGACACGTGCACGCGCGCCTGCGCGTTCTGCAACGTGAAGACCGGCCTGCCGGGCGCGCTTGATCCGAACGAGCCGGTGCATGTCGCCGAAGCGGTGGCGAAGCTCGGCCTCGCCCACGTGGTCATAACCTCGGTCGACCGCGACGACCTCGCCGACGGCGGCGCCGAGCA
>PLJS01000004.1 GCA_003140315.1 Hyphomicrobiales bacterium
AAACAACGAAACCGCTCTAGCTGCCGCTACCACCTTCACTTGATCGATGGCGAGCTTGATGGCGCGGATCGATGCGGGCGAGCCATCAACAGGTACGAGGACTTTCATGACTCGAGGCCACTCCCACTTGGCCACCTGACAGGGGCGGCTACGGCCAACCCGATCGTAAATTGCCCACAGCCCACGATGCGCGCATGCTTCGCAGTCCCTAGCGGCTGGCTCGGGATGCGCCGCCGTAATGTCTCGGCATGCCTTCGCCAGCGTACGTCGGCGCACTAATACATATTGGTTCCCAAGAACCAAGGCTTTGCTCTGTCAGCATCCGAATCATTCAAAATCGCCGACCACCAACAATGGTCTGCTGACCACTGCTAAGAATTGGTCGGTTCGATCCAAACAAAATCGCCTTCGCTCGTGCCGGCACGAAAAGCCAAGAGTCAGACATGAGAGCCATTAACATCGCAATATCCTCATTCGGTAAGTTCGTTGGCGCGACAAGGAGCGCGAGTAGCGTCCCAGTCGGCGAAGGCGGACACTGTTCGAAGGAATTCTCGTCACCGTAATAAGTGCGTCCCTCAAAAAAACACGTCTTTCCGTACGAGGTCACCCAGGATCATCAGACTTCGCGCGCATAAGCCGTGCCGCTTCGCATACCTTGCGCCGCAACACTAATCAAGTTAAAGGAACAGGTTTACAGATTATTTGACAAAGCTCAGGTATGAAGCGAGAGCTTCAATTTCCTTCGGCGACAATTTACTTGCAATTAAAGGCATGGGAGATACCGCTGCCGAATGATATCCTTCGCCCCATTGCTCGAGCCGTCCCTTCAAGTAGTAATATGATAATCCTCCCAAACGAGGGATTTCTCGCACACCCTGAGCTTCCGGGCCGTGACAAACAAGGCAGGACGCGATATTGGAATCCGGAATTCCCTCCACATAAATTGTTCTTCCTCTGGCTGCGAGCTGGCTGTCTCCGTCACTGGCCGCGTTAGGAGTAAGTGCAGAAAAATAGCTTGCCAAATCATGCGCTGCACGGGGACCGAGAGCCGCTGCAACGCCCCACATATACTGCTTCGAAAATGGATTGTCTCGCGTGTGCTCAGCAAAACCCAGAAGCTGATTTTCGATATATTGAAGCCTTTGTCCGGCCAGTCGTGGCGCGGTCATAAAACCCCGTCCGGAGGTTCCGTGGCACCAGGTGCAATTTCGAACACTGGCGGTCTCCGCTTCACCTGCCAATGCGGGAACAGTGGAGGAAACAATTGCCAGGATCGCTATTATTGCCTCGATGCGCTTCATGACCTGATCTTTCGTACCTTTGCGCCCATCGAAACCTGTGAATTAGAAATAATAGGAGCTACTTCAGATAACTTACGTAGGCCGCGACGGCTCTAACTTGTGACTCAGTCAAGTTATGCGCGATCGGCGACATGATAGCCGATGTGTCATTGCCCGGACCCCGACCTCGCGCCGTCTTCCAACTCGTCAACTGCTCTACAGTGTATGGAAAGAGCTGACCTGCCAAACGAGGAATTTGGCCTTGGCCCTTAGCCTCCGAACCATGGCAAGCAGAGCATGCAGGAACATTGGCCTCTGGTAGTCCCTCCTCGTAGATTGTTTTGCCCATGGCCACGGCCCCCCTTGGAGCCCCTCCGAACGGTATCGCATTGAGGTCCATGAAATGCTTGGCCAAAGCCGTTATCATCGACGGGCTCAGAACACGCACCACGTTAAACATCACAGGGTTCGTTCGCCTTCGCTCGATGAAGGCCCGCAACTGATTCTCGAGGTACTCAGATTGCTGCCCCGCAAGTCGCGGCATGGGAAAATATCCAAGATAACCTTCCCCTGAGAGCCCGTGGCAAGTTTTGCAATAGATTATTTTGGCTTGAAGACCTTGTTTCGAAAAGGTCACCCTTTCCCTGTCTTCCGCATGACCCACAGTGGAAAAAACAACTGCCAGCGTTGCTACCTGCAATGCCAACCGTAAACCGAGGGTCTTCATGATTTACCTCCGCGCCTACCCCTTGACACGAGCGGCGTCTGCTTCGTTGTCCAGGCTCTGACCATCACCAACCGGACGCCCACATGTGAAAGTTTAGCCCGGCTTTGACGACTTGAACGCTTTGTGTGGTATCGACGACGCCCGAGAGAGTGTTGATTGAGTCGGACATCAAGACGCCAAGATGCCCAAATTGATAGTAGTCGTATTCGACGCTGACGGACCAATGACGTGAGAACGCCCACTCTACGCCTCCGCCCGCGGTCCAACCGGTGCGCATCTCTAGTCCTTCAAAACCAAAACTGGTTCCCTGAAAAACGCCAGTGACGCGATATCTGTCTCCTGCCCAGGCGACACCACCTTTGGCATAGAGCAGCACGTTGTCCATCGCGTAGCCAACGCGTGCGGTCACGCTCGGCATAAAATCGGTGCTTGCGCTTACGAGCGCGCTCTCACCGAGGTTACCGAGCGGAAGTGGGACGGTCCTGCTGTCTTTCATGGTTGAGCCAGAGGCGGCAGCTTCGATGCCGACCACCCAGGAGGAGGCGAACTGGTAATCGCAGCCGAACTGTCCGCCGATCACGATCCCGCTCGGTGCCGGGTTTACGGTGGTGATCCCGTTTGTCGAGCCGGCACCTAAAAACGAGTCCTGCACAAGCTGCACTGGGTCGGTAAGGTCCATATGGGTCAAGCCGCCACCAAGGTGCGCGCCAACATAACAGCTGGTCCACGTGAACCGTGAAGCGAACGTAGTCGTCGGAGGTACCTCGATCGGCATATCAGCGGCGAGCGCGGGTCCCATCATGGTCAATACAAATGCCGCAACCCGTGCAAAAAGCAGCTTGTTCATGAAACAATCTCCGTATGCTTGCGAAGCCGCCTACATGGCCAACCAGGCATGGAGGAAGAGGGTGTTATGGTCATGGGCGCCAATCGAGGTGCCTTCGAATTTGTCGTAGTAGGTATATTGCAGAGCAATGCGGGCATTGAACCAAGGCCAGCCCGGCGCCTTACCCGTACCGAACGGAATGTAGGCAAGCTCGGCGATCCAGCCGTTGCTGTTCGGGCTCTCGCCGCTGGCAAGGCCCCCATAGGCGATCGCGTCGGAGGTTCCCCAGATATCGAAATATTGACCGTTGAACACGATTCTGTTGTCGCCTCCATAGGCGAACGAGGCCTGCAGCCGAAGGGTGTTGAGCTCGTTGGTCGGATTGGCCGAAGCAAGATTTGCAAAGCTCGCGTCTAGCCGTTGAAATTCGCGAATATAACTGCCGCGTAAAGTGAACCAATAATTGTCGCCCTGGTACTGATATTGCGAGTCAAAGCCGAGGTCGGTGAATTTGTCCGACTGCAGAAACGTCCCGGTCGTTCCCGTTGCGAAGCTCGAATCGATCCACGGCTGGACATTGAATTGCATGCCAAAGATGCCGACCATGAGCGAATGCCTGCCCCAATGCGGCTCGAAAGCTGCGCGCCAATAGGGCGCCACTCCACGGAACAGCCCGGGCGCACCGAACGGATCCGTACCCAGCGAGTTCTGTGCGCGAAAATCGAGAGTCCGATAGCCAGTCAGTTCGAGATAAAGTATGTCATTGATGAACGTGTAGACGCCGACCCCGACCACATGCGCAGCAAAAGCGCCCTCGATCATCGTCTTGGCGCCGGGTGTCGGCGCAATGGACGATGCGGCGTATGGAAAGGACCAGGCCGGCGTTGTATTCCACAAGTCCTGAACCGTTGGATTGTTGTTGGCTGTAATGCCGTAGATAACGTCAAAAGACCCGATGGTCGTGCTCCTCGCAAAGCGAATATCAGTATTGTCCCACGTCCAGGTGTGTCCAAACGGATCCGCAAATCCTCCCGGGGGAGGCGCATTGTAGGTCACCTGGGCGAACGCACCGATATTGTCGGTGATCGCTCCACCCCAGAAGACACTGAAGGGCGAAAGCACCATATTGTCATTCGCGTTGTAGGGATCCGTTGGCGGGGCTAGAGGCGCTTGCGTGTGCGTAAAGCCGACGACTGCCATCATCGAAATTGGCGGCACATAGTCTTTGTCGCCACTGTCGGCTGTTCCGGAATCCAAGGTCTTCACGTAACCACGAAGTTTGTCGGCCTGCGCTCTTGGGTCATTCGCAGTGGGGAACGCGCCGAATGGCGTCGTCCGGAATTCGCCGCCATCAGTCGTATATCCGAGCAGCTTGAAGCGGCGCCCGTATGGGGTAAGGGCGGGAAAGTCGGTGTGGCACGTACCACACGGCTGCCCGGTCTGGCGTGCAAAACTCGGCAAAGCTTCCGCCGACGGCGCGAGACTAATTGTCAGGAAACCGACCAGAACAGCAACAAACGCGAACGCGGCAAAGAGCCTGCAACTCCCAAAGAGTTGAGGAAACCGACCACAATCGCTTTGCATCGTGCGCCATCCAGTTTGTTCGCGGTAGTCCGTGCAACCGCACGAATAGCGAACCTGAATCTAAAGACGCTCATGACGGTAAGTAATCATAAGCCAGGATTTGGACGCGCGCTGAGTTGAAACTAACAGTGAATTAGATTTCATCCATGTGAGGCATTTCGGCAACAGAGAATGAATGTATTACGGGGTAGATTGTTGGATCACGGCAGTTGGATCACTCGCGCGATCGTTGCTAACGCCTTGCCCAAGCCAACATTTCAATGGCCTGTAGCCGAGCACCACCAACACCTCGCCACTCCAAAACATTGCGTCTGGCGTTCGCCTAGACCGATATGCACTGAAAACGCCTCAGCGATCCCAGCTGCGTTGGCAACCCTCGCTATGTTATTGTAAACTGTGATCCGAGTCAGCAACACTGAATTTGATCTGGATCAAATTGCTGAAAAAACTTGATCTCGATCAAAGGTGCCCGGCCGAGCGTAACGTACTTCCATCGCAGGTGGACTATGAGCTTACAATTGGTGCTGCAAGCCGCAGTCGCAATCCTTGTAATCGCATTATCCGCAGCCAGTCATGCCGAAGACAGGGGCACGGCGACCTTTTCGCAACAAGACCTTCAGGCCAAGATAGCCTATTGCAAGACCTGCCACGGGCTCTCGGGGGAAGGTTATCGTGGATCTTTTCCCATGCCGCGACTTGCGGGACAGCAATCCGAGTACCTCGAGAATCAGTTGCGGGCCTTTATCGAGCGAAGACGGACCAACCCTGTCATGTTTAACGTGGCACATGTCCTGACTCCGTCGATGCTAACGGCTCTGGCCAAGCATTTCATGGACCTCAATCCGAAGCCCTTGGGGGGGGCTCCAAAGGAACTGGTGGCTGCGGGCAAGCAAATTTATGAGGAAGGAGTTCCCGGGACTGATATTCCTGCATGCGCTTCCTGTCACGGGCCAGAGGCTAAAGGTGCCGAGGCATTTCCCCGTCTAGCGGGTCAGCTACATGACTACATGTTAAGGAAACTTGTGAGCTGGAGCAAAGAGCGGGGGCAGGATCTGGCAAATCCAGACACGTCGGCTATCATGGCACCGATTGCGCACAACTTAACAGAGTCACAGATTAAAGCCGTCGCAGCGTACGTCAGTTATCTCGAGTGAGACCGATGGCAGGCGGCTATTTTCTGTGGCTGCGTCGCGGCATTGGCGTTTTGCGGCGCCAAAGCGCATATGATGCCTCGATGAGCACCCCAACACTCGCCCATGGCGAAAAGTCTATTTGTCGGCACTGCGGCGCGCAGTACCTCGTCAGCTATACCGAATTGCCCATTGCTGACAGCGGCAGTGTCTATTGCGATGCTTGCCGGCGCCGAATGATCCAGTGGAACTCGTCCCAGAAACCATCCTACGAACTCACGGAACGACCCGACCACAATTTACCAAAAGTCCCGCCAACCAAGTCGTGAGCTAACGCCCAAAGCTTCGTTCCACCGCGCCCTTCGAGATGCCGAGTTCATCGCGAAGGTGCGTGCCTATTGAGTCATGGGCCATGAGTTGATCGCCGACCTGCTTTGCGAGCAAATCGAGGCCCGACCAACGTAGATCGCCGCCAGTTCCTCATGCTCGCCTTTGTCGAGTGTCGTTCGCTGCGGCGTACGGTATTCCTGCTATCTAAAACTGTTGTTCGCGATTTTTCCATGGTGTTGTCGGCCACGGTTTCCCATGCCTTGAAACGTCGCGCGAGCTGGCAGATTCAAGGCCTGCCAGGTCTCATCTTCGATTGCACGCGCTTTCCGGGCATGTCACTATGCGATCGTTAGGTAGACGCCATGAACTCAATGGCGCCCGGGTATGGAGATGCACGTGGACAAGAAGCTAGCTGGGATTCTGGGGGCCGCCGCCGCCCTGGCGACTCTCAATGGAGCCAGTGCTGGGACAGTTCCCGCGACAACCTACAGGGAATTGCTTGAGACCGTTCCCAACGCCATGGAAGCGCTTAAGGCAGATGATGCTCGGTTAGCGGCGTCTGAAACGACGGACAGGGTCCAGGTGGCCCAGTGGCATCACCACCACAACCGTTGGTGGCGCCATCATCATCATAATAGCTGGTGGCGCCATCATCATCATCATCATCATAATAGCTGGTGGCGCCGGCACCATCACCACCATCATCATCACTATTGAGATTGATCGGTTTCGATCCAACACGCCAATCAAAGCAACGCAAGCGGGCGCCCTTTGGGCGCCCGTTTTGTTTCTCAATTCAAAAATTTAAGCGCGACCTGAATCCCGCCGCGGCTTGGCAAGACGCTACACTGGTCAGGCGAGCTAACCGACGTTCGCCGAAGCAATCAACGCATCGGGAAAGACTTTACTCCTCCCTTATTTTCGCCTTTGCCGCGCGGAGCAAATGCCGATAGGTACCATCAAAAACCGTATCCGTGTCCGATGTCCAGGTCGAATCCGCAGCTAGAGTCTCGCGGCTTGCGTGAATACGACGGGACCTCATCTCGCGTTCGGCTGCTTCGTCGTCGGTCATTTCCGAAAGCGTAAAATCCGAATTCACTGGAATTATCATTATTTGCAACATCGCCTCACCGGGCCGAAAAACATGGACGCGGCCTTCGGCAGGCGACTTGAACACAACAAAAGATATCATCGGCCACCATTCCGTACGGAGCAGCGCTGGTACCGCGATCGGGACCGTATCTGTAGGATCGGTATAGAACCTCGGGTGTGGTTCAGTTCGGATGGCCCAGTTACCTTCAACTTTAAGATCAAGAAGAAGTTGATAGGTATAAAACTCCATACCAAAAGATCGGAACGGGGGCCACTGCAATCCACCGTCAGGCGGCGGGCCAAAATCCCCGTCGAAAACCAAATCGCCATTTATCTTCTTCACACGAAGCTCGTTCGCATGAGGATAGAAAATTTCTATGCCGTACTGAGCCCCCTCCGTGAAGGGTAAGCAGTGCCATGGATGCTCGTGAGATCCGGTTGCCCGGGGTTGAGACTTGCCCGCCCAACCGGGAATTTCCAGTTTGGTTCGCCTCGGGCGCAAACCCGGATTTGCGACTCTGTATTTGATGATCGACATAGGCGAATTGATTCCTTGAGTAGTCGGAACGCTCCGGTCCGGTTGTCTGCCAATGGACTTCGCGTGCTTTTGCCCGTTGGCGGCGAGTCTGGCTCTTCGGAGCACCTTCGGCTAGGCGGATCATTCACAACCGCAAACGATCTGAAGACAGCCTTCGGATGGCCCAAGCCCGTTAAGTTGCTGGCGAACGAAGCCTTTGTCAGTCGAGATACGATTCTGCGCTAGAATAGAATGCCTAGCAAGTATCGCGAGCAATCTCCGTATCGCGGGTGCCCAATCGTACGCACGCCGGGGGCGGTCGCCATACTTTTGGACCTGCCGATTGCGCGGAACGTCCCGCTATTCGGCCCGGTCGAGATCACCATTTGTTGGCGGCCGCCGGAAGGCAAACGACCCCGTTGTCTTGGGCCGAGCGACTCGGAAATGAAGATAACGACGGGGACACGTAGCCCACTTAGCCGTAGAGACTCCGCTCCTTGCGCACTGGGTACGCGAGTGCGACTCTATTTTGAAATCCTCCCGGGCCGAAGCGGACTAGCTCGCCCCTACTCCCGGCAACATCCGTTGCATCACGCGATCCTTGTAGAAAATCAGATGCGCGAATGCCGCCGCGACGTGTAGCCCGACCACAATCAGCAGCGTCCACTCGGCGGTCTTGTGCCAGCGGCCGATCGTGCCGGCGAGCGGTGAATCCGTCGTCGTGAGCATCGGCAGCGGAAACGCAAAGAAGAATGAGATCGACCACCCGCGCATGGAAGCGAAAAACCAGCCTGTGAGGGTTGTTGCGAGCACTAGCACGTAGAGCAACCAGTGAACGCCTCGGAAGTAATTCGCTGCCAGGGCGGAAGCGAACTTTCCGGCGCCACCGCGTGCGTCAAACGCCAGCCGAGTCGCAACGCGATCAGGAGCAGGATGACGATCCCGATCGAGATATGGAGCGTCATGGCATCGCCGGGCTCCATCCCCCGATGGATGTCGGGCATCAGCCATCCGATCGGGAACTGCACCACAAGCAACCCCACAATTACCCAGTGAAGGACTTTGGCGGTCGCGCCGTATTGCGTCTGCCTGTGCATTTGCGGCCTTTCAAGTCGCTGGACATACGATGCTTTCGCGCCAGACAAGTTGTACCACGGAGCAAAATCGGATCGATCACCATCGTGGCCGAACCTTCATCCCGTGCCCCCAGGCGCTGTGCCTAGGGTGATCGTACGCGCAACTACAGCAAGGCACGGCCGGCAACGATCATTGTCCACACGCCGTACCCCTTTCTCGAATATGCAGCAGATGAGGGCGTTGGCAGACGCTGATACCCGTGCTGCAGCGCACCCAGGTCTCGCGGCAAACGATCGAAACGGGTCCAGGCCGTGTGAAAACA
>PLJS01000115.1 GCA_003140315.1 Hyphomicrobiales bacterium
CGGTCTATGCCGGATGGATACCGGTACAGCGGACATGACGGGACCTGCTGCTGGGCCTCGTCCCGGTCGAAAATGACCCCGAGTGGACATCCGCCCTCGCTACGGAAGAAGCGGGACCTGCGGCAATGCTGCAGCGACCTGCTATAAGCGTAACAAGCAAGTCGTGATCTGCGGTGACGGCAAGCTGTGCAAGGTGAGCGTAATTCCAGCTTCGGATTGCGGAAGTAGCAGGACGGCGTGACAGAGTGCTGATCCCCATGTCGAACTCTGATGCTCACATAGAACACATCGCCTATCTGATCCGACGATCCGCCGCCTTCCCCTCGATGGGTGAAAACCTCGTGGATTCGATGGCGGCGGCCGCGACTTGGCTAGCGGTGTCCGGCGGCTCGTCGCTGTTCAACCAGGGTGATGCCTCGGAAGCCATGTACATCGTGGTTAGCGGCTTGCTTGGCGTCTATGTCGGCGGCACGGGTGACGAAAAGGGCCTCGAGCGAATGGTCGCCAGCATCGGACCCGGAGAACTCGTCGGCGAGATGGGCTGTATCGCCGGCGAAACGCGCTCTGCGACAGTCCGTGCGCTGCGCGCCACCGAACTGATCGCGATCTCCAGCGTTGCGCTCGAAGAACTCGCGCGCCAGGATCCGATCATACTGCAGACGTTGAGCCGTACCCTCGTCGCGCGCCTTCGCCGCGCGCAGGACGGAAAATCGGTCGCATTTCGACCGCGCACCTACTGCCTGGTGCCGCAGTCCGAGGACGGTGAAGACGCACGCGCCTTCGCCGCCGATTTCATGGCCGCGCTTGCCGCGCTTGGCACAGTCTATCTCGCCACGCAGGACAGTTGTCCGGATCAAACCGCCGACTCGCTCTCGGCGATCGAGGCCGCGCACGAATATGTCGTCTACTTCGCCGACGCAGCCACGACCTCGTGGTCGCGACTCTGTCTCCACCAAGCCGACACGGTTCTGATTGTCGCGCGCGGCGCGGATACCCCGCACCCGGCGGCGTCCTCGATCGAATCCCTCAATCCGGGGATTCCCGTCGATCTTGTCTTGCTCTGGCAAGGCCCAATTGCACCGAACAGAACCGCGGCCTGGCTCGACGCGCTTCGTCCACGCCGGCAATTCCATGTTCGCACGCGTCCCGATATTGACCGCGCCGCGCGGCTCCTCACCGGTCTGGGACTGGGCCTCGTTTTCTCCGGCGGCGGCGCGCGCGGACTGGCCCATATCGGTGTCGCGCGTGCGCTGTCAGAGCGCGGCATCCCGATCGACGCAGTATGCGGCACAAGCATTGGGTCGCTGATCGGCGCGCTTGTCGCCCTGGAGTGGGAGTTCGAGCGCATGCGCGCGTGCGCCGACAGCTTCAGCCGCAGACATCCGTTGCGTGACCTCATCTTGCCCCGTGTATCATTGCTTTCGGGGCGCAGCGTGAAGACTGCCTTCGATGATTGGTTCGGCGACTGGGCGATCGAGGACACGCCGGTTCGCTATGCCTGCGTATCAGCGAATTTGAACACTGGTGCAGCCTCAGTCCATCTGCGCGGAAAGCTCAAGACCTGGGTTCGCGCATCGACCGCACTGCCGGGAGTCTATCCGCCGGTCGTCGAGGATGGGGACGTCCATATCGACGGTGGTATCGTGAATAACCTGCCGGCTGACGTCGTTCGCGAGCAGGGCGTTGGCTTGGTTGTCGGCGTTGATGTCGGGTCGGTCGCGCTTCCGACGGCGTCTCCTGGCATCGTCGAAATCCTGGTGCGCGCCGGAACGATGAACAGCACTGCGCAAGTCCTCACGCGGCGCCAGCAGTGCGATCTGTTGCTCATTCCGGATGTTCAGCACCTCAGCCTGATGAATTGGCGTGCTTACGACAAGGCGATCGAACACGGCTACCGATGCGCGCTCGAGAAGATCGACCAGATCGAAAACCGAATTCGCGAAATGCGGCCGCCGACGCGGCCCGCAGCATGAATTTCTGAGCGGGTCCAGCTGGTGGCATTCGACAAGCCTTCCGCTGGCTTTGCTGTTCAACATCCAATGCGGAAAGCCGTGCCGCCCTCCGACTCGCGATGTGCGCGCCTATTTCTTGATTTCGCTGTCTTTCACCACGTCGACCGTAATCGGCTCGGACATGACCGGGGGATCATGCTGCGGTTGCGCCGGTGTTTGTCTGCGTGCAGATCACCGATGCGGATGCACCGGCCGAGGAGCGCGCGCGATGACGGCCCTGCTTCCCCCGGGCGTGAAGGTGCACCTGGCCCTTGGCTACATCGATATGCGGAAGGGTCTCGACGGGCTCGCCATGCTGGTGCAGGGCGTGCTGCAGCAGGATCCGTTTACGGGCCACTTGTTCGTGTTCCGCGGCCGTACCAGGGCGAACCTCATCGAGATCATATTCTGGGATGGGACTGGGCTGTGCCTCTTCACCAAGCGGCTCGAGCACGGGGTCTTCCCGTGGCCTCCGAGCGTCGATGCGGGAGAGACGCTGTCATTGAGTTCGGCGCAGCTGTCGCTGCTGATCGATGGTGTCGATCGGCGCGCACCGGAACAAAAGTGGCGCCCGGCTATCGCCGGGTGATCGCCGCGACCGATTGACTCGATGATGAAGTAGCGCGGCGAGAACGACGGCGAGTCAGCTAGACTTCGCTCCCATGAACATCGATCTCGCCGCTCTGCCGGATGATGTCGAGACGCTGCAAGGGCTGGTGCGTTCACTCGCGGCTGAGCGCGCGACCCTCACCGAGGCCCAGGCCGGGATCGAGCGGCTTCAGCTCATCATCAAGAAGCTGCAGCGCAGCCAGTTCGGCCGGCGCGCCGAGCGGCTCAATGAGGATCAGCTCCAGCTTGGCCTTGAGGACCTGAACGTCGATCTTGCGCGGATCGAGGCCAAGCTCCCTTCAGGTGGGGAGAAGACCTCCAGAACCGCCTCCCGAAGACCGGGCCGATGATCGTAGTGGGGCTGATCGAGGTGGAGGAAGGGCGACTGTTCAACACGGCCGCCGCGCGGGTCGGCGC
>PLJS01000013.1 GCA_003140315.1 Hyphomicrobiales bacterium
CTTTTTCAGTCAGACACTAAGCGTCGTTCACTTGGGCGGGCTAGCTGACAATTGATTAGGATCAATTGTTCGATGATTTTTTGGTACAACCTGTTTGTTGAAGTCATGCGGCACCGATAATTGTTCGCTGAGATACGAGGCAGAAACGATGAAAGCGGCAGTCTCAAATGACGGCCACGGCCCGGCTATTCGCGCCGTTGACCCGTGGGGGTCCCCAAGAGAGAAAGCGCGTCAGTTGCTTAACGAAGAAGAACGCGCTCGACTGGCCGGACTTGCGACGATAGTTCAATTCAGAAAAGGCGAGGAAATCTATCGTGAAGGTCAGCGTGCCGATGCAGCATTTAATATCATCACCGGAGTCGTAAAGGCCTATAAGACAGCTGCTGATAACAGCAAGCATATCACTGCGTTTTTGTTTTCCAGTGATGTTTTCGGGCTATCCGAAGGAGGATGGTGCGCAAACTCTATCAAGGCGATAACGCCAGTGACCGCGTATCGACTTCCGGTCCGCGCCTTACGGAGTCAATTTTTGAACGATCCCGGCTTAGAATTTCATGTCATCTGCAAGCTCATCCACGACCTTCGACAGACACAGCACCACGCGTTTATTCTTACGCGGAGGCACGCTCTTTCTAAAATATCGATGTTTCTTCAGCTATTGGAATATCTTCAAGCTGTCAGAGGTGAGCAGACGACTATAATATATCTCCCAATGAAGCGGTCGGACATTGCTGAATATCTTGGAATGTCCGTTGAGGCGGTGAGCAGAGCTTTCGGGGACCTGACCACGCGCGGTATCGTCAAGAGTCGGGACCGGCAGCATTTGGAAATCGTGGACCGCAGTACATTCGACAAGATGGTAGGTGATACGAGCATATCTCCAGCCGCAGGATCGACCACGCAGTGATGAGCACCGGCGAGCTTCCGCAAGTCGGCCGCCAACCAGGGCGGCCTTGCGTTGGAGGTGATTTCCCGCAATGGGTCATGAGTGTCGCTAGTGTCGCTTTTGCGATGTCAGCGTCACGTCCGCTTTGACCCCAAGAGCGGCGCTATAGCGGACGTTCCCCGACCGCCGCTTAGGGTCATGTGCGGACTCATGCACCGCACAAAAGTCGGCCTTCTGCGGCAAGATTGAACGTCGCTTCAATTTCCTCGGCTGCCGTTTCAGCCCGACCGGGCTGAGCGTCGCCAAGCAAATGATTGCAAACTTCATGTGTCGGTTATCGATGCGTAGCCTCTTGCTTCAGCGCGATGAGCGCCTCGTGATTAGGGCAATATTGTTGCCACAACGGATCGGACGGATCGGAAGCGAGATCCCGAGCGCAACGACCCTTGCTCTTACATGTCGTGCACAGCCGCTCCATGTCGCGCAATTGCTCCATCGCGTTGTGCGCGAGTTCGGTGGCGCTAAGCCCTAAGCTCTCGATCCGGCGCTCGAGCAGGTCTGCAGCATCGGAGCAGTACGCTGCGAGCGCGCGTAGCTCGGAAGGTGGAATTCCGACATCCATTGCCACTCTGGCGAGTTCAGTCGGCCCGAGTGAATCGAGGCTGCTCTGGTTCTGCCGGATGGCCGCATGCTTACGCCACCAGTCGGCGATGGGAGCGATGACGTGCTCAAGGAACGGCGACCCTCGGCTTTTGGCGGGAATCGGTTTCATACGAATGATCCTCCGTAATATTAATCGCATGACAGGTTCGGATTGCTTTTGACCCAAGTCAACTACGTACTCATAATTGCGATGGTCCGACGCTCGCGGGGTATTGTCGTCGTTGATCCAGATCAAAGCTCATTCCGCGGTTTTCAGTTTACTTAGAGTGCTGATGGGAAGAAGTCATGAACATGATGCTCTCCCATTTCCCCTTGGTAGGCATGGCCACGACTGATCGGTACTCTCTTTCGTCGAAAAGGCACGCCTCTTAACGCTATGGACGACATCATCTATAGATTGCCGGCTACCCGGAGGCTGCCCTGCGCCTTTGTCCACCAGCCCCTTCAAGCTCCATATCGAAGAGGAACGTCGCGTACAGCATCTTGTCCGTGACAACAATGTCGACCGGTCAATCCCGGTTAAGGAACGATCGAAATGCATAGAATGGGCTTTGTGGCATTCATCATCACCGCGTCGTCGTTGGGCGCATTCGCACAGGCTCCGGCGCCTGCCGGGCCGTCCTCACCCGCCTCAGCGCCCGCCGCATAGGCTCCCGCCGCCGCGCCTACGCCGGACCTCGCCGCGGGCGAGCAGTCGTTCAAGAAATGCTTCGTGTGCCATCGCATCGGCGAAGGCGCCAAGAATTTGGTCGGCCCGGAACTCAACGGCCTCGACGGGCGCAAGGCAGGCACGGTCGAGGGCTACAATTACACCGAGGCTAACAAGAACTC
This sequence comes from Hyphomicrobiales bacterium, assembly GCA_003140315.1. Classification (GTDB taxonomy): domain Bacteria; phylum Pseudomonadota; class Alphaproteobacteria; order Rhizobiales; family Xanthobacteraceae; genus PALSA-894. The sequence goes on from PLJS01000013.1 coordinate 2,381, forward strand.
CGGCATCACCTGGGGCGAGGAGGTGTTCCGCGAATACATCAAGGACCCGCGCGCGAAGATCTCTGGAACCAAGATGATTTTCCCGGGCATCAAGAACGACGGCGAAATTACGAACCTCTGGGCCTATCTCAAGCAGTTCGACGCCGCCGACAGGAAGAAGTAATCGGACGCGCATTTAATCTCGGTTGAAGCGCATCTACGATCGCTAACGGTTGGGCGTTTTGCTCGATGTTGACGCGTCTTGTGGCGTTCGCCGAGCAATTTCACAAGCGTCACGGGCACGTTGTGTGAATCGGCGTCCAACTTGGACCCCCGTGGGTGGCGTCGTAAATCTTTGAGCGAGCTGCGGTTTTTGGAAAACAGGTGGGGTCACGGTTGGACGCCGATAAAATCGCCCGAAAATCGATGATTCCCTGGCTGATACAATGGCTTAGACCACAGGCGGGGTAGGGTCCAAGTTGGACGCCGATTTACAGTTGGCGGTGGGTCAACAACA
>PLJS01000037.1 GCA_003140315.1 Hyphomicrobiales bacterium
TCGCCGACCAGGCCGAGCGTTTCACCGGCACGGACCCTGAGCGTGACGCCATCGACCGCGTAGACGTAGCCGGTCGTCCGGCGCAAGATGCCCTTCTTGATCGGGAAATGCTTCTTCAGGTCGNNCCGCCCTCTTCTCTTCATACGCAGGCGCCTGCGTGCGGCAGCGATCGTCGGCGAACGCGCAACGTGGCGCGAACGCGCAACCCGGCGGCAAATCCATCAGTGACGGCACGATACCGGGGATTTCCTGGAGGCGGCCACGCGTGCTCGCGGTTTCGCCGCGCATCAGGTCGAGGCGCGGGATCGAGGCCATCAGGCCATGCGTATAGGGGTGCAGCGGGCGCGCGAACAGCTCCTCGACCGACGCCTCTTCCACCTTCTTGCCCGCATACATCACGATCACGCGCTGCGCCGTCTCGGCGACGACGCCGAGATCGTGGGTGATCAGGATCAGCGCGGTGCCGAGTTTCTTCTGCAGGTCGAGGATGATGTCGAGGATCTGCGCCTGGATGGTCACATCGAGCGCGGTGGTCGGCTCGTCGGCGACCAGGACCTTCGGATTGCAGGCGAGCGCCATCGCGATCATNNCATGCCGCCGGAAAGCTGGTGCGGGTATTCCTTGAGCCGCTGCTCGGCTTCAGGGATGCGCACGAGGCGCAGGATGTCGACCGCGCGGCGCAGCGCCTCCTTGCGACTCATATCTTCGTGCAACAGCAGCGTCTCGGCGATCTGCCGACCGACGGTCATCACCGGATTGAGCGATGTCATCGGCTCCTGGAAGATCATCGAGATGTCCTTGCCGCGCACGCGCCGCATCGCCGGCTCGTCGAGGCTGACAAGGTTGACGCCGTCGAGCTTGACCGAACCGCCGACGATCTTGCCAGGCGGCTCGGGGATCAGGCGCATCAGCGACAGCGCGGTCATCGACTTGCCGCAGCCGGACTCGCCGACGATCGCGAGCGTCTCGTGCGGCTTGAGCGTGAAGCTCACGCCGTCGACCGCCTTCAGGATGCCGTGGCGCAGGAAGAAATAGGTCTTGAGGTCGGTAACCTCGAGCAAGGCCGCGGCGGCGGTCTGCGTCTCTGCGGCTTGCGGCTGCAACATGGTCAGTCGCGCTGCCGCGGATCGAGGATGTCGCGCAACGCATCGCCGAGCAGGTTGGTGCCGAACACCGCGAGGCTGATGGCGGCGCCGGGGAAGATCACCAGCCACGGCGCGGTGCGCACATATTCGGCGGCCGACTCCGACAGCATGCGGCCCCAGGAGGGATGCGGCTCGGGCACGCCGAGGCCGAGGAACGACAGCGCGGCCTCCACCAGAATGGTGGAGCCGAGTTGCGCGGTCGCAAGCACGATCAGCGGCGCCAATGTATTGGGCAGCACGTGGCGCAGCGCGATCGCGAGCTCGTTCATCCCGACGGCGCGCGCGGCCTCGACGAACGGCATCTCGCGCAGCATCAGCGTGTTGGAGCGGATCACGCGCGCGACGCTCGGCACCAGCGGGATCGAGATCGCGATGATCGTGTTCGAGAGCGAAGGCCCAAGCGCCGCGGTCATCACCAGCGCCATCACCAGCAGCGGCAACGATTGCATCATGTCCATCAGGCGCTGGATGAGGAGATCATACCAACCACCGAAATAGCCCGAGGTGAGTCCGATCGTCACGCCGAACAGGCAGCCGAGCCCGGTTGAGCCGAGGCCGACCGCGAGTGAGATGCGCGCTCCGTAGACGATGCGGCTCCAAAGATCCCGGCCCATGAAGTCGGCGCCGAGCGCGTGCGCGCCGCCAGGATAAGCGAGCGAGGAGCGCGGGTCGGTCAGCGTCGGATCGAAGCGCGTGATCCAGGGCGCGAAGATCGCCATCAGGACGAACGCCGTGATGATCACCGCGCCGGCCGCGCCGAGCGGATAGCGGCGGATGAAATAGAAGACGATCGAGAGCCGGCTATCGCCGCTCTTTGCCCGTGCCTCCTCCGCTCCCTGCTCGATCGCGGCCATGGGTCAGGTCTCGTATGCGATGCGCGGATCGAGGGCGAGATACGCCATGTCGATCAGGAAATTGATCGTCACGACGCAGACCGCGATGAACATCACGAGGTTCTGCACGATCGGATAGTCGCGCCACTTGATCGCCTCGACCAGGAAGCGCGCGACGCCCGGAATGTTGAACACCGTCTCGGTGACGATCAGCCCGCCGACCAAGAACGCGGCCTCGATGCCGACGATGGTGATGATCGGCAGCACCGCGTTGCGCAGCGCGTGATTGAAATTGACGGTCGTGTAGGAAGCGCCCTTGGCGCGCGCGGTNNACCGCAGCCGCCGGAATCGCAAACAGCAGCAGCTCGTCCCACCAGGTGGCCGGCGGCGCGGTGTAGATCGGAATCCAGCCGAAATAGCGCACGCACACCATCAGGATCAGAAGGCCGAGCCAGAACGACGGCAGCGAGAGGCCGCTGAGACTGACAATGCGCAACAGATAGTCGAGCGGCGTGTTCTGCTTCACCGCCGAGATGACGCCGAGCGGAATGCCGAACAGGATGGCAAAGGACAGCGCCATGCCCGCGAGTTTCGCGCTGATCGGGATGCGCGGCAGGATTTCCTGCAGCGCCGGCTTCTCGGACACATAGGAGTAGCCGAGATCGCCGTGCAGCAGGCCGTTGATCCAGGCGACATATTGCATGACGATCGACTGATCGAGGCCGAGTTGTTTCTCGATCTCGAGCTTGTCCTCCGGATTGATCATGCCGGAGGCGCTGAACAGAATGTCGGCGATGTTGCCGGGCACGATGCGCAGCAGCGCGAAGATGATGATCGAGATGCCGAACAGCGTCAGCAGCATCAGGAGAAAGCGCCGAACGAGGTAAGCGGCCACGGAGTGCCTCTCAATGAAGCTCCGTCATGCCCGGCCTTGTGCCGGGCATCCACGTCTTCGAATCGCAAGCAAGACGTGGATGGCCGGGACAAGCCCGGCCATGACGAGGCGAGAAATCAAGATCGAACTCACTTGTCCAGCCACACGTCCTCGTAGCGATACCCGTTGTACGAGCTGTTGGTCATGACCGTGATGTTCTTCACGTAAGGCGCCCAGCAAGTGCCCTGATCGCCATCGAACAGGATCGGCCGCGCCACGTCCTCCTGGATCTTCTTGTCGATCTCCCACACCAGCTTCTTGCGCTTGGCGACGTCGGTCTCCTGTGACTGCTCGTCGAACAGCTTCTGCAGGTCCTTGTTGCAGTATTGAGTGTAGTTGCGCTCCGAGCCGCAGCCGTAGTTCTCGTAGAAGGTCTGGTCGGGATCGTCGATGCCGGCGCCGGTCAGGTTGAGGCCGATCTGGTACTCCTTGCGCGCCACCTTGGCGAACCAGATGCCGCTCTCGATCACGTCGAGTTCGCCGTCGATGTAGATCTCCTTGAGCTGGTCGATCAGGATCACGGCGGGATCACGATATTGCGCGATGTTGCGCGTCGAGATCTTCAGCGCGAGGTGCTTGTCCGGGCCGTAGCCGGCCTTCTCCATCAGCTTGCGGGCTTCGTCGCGGTTCTTCTTGACGTCGCCATAGCCGATGACCGACTTCAATTCCTCCGGCGGGAGACCCCACACGCCGTTCGGCGGCGGCAGCATCGATGCGGCGATCACCGATTTGCCTTCCGACAGGATGTCGAGGAAGGCCTTGCGGTCGAGCGACAGCGCGAGCGCGCGTCGGACGTTCTCGTCATTGAACGGCGGCGCCTCGCGGTTGATGATGAGGTTGGTCGAAACGTTGGTCTGCGCGATGGTGCAGACCATCTGCGGCGCCTGCGACTTCACGTCCTTGATCAGAGGAATGGAGACCTCGGTCGGGAACGAGATGTCGAACTTGCCGGCGACGAGCCCCAGGATCGCGGTGGAGCGGTTGGGAAGGATCGTGTATTCGATGCCGTCGAGATAAGGCAGGCCCTTCTTCCAGTAGTCGGGATTCTTCACGAGCTTGATCGACTCGTTCTGCTTCAATTCGACGAACTTGAACGGACCGGTGCCGATCGGATTGGTGCGCTGCTGCGCTGCCGAGATGTGGCAGGGGTACATCGGCGAATAGCCGGATGCGAGCAATGCGAGCAACGCCGGCTGCGGACGCTTCAAGTGGAACGTCGCCTGCAAGTCGCCCTCGGTGGTCACGTCTTCGAGGTTGAAGTACCAGTCCTTGCGCGGATTCTTGCGGAACTTGTTCGGCGACTTGCCCATCAACATGTCGAACGTGCATTTCACGTCCGCGCTCGTGAACGGCTTGCCGTCGTGCCATTTCACGCCTTCGCGCAGCTTGAAGATCAGATTCTTCTTGTCGTCGCTCCACGACCAGCTTGTCGCAAGCTCCGGCTGGATCGTCTCGATACTGTTCTGCGCCTTGTGCTGGTCGTAGATGACGAGGTTGTTGAAGATTGGCATCGAGGAGACGTTGACCGAATAGGTCGCTTCCTCGTGGATCGACATGCTGGGCGGATTTTCGCGGTGATACATGCGAAGGATGCCGCCGTGCTTCGGCTCGGCGGCATTGGCGTTGCCGGCAAAGATGGCGACGGCGGCGATCGCCAAGCACGCAAGCTTGGAATTCATGCAATCCTCCCAGTAGCCGATCGACCGAGACGCGCCCCCGTCCCGGTCGTTATTGTGGGGCGCACGCTAGTCGGAGTGATCCGTGGGTTCAACCCGGACGAACGAATGACGCGCCCGAATATCGGGCAATATCGGCGCCGAATGGCCGCCCGTCGCGAACGTGGCTTGCCAAGGCAGCCGGTTCCAACCACGATTGGGCAAAGAGCTCCCGCGGCGACGCGCCGCATGGGATCGAGCTTGAGCGAACGAAGCAGGAAGCGCCGTGAGCGAAACCGGAATTGTCGCCGAAACGGCGGAGCGCATTTTTGCGGACCTCGGCGATCCTCAAGACGTCAATCGCGTTAAGGACGGCTCCTGGAAGGATCCGCTGTGGCGGGCCCTCGCCGATGCCGGCCTGACGCTTGCCTGGGTGCCGGAACAGCACGGCGGCGCGGGCGCCGACATCGCCGACGGGTTCGCGATCCTGAGCGTCGCGGGACGCTATGCGGTCGGCGTACCGCTCGCGGAAACACTGCTCGCGGGCTGGCTCGTCTCGCGCGCGAGACTTGCGGCGCCGGACGGCGCGATGACGGTCGCGCCCGCACGACCCGGCGACCGCATCACGCTCAACGCGGACGGGACCTTGAGCGGACGCGCGCGCGCCATACCGTTCGCCAAAGAAGTGCGCCACATCGCGGTGCTCGCGGGCCGCTCGGTGGCGCTGGTCGATGCGACGGCATGCCGCATCTCGGACGGCGCGAGTCTCGCGGGGGAGCCGTTGAATACCGTCACCTTCGATGGTGTGCGCCCGCTGCAGGTCGCCGCGACGCCGGAGGGTTTCGATCAGACGGCCTTGATGCTGATGGGCTGCGCGGTGCGCAGCGTCGAGACGGCCGGAGCGCTCGAAGCGGTCCTCGATCTCACGGTGCGCTACGCCAATGATCGCGTCGCGTTCGAACGGCCGATCGCGAAATTCCAGGCCGTGCAGCACAATCTCGCGCGGCTCGCCGGCGAAGTGGCGGCTGCGCTGACCGCGTCAGGCTCGGCGGCGGATGCGATCGCCAATGCCGATGGTTTCGATAACGGCGTGTTCCTCGAAGCTACGGCGGCGAAGATCCGCTCGGCGGAAGCAGCGCAGGAAGGCGCCGCGATCGCGCATCAGGTGCACGGCGCGATCGGCTTCACCAGCGAGCACGTGCTGCACCGCTACACGCTGCGCATGCTCGCCTGGCGCGACGATTTCGGCAACGAGTCGCATTGGGCGGTCGCGCTCGGCAACCGAATCGCTGCACGCGGCGCGGACGAATTCTGGCCGCTGATCGCGGCGCGCTGAGGGACGAGCATATGACCGCCAACCTTCGCTTCGATCCGATCCGCCTGCCCGATGAATGCGAGGCATTGCGCCAAGAGGTGCGCGGCTTCATCGCCGACGAGATTGCGGCCGGCACGTTCGATCCGAACCGGCCGCACGACGGCGACCAGCACAGCCCCGCGTTCAGCCGTCGCATCGGCGCCAAGGGCTGGATCGGCATGACCTGGCCGAAGAAGTATGGCGGGCACGAGCGCAGCTTCCTGGAACGCTACGTCGTCACCGAGGAATTCCGCGTCGCCAACGCACCGGTGCGGCTGCATTTCGTCGCCGACCGCCAGAGCGGACCGGTGCTGATGAAATATGCGCCTGAGCACGTGAAGATGGACGTGCTGCCGCGCATCTGCCGCGGCGAGGTGTGCTTTGCGATCGGCATGAGCGAGCCGAATTCGGGCTCCGACCTGTTCGCCGCGAAGACGAAGGCAACGAAGACGGCCGGCGGCTGGCTGATCAACGGCACCAAGATCTGGACCAGCAACGCGCATATCTCTGACTACATGATCGGCCTGTTCCGCACTTCGCAACCCACGAAGGAGAATCGCCGTCACGGGCTGACACAGTTCCTGGTCGACATGCGGGTGCCGGGGATCACCGTGAACCCCGTCTACCAGATGACCGGCCAGCATGACTTCAACGAGGTCGTGTTCCAGGATGCCTTCATGCCGGACGATCATGTACTCGGCGAGATCGACGGCGCATGGAAGCAGGCGACGAGCGANNCTCGCCTATGAGCGCAGCGGGCCGGAGCGTTTCCTTGAGACGTTCTACGTGCTCACCGGGCTCGTGCGCGCGCTGGGCGACAAGCCGGACCTGCGCAGCGCCGAAGGGCTTGGGCGCCTCGCCGCGCAACTTCATACGCTGCGGCGCATGTCGGTGTCGGTTGCCGGCATGCTGCAAGCCGGCAAGGAGCCGGTGGTCGAAGGCTCGATCGTCAAAGACTTAGGCACGCTGTGGGAGCAGAAGCTGCCCGCGCGCGTGCGCGAGCTTGCGGCTTTCATCGAGGAAACAGAAAGCAACCGCGCGACGCTCGAAGACCAGCTTGCCTTCGCCACCATGATCGCGCCCAAGCTCACCATCCAGGGCGGTACGACCGAGGTGCTGCGCGGCATCATCGCGCGCGGGCTTGGATTGCGTTGATCGGATCGCATTGAATGCCGGACATCCAGAAACTACTGTGGCCGCGCTCGATCGCGATCATCGGAGCGTCGTCGGATACGCGCGGCTTGCGCGGGCGCATCGTGCAGATCATCCGCAGCCATCCGTACCAAGGCGCGGTCTATCCGGTGAGCCGCAGCGAGACCGAGGTGCAGGGGCTGAAGGCTTATAAGAGTGTCTCGGACCTGCCGCCAACCGACCTCGCCGCCATGATCATCCCGGCGAAGTTCGTACCGCAGGAGTTGGAGCGCTGCGGCCAAGCCGGCATCAAGGCCGCGATCATCCTCTCGTCCGGCTTCGCCGAGGAGAAAGGCGAGACCGGCCCGGCGTTGCAGGAAGAGATCAAGGTGATCGCGAAGCGCTACGACATGGCGGTGAGCGGGCCGAACGGGGAAGGCTTCGCCAACACGGCCGCGGCGCTCTGCCCGACCTTCAGCCCCGCGATGGACCCTGGCGATGTGCCGTTGCTGCCGCCCGCGGAGCGCACGCGTGGGCAGGTCGCCGTGATCTCGCAGAGCGGCGGCATGGGCTTTGCGTTCTTCGATCACGGCCGGCCGAAGGACCTGTCGTTCCGCTACATCGTCACGACCGGCAACGAAGCCTGCCTGGAGGCGAGCGACTTCGCCGAGTTCATCATCGACGAGGCCGAGACCGACGTCATCTTGATGCTGATCGAGGACATCAAGAACCCCGCGACCTTCGCGCGCACGGCCGAGAAAGCGCTGCGCGCCGGCAAGCCGCTGATCGTCAACCGCCTCGGCGCGTCGGAAGCGGGCACGCGCGCGATCGCCGCGCACACGGCGGCGCGCGGCGACGATGCCGAGTATCGCGCATTGTTCAAGCGCTACGGCGTGATCGAGAGCAACGATCTTGACGAGATGGTGGATATCGCAGCCGCATTCGTAAACATGGGCGCGCGGCTGCCGGCGGGCCATCGCGTCGCGATCTGCTCGTCGTCGGGCGGTGGCGGCGCATGGGTCGCGGACGCCTGCGCGCTCGCAGGCCTCGACATGCCGCTACTCGATGCCGCGACGCGCGCCAGCATCGACGTGTACCTGCCGCCCTATGGCACGTCGCAGAACCCGGTCGACGTGACGGCGCAGGCGATCCATGAGCGCGGCTACGCTGAGTTCGCACGGCTTGCGAGCTGCTCACCGAATGTCGACGGCGTCATCCTCGTGGTCACCGGCCGCCATCCGCGCTTTCTCCTGGAGGATCGCGACCATCTCGTCGCGCTCGGCCGCGAAAGCAAGAAGCCGGTCCTGATCTGGAGCTATACGCGGCCCGCGCCGGTCTGCGTCGACCTGCTCAGCGAAGCGGGCTTGCCGCTGTTCACCAATGTGCACAATTGCGCGCGCGCGATGCGCGCCATGGCAGACTATCGCGCGGCGCGCGAGACGTTCTTGAAAGGATAGGACCGATGGCCGAGTACAAAGACATTGGCGTCACGCTGTCCGACTTCGTCGCGACGGTCGAGATCAGAAAGCCGCCGCACAACTTCTTCGATATCGCGCTTATCAACGAGATCGCCGATGCGCTTGAAGCGCTCGATGCCGACGAGACATGCCGTGCCGTGGTGCTGGCTGCGCAAGGCAAATCGTTCTGCGCCGGCGCGAACTTCGGGGATGGCTCGAGCCTTGATAAGTCCGGGCAGCGGCCGGGCGAAGCCTCCTCCCCGGTCTCACATCTTTATATGCTGGCGGTGCGGCTGCTCCGGACCAAGAAGCCGATCGTCGGCGCGATCCATGGCGCTGCGGTCGGTGGCGGATTGGGCCTCGCGCTGGTGCCGGACTTTCGCGTCGCCTGTCCTGAGGCGCGCTTCTGCGCCAATTTCACGCGGCTTGGCTTCCATCCGGGGTTCGGGCTGACGGCCACGCTGCCGGAGGTCATCGGCAAGGCGAACGCCGCGATGATGTTCTATACGAGCCGCCGCGTGACCGGCGAAGAGGCGCATCGGATGGGCCTCGCCGATGTGCTGGTGCCGCAGGATCAGGTGCGCGCCGCCGCCCATAAGTTCGCCGCCGAGATCGCCGAGAACGCGCCGCTCGGCGTTATCGCAACGCGCGCCACGATGCGCGCCGGCCTCGCCGATCGCGTGAAGGCCGCAACCGAGCACGAGTTGAAAGAACAGAGCCGGCTGCGCCAGACCGACGACTTCAAGGAAGGCGTCAGGGCCATGTCGGAACGCCGTGTCCCGACATTCGCGGGCCGGTAAGCCAGCCTCGCCCTGAGCACGTCAACTCGGATTATCGAGGCTGAATACGCCGCTGGACTCGTCATAGGCGAACACCTCCGCATAGCGCGCCCACGAGATGACCGCGCGTAGCGTCTTGTCCGCGTCCTCTTCGGACATCTGGTCTTCCAGCTCATCGCGAAAGCGGGTTGCCGGCGCGCGGTGCGCGGCGCGCTCGTCGAGCACGTGCTTGATGTGTCCGGCGAGCGGCACGTAGGCCACCAGATGCTGGGCGAACAATTTCTTGCGCTCGTCGGGACCGCCCTGCACGAAACGCCTGCCCGCCTCGGTGAGGCGAAGATCGCCTTCCGCCAATTCGGCGAACCGGAGCAATTGGAGTGTTTCGGCGATCGGGAACAGATCGTCGATCTCCATCTGCAGATTGGCCGTGAGCGGCGGAAGATCGGCGCGGCCGTTGTAGGGCTCCGCGGCCACGGCCTCCATCAGGCCCGCTTGGATGTTGGGAGACACGCGCGGCAGCACCATCGAAATGCCGGTGCCGCGAAAGAGCCCCTCGCGCACGGGCTTGCCTTGCGACTGCACCGTCATCCGCGCGTAGATATCATCGACCAGCTGGCGGAACGCCGGATCCAGGCGATTGCGTGGCCGCGGCAGAGCGACCTTGATCTCAGCCAGGATCCGTCCGGGGTTCGAGGAGAACAACAGGATGCGGTCGCACATCAGCACGGCTTCTTCGATGTTGTGCGTGACGATCAGGACCGACTCGATCGGCATGCGGCCTTCGCACCACAGGTCGAGCAGATCGGTGCGCAGCGTCTCGGCGGTGAGCACGTCGAGCGCCGAAAAGGGCTCATCCATCAAAAGCACTTTCGGATGAACCACGAGCGCGCGGGCAAGGCCTACCCTTTGGCGCATACCGCCTGACAGTTCCTTCGGATAGGCGATCTCGTATCCATCGAGACCGATCAGGTCGATGGCGCCGACGGCCCGCTTGCGGCGCTCCTCTGCCGGTACGCCCAACGCTTCAAGACCGATCTCGACGTTCTCCAACACGGTGAGCCAGGGAAACAGCGCGAAGCTCTGGAACACCATCGCGACCTCGCTGGCTGGGCCTTTGACCGGCGCGCCTGCGATGGCAACCTCTCCGGAGGTCGGCGGCATGAGGCCCGCGATGATCCGCAGCAGCGTCGATTTTCCGCAGCCCGAGCGCCCGAGCAGCGCGACGATTTCATTGTCCCTGAGCGTCAGCCGCACATCGTCCAGCACCAGAAGATCGGCGGCGCCGCCCCTGTGGTAGAGATGCCGAACGTCATGGACCGAAACGAGCGGGCTCCCGAGGGAAACGGGGGCGGCCGCGGAAAGGTGGGCATCCATGACTTGGCCTCTTTCTCAATCCAGCCGAAAGCGGCGTTCGGCGACGCGATAGAGCGGCCGCCACAGCAGTCTGTTGCACGCAATCACAAAAACCGACATCACCGCGATGCCGAGCACTACCCGGTGATAGTCGCCGGCTTCGGTCGCCTGCGCGATGTAGGCGCCAAGGCCCGCGGCCTTGAGCCTGGTATCGCCCCAGCTCGCGACCTCGGCGACGATGCTGGCATTCCACGAGCCGCCGGACGCGGTCAGCGCTCCGGTCACGTAGTATGGGAATATTCCCGGAATGACGACCTTGCGCCACCACTGCCATGTGCGCAGGCGGTACAGCGTCGAAGCCTCGCGCAGGTCGGTCGGGAAGGCGCTTGCGCCGGCAATCACGTTGAACAGGATGTACCACTGCGTGCCCAGCACCATCAGCGGGCTGAGCCAGATATTCGGATCGAGCTTCCACGCGACAATTGCGACCACCGCCATGGGAAAAAGCACGTTCGCCGGAAACGCCGCGAGGAATTGCGCCAGCGGCTGCACGCGCTCCGCCGCCCATGGCCGCAGTCCGATCCAGACGCCGATCGGCACCCAGATCACGCTCGCGACGGCGATGAGCACAGCGACGCGCAGGAATGTGAGGAACCCAAGCTCAACCGCTTCGGCGACGTCGCTTATTCCGAGCGCTGCACGAAGATACGCGACGGTGAACCAGAGCGCGTAGGCCGCCCCCGCGAGCACGATCGCCAGCCAGACGATCTCGCCGATCTTGCCGAGCTTCCCAGGCACTGACGGCGCGCGCCACGTCGTCGCGGACAGCCGGATCATCGCGAGGCGCCCCGCGACCAGCACGACGGGTGCGAAAATCCGCCGGACCAGCCGCGCGCGCCGCACAAGATCGTAAACCCAGGAGCGCGGCCGCTGCTGGGCCGCGGTTTGCTCGAACCGGAACTTGTCGGCCCAGGCGACGATCGGCCGAAACAGCAACTGGTCATAGGCGAGGATCACGACCGCCATGGTGGCGACCGCCAGCCCCACGGCGCGGAGGTCCTGGCGCTCGATCGCGAGCGCCAGCCACGACCCGATCCCCGGCAGCTTGACGCTCGTATCACCCACCGTGATGGCTTCCGACGCGACGACAAAGAACCAGCCGCCGGACATCGACATCATGGTGTTCCAGATGAGACCGGGAGCCGCGAAGGGGAGCTCGAGCCGCCAGAACCGCAGCCACGGCGAAAACCGAAATTGCCGCGTCACCTCGTCGAGATCGCCCGGAATGGTGCGCAGCGATTGGTAGAAGCTGAAGGCCATGTTCCAGGCCTGGCTGGTGAAGATCGCAAAGATTGCCGCGCATTCGACCCCGAGCTGACTGCCCGGAAACAGCCCCATGAAGAACACGACCGTGAAAGTCAGAAAGCCGAGCACCGGCACCGACTGAAGAATGTCGAGGGCCGGCACAATCACCAGCTCGGCCTTGCGGCTTTTGGCCGCAAGCGTCGCAACCACGAAGGTGAACAGGAGCGAGGCGAGGATCGCGGCGAACATGCGCAATGTGGTGCGCAGCGCATATTCCGGCAGGTTGGCGGGGTCGAGCGTGACCGGAGTCAAATCGAGGCCCGAGAGCGGCGCGCCCATTTCCCGCGCCGCATGGGCAAGCGCTACGAAAACGCCCGCAATGACGACGAAGGCGACGATGTCGTAGAGATTGGGCAACAGGCCACGCGCCCGTATTCCCAACGGCGCGGCACGTACTGAATCGGTGACGGCTCGGATGTTCATGGCTTGCTTCGTGATCGGCCGCCGCCACGATCACGAAAGCCCAACTCGGTCAGGCGCCCGTGTTCGCCGCTGACGGCCTTCGCATTGGATGGCTACTGTCGCTGTCCATGGCTGTGCGTTTCCGAGGGGGCGCAGCACACGAGCAATGGAACTATTTCGACGCGATGACAATCCGATGACGCGACTCGTTCACGAGAAGCGGAAGGACTCCCTTCATCTTGAGCTGAAGCTGCGCTCTTTACAGCGCACAATCTTGAGCATAACGTTCTCGCTTAAGGGGCATCGTACATAACCTCTACTTTGCGCCTTATTTTGGGGGCGAGCTGTGTTCAAGTTGTGTCACGTGCCTCGAGTTTGGGGCGCGATAGCGTGTGCGGCGTTTCTGTTCTCAAATTTCGTCGTGGGCGCTCACGCCACGACGGCCGACGATGTTCGCAAGAAAATCGATGAGCTGAAAGCGACGCTCGCCGCCTTTGACAGGAAGGCGAGTGTCGCCACCGACATCAACGCGCTGAGGAATCTGCTTCTCGACAAAAAGCTGATCGGAAGCGGCGCACCGGACGCCTTCATTCAATACAGTGGCGAAATTCAAACGCTGCTCAGCGACAACGATTCCCGCCAACTGGTCCGAGACAAAGCCATCGATGCGGTGAATGCACTGTCCATGGCGTTGGACGGCGTGCAGCCCGACGCCACGTCGATTATCCGCCGGATATCATCGAGCAACTGATTTCGCTCGATCGCGATGTGGTCCATCCCCATTGCGTGACGGAGCCAGGCGGCACCACGTTCGACCTGAACGCCTGGCGCGATGGCGGACGTCAGCACATGAGCGATCTGCGCGGGCAAGGACTGGTGCGTCTCGATGCCGTGGGAGGAACCCTGCTGCTGATACGCGCCGATTGCCACCGCGACGGCTTGATCTTTCCGCCTTTTTTCTACGGCGGCCGCAGCCGCTGGGTGCGCGATCCGCATCCGCTCAGGGGGCACGCGGTGGGCGAGATCGAAACCGAGGGCCTGGGAATCCTGGCAAAGGACATGGGGATCGAATGCTGGGGCCTGCCCGACCTCGAAATCCTTCACGCCAAGGAATAGCAGCGGTGCCTTTCTTCTCAGCACGGCTGCCCAATGCTGGCTCCTCCGCCTTGCGATTTCTCTCGCCTTGTCAATCGCAGCGCCTCGAAATACGTTCGCGATAACATCATGCGTATCCGGCGACTGGTGACCGGGCGCGTTCGAATATCGCGGGCCGCACCCGCGTCACGACCGCTCGGGGAGGACACGATGAGGTTCGCATTCAGATGCCTGAGGGCATTGCAAGTCATACCGGTATTGTTTGGCGCGGCATTCCTGTGGCTTGGCGCAGCGTTTGACGCCGTCAAGGCGGCAGAACCGGTCAAGATCGGGTTCAGCGTCTCGCTGACCGGCGGTCTCGCCGCGTCGGGCAAGGCGCACCTGCTTTCAAAGCAAATCTGGGTCGAGGAGATCAATGCCAGGGGCGGCTTGCTCGGGCGGCCGGTACAGCTCGTCTATTACGATGACCAGACCAACGCCAGCACAGTGCCCGGCATCTACGCAAAGCTGATCGACATCGACAAGGTCGATCTCTTGATGGGTGCAGCGACGAACCTGATCGGCGCGGCCATGCCGCAGATCATGGAACATAAGAAGATGGTCATGGTACTGCTGGCGTTGGGCTCGAACGCCGAATTCAAATATCCGCGCTATTTCCAGAATTCGCCATTCGGGCCGGACGGCAAGAGCGTGCTGTCGCAAGCCTTCTTCGAGGTGGCGAAGTCGCTCAATCCGCCGCCGAAGACGCTCGCGCTAGTCGGCGCGGATGCCGAGTTCTCGAACAACGTCCTGATCGGTGCGCGCGCCAACGCGGCTAAATACGGCTTGAGAATTGTCTATGACCGCGCCTATCCGCCGTCGACCGTCGACTATACCCCGATCGTGCGCGCGCTCCAGGCCGCGAACGCTGACGTAGTGCTGCTTGCATCCTATCCACCGGATTCGGTCGGCATGGTGCGCGCAGCGAAGGAGCTCAGGTTGAAAGCGCAACTTTTCGGAGGCGCAATGGTGGGGATGCAGTATGCCTCGCTCATGACGCAGCTTTCGGACCAGATCAATGGCGTAGTGAACTATCACTTCTACGTGCCGAGCGAGAAGATGACCTTCCCCGGCATCGAGCAGTTTCTGAAGAAATACCAGGCCCGGGCGAAAGACGCCGGCGTCGACGCCCTCGGCTTCTACCAGCCGCCGTTCGCCTATGCGGCGATGCAGGTGCTTGAGCAGGCGGTGAAGGGAACAGGCAGCTTCGACGACGACAAGCTCGCCGATTTCATTCACAAGAACGAGTTCGATACGATCGTTGGTAAATACCGTTTCGATCAGTTGGGCGAATGGGCGACACCGCGCGTGATCATGGTGCAGTTCCAAAAGGTGCAGGGCAGCGGCCTCGAGCAATATCTGACGGGCCATCGGCAGGTGATCGTCTATCCGCCTGAATACAAAGATGGGACCGTCGAAGCCCCGTTTGCGCAGTAGGGGCGCTGGGACGGCGCGAGGCCAAGATGCAGATCACTGCTGCGGTCGTGCGCGAAAGGTCGGGACCTTTCGTGATCGATCAGCTCGACCTCGACGAGCCTCGCGCTGACGAGCTCGTCGTCCGTGTGGTCGCGAGCGGCATGTGCCAGACCGATCTGCACGGTCGCGATGGCTATTACACCACACCTTATCCCGCCGTGTTCGGCCACGAGGGTGCGGGCATCGTGCATGCCGTCGGCAGGGACGTGCGCGCCTTCGCGCCGGGCGACCATGTGGTCATGTCCTATCCATGGTGCGGCGCCTGCCCCAACTGCATGCATCATCAGCCGGCCTACTGCGTACACGCCTTCGATCTCAAGATGAACGGCACGCGCGCGGACGGCTCGACCCTGGTTGCCAAAGCGGGCATCCAAGTCCACAGCGCATTTTTTCAGCAATCATCGTTCGGCACATTTGCCATCACCAACGAACGGTTTGCCGTGAAGGTACGACCCGACGCTCCGCTGGAGCTGCTCGGCCCGCTCGCCTGCAGCGGCCAGACCGGTGCGGGAGCCGTGCTCAACGTGATGCGGCCCAATCCAAAGGACGGCATCGCCATTTTTGGCGTCGGCGCCGTCGGGCTGTCGGCGTTGATGGCGGCGAAGATCGCAGGCTGCGATCCGATCATTGCCGTGGATGTTCACGAGCACCGACTGAAGCTCGCGCGGGAGCTCGGCGCTACCCACGTCGTCAATCACACCGGCCGCATCGACGTTCTATCAGACATCCGTAGCCTCACCGGAATCGGCGTCCGCTTTTCGCTGGAGACATCCGCATTACCGGCAGTCTTCCGCGAAGCGATAGAAGTACTGATGCCAGCCGGCACCTGCGTACTGCTCGGCAGCGCCCGCGCCGGCACCGACACCTCGTTCGACATGAAGTTTCTGCAGGAAGGCCGCATGATCCGCGGCGTGATGCAGGGTGACAGCATCCCTCAGGAGTTCATCCCGAAACTCGTCGACCTCGTGATGGATAACCGTTTCCCGATCGAGCGCATGATCGCTTTCTATGAGTTAAATGATATCAACCAGGCAGCGGTCGATTCCGCCGCTGGCCACGCGATCAAGCCGGTGATCCGGATGCCGGCGTAAAGTAACTGATCGATCCGGCAGTCTGCATGCCCCATCTTCGCGCAAAAGGAGGACGCCATGAAAAACCAGAAATTCATCATCCAGCCGCACTTCCGGCTGCAGGAGTGGGTCGCCGAGGAGAAGGGCTACTTCCGGGACGAGGGACTCGATTACGAGTTCCGCGAGGAGGTGCAGGCGACCGGTGGCAAGATTCACGACAAGGGCGATAAGGTCGGCGCCTATCAATCGTTCGAGGAAGGCCGCAAATCGGACGTGAGTTGCGCCTGCCACTGGACCGTCAACGTCGCGGCGACAAGCGGACACGGCAAGCTCTACGCCGACCTCTATTCGGTCGCGCCGTCCGGCATCTTCGTGCCGGCCGACTCGACGGTGAAGACGCCGGAAGATCTCGCCGGCGTCCCGATCTCGGTCGGCTACCAGTCGGGCAGCCACTACGCGACCATCCAGGCGCTCGAGCAATACTTGCCGGCGGACCGGATCAACCTGTCGTTCGATGACGGCATGCTGTTCCGCCGCATGGAGCTCCTGATCGAGGGTAAGCTGCTGGCCTGCACGCTGTTCTCAGGGCCCTACTACTTCGCCGAGCAGCTCGGCTTCCGCAAGATCATCGACAACACCTTCATGATCACCACGATGATCACCGGCATTCCGGACGCGGAGGACCTGCGCAAGTTCTTCCACGCGCTACGGCGCGCGCAGCGCGACATCGATCTGCGGCCCGAGCTCTACACGCATTACTACACACGAGAATTTCCGACGCGCTTCCATCCCATGATGGACACGCGCCGCTGGGGGCCGGGCGAGCGCATCGTGTTCGAGCCCTATTCGCGCGAGGTATTCGAGGAATCGCGCCGTTGGATCGCCGACCACGGCATCTTCGCCGATGCCGGCATGGGCGCGGGCCGCTATGAGGGCGCGATCGTCACGCTGGCGGGGTAACGTTCTCGCCTTCAATGCGCAGCCCGATCAGCCGGTCGAGCGTCGCCGTGTCTTCCAGCAGTTCGCGCGACGGCGCGCGGTGCACGATCGCGCCGCGCTCCATCACGACGGCGTCCTGCGTCAGCGACAAGGCGAGTTCGGCGTGCTGCTCGATCAGGATGACGGCCGTGCCCTCGTCCGCGATCATCCGGCCGATCGCCGCCGTCAGCTCCTCGACGATGATCGGCGCGAGGCCTTCGAGCGGCTCGTCGAGCAGGAGGAGCGCCGGATTGGTCATCAGCGCGCGCGCGGTCGCGAGCATCTGCTGCTCTCCGCCGGAGAGCTGGTTTCCGCGGTTGCGGCGCCGCTCGGCGAGACGCGGAAAGAGGTCATAGACCGCCCTCAGGCTCCAGCGTCCGCGCCGCGCCGCGACGGTGAGGTTCTCCTCCACGGTGAGCGAGGGAAAGATCTCGCGTTCCTGCGCGACCCAGCCGAGGCCGCGGCGTGCGCGCCGATGCGGCGCCAGCCGCGAGATGTCCTCGCCACGCCAGGCGATCGCGCCGCGCGCAAGGCGCGTGTAGCCCATGATGGTGAGCAGCAGCGTGGACTTGCCGACGCCGTTGCGGCCAAGCACCGCGAGGCTACCATGCTCGGCGAGATCGAGCGAGATACCTTCCAGCACCACGCTGTCGCCGTAGCCGGCTCGCACGTCGCGCAGCGCTAGCAGCGGCTCAGCCATGACGCGCCCCGAGATAGACCTCGCGCACGCGCGGATCAGCCGCCACCTCATGCGGCGTGCCTTCGAGCAGGATGCCGCCGCCGACCATCACGATGATGCGGCTCGCGAAGCGAAACACGAAATTCATGTCGTGCTCGATGAACAGCACCGTGATGTCGCCCGGCAGTCCGGCAATGACCTCGAACAGCTCCCTGCTTTCGTCGCGCGGCACGCCGGCCGCAGGCTCGTCGAGCAGCAGCACCTTCGGTCTGGTCGCGAGCGCAAGCGCGATCTCCAGGAGCCGCTGGCGTCCATAAGGCAATTCGCGCGTCGGGCGATAGCAGTCGGCGGAGAGCATCAGCGAACCGAGGATCGCATAGGCCTCATCGACCGCCGCGCCATAGCTCGTGATCGGCCGCCACCAGGTGCGCGCGATGCCTTGGCGCTCGCACACCGCAAGCGTCACCGCTTCGAGCGGGTTGAGATGCGGGAACAGCGTATTGATCTGGAACGTTCGCACGAGGCCGCGCCGCACGCGCTGGTCCGGCGCGAGCCGCGTGATCTCGTCGTCGCCAAGCAGGATGTGCCCCGCATCCGGCCGCAGCATCCCGGTCATGAGATTGATGAGCGTGGTCTTACCGGCCCCGTTCGGGCCGATCAGCGCGTAGCGCGCGCCCTGCGGCAGGCTGAATTCGATGTCGCGCGCGACCACGAGCGAGCCGAAGCGCTTGTCGAGCCCGCGCGTCGAGAGCGCCGGCGCGCTCACGGCGCCCTGCCCCGCAACAGCGCGCCGAGCCGCGCGAGCCCGCCGAGAACGCCGTTCGGCAGGAACATCACGACGGCGACGAGCAGGATGCCGATCCAGAAATACCAGAACTGCGGGGTGTTGCCAGAGAACTGGTCGCGCGCGACCATGAAGATGATCGCGCCGACGAGCCCGCCGTAGAGCCGGCCGGTGCCGCCAAGGATCAGGATCACCAGCACGTCGGCGGAGCGCTGGAAGCCAAACGCTTCGAGCGAAACGGTCTCGGTCGTCTGCGCCAGCAGCGCGCCGGCGAAGCCGGCGATCACGGCGGCGATGGTGTAAATTTTTCGGATGTGCGCGCGGCTCGGCGCGCCGAGCGCCGGCATGCGCAGCGCGTTTTCGCGGATGCCGCGCAGCGACAGGCCGAACGGCGAATTGATCAGGCGGCGCGCAACAAGAAAGACGATGAACAGCACGCCGAGCGAATAGCCGTAGGCGGTCTTGCCGTAGAGATCGAAGCGAAAGACGTCGAAGATCGGCCACATCTTCACGCCCTGCAGGCCGTCTGCCCCGCCCGTGAGCCAGCTCGCGCTGTTCGCGGCCTGTTCGAGCAACAGGCCCATGCCGAGCGTGATCATGATCAGCGCGAGATGGCGGAAGCGCGCGACGATGAGGCTCGCCCCGTAACCGACGATGCCGGCGACGAGCCCGCCGAGCGCGAGGCCGGAGATTGGCTCGCCCCATCCGTGCTTCGCGGCAAGGCCGGCGGTGTAGGCGCCGAGCCCGAAGAATGCCGCGTGGCCGAGCGACACGATGCCGGCATAGCCGAGGATCAGGTCAAGCGAGAGCGCGAAAAGTGCCGTGATGGCGATCGCGCTCGCGAGCACGAGATAGTCGGGAAACAGGACGTAAGGCAGCAGCGTCGCGAGCCAGAAGGCGAGCTCGACCGGACGCCAGCGCGTCTGGCTCCGCAGATAGGCGTGCGGCTCCGTAACGGCGCCGACAATCGACATGTCAGCGCCTCCCGAACAGCCCGACCGGCCGCCACATCAGCAGCACGATCATCACCAGATAGATGAGGAACGCGCCGAGCTGCGGCGCGTAATACTTGCCGGCGACGTCGCTGATGCCGATCAGCGCGGCGGCCGCAAACGAGCCGCCGATCGAGCCGAGCCCGCCGACCGACACGACGATCAGCACGTAAATGAGATAGGTAAACGCGAAGGACGGATCGAGTCCGACGATCTCGATCGCAAGCGCGCCGCCGAGGCCCGCCAGCCCCGAGCCGAGCGCGAAGGTGATCGCGAACACGAGGCCGACATTGATGCCGAGGCCGCGCGCCATGCGCTGGTTGTCGACTGCCGCGCGCACCTGCGCGCCGAAGCGCGTGTATTCGAGCGCGAGCACGAGCACCAGCGTGACCGCGAGTGCGACCGTGACCAGGAACAGCCGGTAGGTACCAAGGGTCAGCCCGGCGACCGTCACCGAGCCGCGCAGATAGGCCGGCACCCGCACCGGCTGCTGCACGGTGCCGTAGACGTAGGCCGCGACCGCGACCGCCACGAAGGCGAGCCCGATCGTAAGCAGCACCTGGTCGAGATCGCTCGCGCCGTAGAGGCGGCGATAGAGCACGCGCTCGAACAGGACGCTTGCCGCCCCCGCCGCGAGAAACGCGACGGGAAGCGTCGCGAGAAACGGCCATTGATACGTGTTGATCAACGTGACCGTGACGTAGCCGCCGAGCATCGCGAAGGCGCAGTGCGCGAGATTGACGAAATTCATCATCCCCAGCGTCACCGACAGACCGACCGAGAGCAGGAATAACAGCATCCCGTAGGCGAACCCGTCGAACAGGACGCCGATGACGGGACCCATGTGGCGCTGCCGGTCGCGGCGCGGCGACTAGTTGGTCTTCATGCGCGCCTTGACGGGGTCCTTCACGTTCTCGACCTTGTCGAATTCGACATTGACGAGGTTGCCGTCAACCTTCTCGACGCGGCGGATGTAGACCGTCTGGATGATGTCGCGGGTCTCGGGATCGATCGCGACCGGCCCGCGCGGGCTTTCCCACTTCATGCCCTTGGCGGCGGTGATGAGGGCTTCGCCGTCGGCATTGCCGTTGGTCTTCTTCAGCGCCTCGTAGATGAGGTGCATGCCGTCATATCCGCCGACGGAGAAAATGTCGGGATTGCGGTTCGCCATCTCGTTCATGCCCTTCACGAAGGCGCGGTTGAGCGCGGAATCGTGATTGGGATCGTAATGGAACACCGTGATCGTGCCGACCGCCGTGTCGCCGGTGCTCTTGAGCGCGTCTTCGATCGTCAGTTCGCCCTGGCCGAAGATCTTGATCTTGGAGGAGTCCATGCCGCGCTCGGCGAGCGCTTTCTGGATCGCTGCCGGCTGTGCGCCGCCGGGGATCCAGACGTAGATGCCTTCCGGATTCAGGTCCTTGGCGCGCTGCACGAACGCCGAGAAGTCCGGGTTCGCTACCGGGAAGCGCACCGAGCCGACGATCTCGCCGCCAGCGTCCTTGAAGCCGCGCTGGAACGCTTGCTCGGCGTCATGGCCGGGGCCGAAGTCCGACACCATGGTGTAGAGCTTCTTCACGCCGCCCTTGGTCGCGGCCCAGGCGCCGAAAGTCTCGTTGAGCTGCGGCGTCGTCAGCGAGGTGCGCGCCATGTAGGGCGACTTGGTCGTGATGATCGACGTCGCGGCGTTCATCACCACCATGAACTTCTTCGCCTCAGCCGACACGTCGCCGGCCGCGAGCGCGTTCGGGGTGAGCGCGAAGCCGGCGAGGATGTCGACCTTGTCGCGCACGATCAGTTCCTGGGCGAGGCGCTTAGCCACATCCGGCGCGATGCCGCCGACATCCTTGCGGATGATCTCGATCTTCTTGCCGGCGACCATGTCGCCGTGCTCCTTCATGTAGAGCTTGATGCCGTTGTCGAGCTGGATGCCGGTGTCGGCGAACTGCCCCGAGTAAGGCAGGATCACGCCGATCTTGATCGTGCCCTGCGCGTTCGCGGCTGGCGCCGCCAGCGCCGCGGCTGCAAGCGCGGCCAGGCCAATGAGCGTCTTACGCATCGAATGCACTCCCCTAAGCGGATGTTCGCTATTGTTGCGAAATCCTAATCGCGAATTCCCACAGGGTCGAATCCTAATCGGCTGCCGCGACAACACGGCGCCTCAAGAAAGAGGTGGTCCCGATTTTCGGGACAGTTTGGCGACCTGGCTAAGGTGGATTCTGGGTTTGATTACGCCGCCAGTTTCTCTTCGTTTTCCTGCGTAGCATAGACCTCGTCTGCCCGACACAGCCGGTCGGCGCGATCGTGCTGCGCAACGGCAAGCGCAGATATGAACGAATGCGCTGGGGTCTGGTGCCGAGTTGGTGGAGCAAGCCCCTCGAGGAATTGCGCCTCGCGACCTTCAACGCGCGTGCCGAAACGGTCGACACCAAGCCGTTCTTTCGCGGCGCCTTCAAGCGCAACCGATGCCTGATGCCGATCTCGGGCTACTACGAATGGCACTATGCTGACGGACCGAAGAAGCCGCCGCAGCCTTGGTACTTCACCGCCGCCGACGGTTCACCAATCCTCACCGCCGCCGGACTCTGGGACGAATGGACCGACAAGCAAGAAGGCAAGACCATCCGCTCCTGCACCATGATCATCACCGCGCCGAATAAGTTCGTGGCCGAGGTGCATGACCGGATGCCCGTGCTGCTGCGGCCGGATCAGCTCGACGCATGGCTAGACGGGTCGGTCGGCAAAGAGGTGCTGGTCCCTGCGCCCGAGGACATGCTGCGGAAAAGGCAGGTGTCGAAGCGGGTCAACAGCTCACTTGCGCAGGGTGACGATCCGACTTTGATAGACCCAATCCACCGGGCGGGCGGATAGCACGTTGCAGTCGGCTTACAGCTGGTCCGCTGTTGGGTGAAGACCGGAAATCACATGCTCGCAGCGAGCTTTCGCATTTTTGCCCCGCACCGGACATCGTAGTCTTGCGGACTATGAGTCCATTTTTCAAACGCCCACTCCAACTGAAACGGCACGATCTAAACGGTGAACAGCCGCAGCAGCAGGCACGCATTTCCGTTTCGCCAACCTACTTCTGCGTTTGAGCCGGGGCGGTTGCACTAGGCGTTGTCGTCACTGACATCGACACGTTGCCGTACCCGAAATAGACAAGCGCTCCGAACACGAGGGCAAACACGATTGCGCTCATTAGGGCACTGAGGAAGCGATTGCCTAAACCGATCGAGTTGCCGACTAAATCAATGATGAACACCACGATGGCTGCAATGAGCACTGGCTCAAACCACACGTATTGTGCGGGTAAAAACATCGATCGTCTCCCCATCATTTTCAGGATTCGAAAGCTAACAAACGGAACGACGACTGGCCATCCCCCTCGACGCGATGTGGGCGGCACTCATAGACGTCCCGCTTTCACTTCAAGGCCGCAGACGACTGTCTTTTATACTGCGGCGTTCGACATCCCGCCTCTCAGATCAAAGCCGGCCCATGAGAAGCAGTACGACGAGAACGATCAGGATGATGCCGATGACACCGATGCCGCCGTGACCGTAGCCGTAGCCATATCCGCCGAAGCGGCCGCTAAAGCCGCCAAGCAGGAAGATGACCAGGATAATGATGAGTACGAGTCCAATGGACATGATCTATCCTTCGTTGCAGCGTCCCGCGAGTTGTTTTTGCGTCGACCTGTGCGCTCCGCTTGCACAGGATGCCAGGAGACCCCCGCCGGATTTCTCCAGCCAGGGCCCCGGGGACCGGGCGTTAGGGCGATCGGGGGGCGCTAGGACGCCCAGTTGTGCGAAGGTTAGAATGTGCCGCGCGGCGCGTCTGAGCAAGATTGCACACCGCGCCGGTTCGGGCCCAATAACAGCCTCATGCAGCGCAGCAGACGGCAAATCTATTCGATCACCTCGTCGGCGCGTGGCTAACAGTCCCCGCCCAGCCGAAGCCGAGCGGGATCGTCGGGACCGGAAAGCAGGATGCTTCAGCCGCCCTTAACAGCACCCACTTCCATGGCACCCACGTGCCGGTGGAGGAGCCGTGCACAGGATCAATAGCGGACATTCGCATCCAACGGCTCGATCATCGCGTCCCTTCTGTTATCCGCTGTGCTGCGCTACGCTTGCTCTGGCCCATGACTTCGGGAGGAGTTGCCGTGACATCACCAACGATGACGTCCGACCGCGCCAGCGAGAAAACACTGTCAGGCGCGTTGCACGCTTCGCCGCCACCGGCTGAGCTTACGCCGGAAACCGCCGACAAGATCGCACGGGCGCTTGGCCAAGGGCTGGCGCAATGCTGGAGCCGTTTGGCGAAAGAGATCCAACACGACGTGTTCGAGGCGACGGTGACGTTGGAGGGTGAAGCGATCCGGCAGCAGCTTGCCACCTATCTGCATGGCAAACACACCCGGACCACCGATGCGATGCATGCGCGTACCATGCCCGAGCCGGACAGCCTCGGCGGCTGATTCATTTTGCAATGTGAAGGTCTCCTGCCTGCGCCGCACTGAACAACGGGTGCTGCGGCTCAGCTTTTGTCTCGCTTGAAGAGCGAACGCGCTGGTTGGGATATCTGGTTTCGCCGAAAACCTTTCCAGATCCTGTGGGCAAAACCGCGAATAGCGCGACGGGACATCTCATAGTAACGCGAGCCAGATAATGGAGCAGGTTAAATGAGAAAGACTGTAACCATTAATCAGACGGTTAAGACAAAATCAGTTGCGCGATCACCTGGAGCAAGCGATCGGCCGTCGCGCTCAGAATCTGAAGACGCCGTCCGCACGCTCATCCGCTGGGCTGGCGACAATCCGAGACGGCCAGGAATGCAGGGCACGCCTGCTCGGGTTGTTCGAGCCTATGAAGAATGGTTCTCCGGCTATGCCGAGGACCCGCGCAACTACCTCAGTCGGACATTCGAAGAAGTTGCGGGCTATGACGAAATCGTCGTGCTGCGAGACATTGCCTTCGAGTCGCATTGCGAACATCACCTGGCCCCAATCATCGGCCGAGCCCACATTGGGTATCTTCCACGCAAACGGGTGGTTGGAATTTCGAAGCTCGCCCGACTTGTCGATGTCTATGCGAAGCGCTTTCAAATTCAAGAGAAGATGACCGCAGAAATTGCCGCTTGTCTAAACAGCGTACTCAAGCCTCACGGCGTAGCAGTCGTTATCGAAGCGGCGCACCAGTGCATGACCACCAGGGGGGTGCATAAATCGGGAGTGACAATGGTGACCAGCCAGATGCTCGGTATATTTCGAAAAAGAGCAGAAACGCGTCATGAGTTTCTGTCCGCGATCAACTTACGGGGAGCGGCGCCGCTATAGCGGTCCGATTAGGCGACGGATCGAAAATCAGATTCGGCATGGAGCAGTACGATGCAACTTCCCGGAAAGCGAGAGTGCTGCTGGACAGCGACGGCAGGCGTGACCTCCTATGCCAAGCTCAAACATTCCGGAAGCACCGATGTCGCTATTGTGGGGGCTGGAATTGTTGGTCTCACCGCTGCGTATTTGTTGACCCGAGCCGGGCTGTCGGTAACCGTTCTTGAAGCTCGCCAAGTTTGACGACAGGTCACTGGCCGCTCGACGGCAAAGGTGACCTCCCAACACACGCTGATATATCGGCATTTGATCGATACCATCGGCATCGATAGTGCGCGGTGTTACGCGGATGCCAGTCGTCTACGAGTTCGATGTTCCAAGCCACGTCGTGTTCCCTCGGTCCGCGCACGAATGAGCAAGATGCCTAGCATAGCTTTCTGACCAGACCGACAGCAGACCTTACTCCAGCAAGACTGCCCACGCAGCGTGTTCTGGAGGGCGGCCAAGATGTCCGCTTGGGGTCATTCACATCGGTTGAGCACTGTTCTTGGCCTGTCGGCTTCACCCCCGACTCCGGACATATCGCTGCGACGCAGCGAACGACGCGAAGGGCCATGTATGGA
>PLJS01000046.1 GCA_003140315.1 Hyphomicrobiales bacterium
AAGGCGCAGCGCCCGGCGATCGTCTGGTTCACCGGGCTGCCCGGCTCGGGCAAGTCGACCATCGCCAATATCGTGGAGCGCCGCCTGCATACGCTCGGCCGCCACACCTTCCTGCTGGACGGCGACAACGTGCGGCACGGCCTCAACAAGGATCTCGGCTTCACGGACGGCGACCGGGTCGAGAACATCCGCCGGGTTGCCAACGTCGCGCGGCTGATGGCGGATGCCGGCCTGATCGTTCTTGTGGCGCTGATCTCGCCGTTCGCGCGCGAACGCGAGATGGCGCGCGACATCGCAGGCGAAGTCGAGTTCCTGGAGATATTCGTGGACGCGCCGCTGTCGGTCTGCCGCGAACGCGATCCCAAGGGACTTTACGCCAAGGCCGCGAGAAGCGAGATCGCCCACCTGACGGGCATCGACTCCGCTTATGAGGCTCCCGAGGCGCCCGATCTACACCTGCTCACTGGCCGCGATAGCGTCGAGACCTGCGTCGACCAAGTGCTGGCGCAGCTTGAAAATGGCGAGGATTCGCGCGGATAGGAGAACCTAGCGAGGTCTCTCCGAGGTGCGCGCCACCAGAAAGTTCCGCGGTTGCTTGAACGCCGAAGTGGTGGTGAGTCCAAAATGGACGAGATTGGGAGTGCAGACCTGCGCTCACGTTCGTCCGTCAGCTATAGAAGGAAATAGCAAAACGATGTATGTCGGCGGCGAGACCGCTTGCTCAACAATCACATGAAGCCCAATGGAATCGTCGAACCTGTCAACCGTGCGGAATTTTCTCGCGACATCACGCGAGACGCTTGACCGTGCATGCGGCGATTCCGAATTGCAGACGACCACGGTCGCAATAGCGGAGGCTTGGATCAACTCACTGCGCGGAGGCGGTAAGATCCTGTTCTGTGGAAATGGGGGAAGCGCCGCCGATGCCCAGCACCTCGCCGGCGAGCTCGTGTCGCGCTTCATGTTCGACCGCGCGCCACTCCCTGCACTCGCGCTGACTGTTGACACCTCGGTGCTGACTGCGATTGGAAATGATTACGGCTACGAGCAGACGTTCGCACGGCAGGTGCGCGGGCTTGGTCGGACCGGCGACATCCTCGCGGCCTTCTCGACATCCGGCCGCTCCCCTAACATTCTTAAGGCACTCGAAGCGGCGCGTGCTGGCGGGCTCGTCACGACGGGGTTTACTGGTGCGAGTAACGGACCGATGGCCGAGCATTGCGATCTGCTGCTGCGCGCCCCATCCGCATCGACCCCCCTGATCCAGCAGGTGCACATCACGATCGGTCATGTGATCTGCCAACTGGTCGAAGAGGCGCTATTCAGCCCGCCGACGCTTTGATCCGTGCTGGACATTGGTGTTCGTTGCTACGGAGCTGTTGTGTCACTGCTCTACCTGAGAACAGAATATCGATAGCGAGGGGTGTTCGCTTGTCGTCGACTCGTTCTGCCACGCCCCCGCGTCCAGCGGTCTTCTTCGACCGTGACGGGACGCTGAACGTCGATACGGGTTACGTCCATCGTCCGGAGGATCTTATCTTTACGACGGGCGCGGTTGCGGCGGTGAGGCGGGTCAATGATCTCGGCTACTACGCGTTTCTGGTGACCAATCAATCCGGCGTCGCACGAGGATATTATACCGAAGCAGATGTCGATGCCTTCCACGCCCATCTACAACAGCAATTGCGCGCCGCCGGCGCCTATCTCGACGACATCCGCTACTGTCCTTATCTGCCGGATGCGCCCGTTGCCGCCTATTCGCGGAATTCCGATTGGCGGAAGCCCGAGCCCGGCATGCTGCTGGACCTCATGCGTGCCTGGCCGGTGATCGCGGCGAAAAGCCTTGTTGTCGGCGACATGGACATCGACATGCAGGCTGCGCAGGCGGCTGGCTTGCGGGGTCTCTACTTTCAGGGCGGCGATCTCGACAAATTTCTCGCCCCCCATCTGGATGTGATGAGCCTTTCTTAGTACGGTCGATCTCGCTTTGGCCACTGCCAGAAGCTAACCCGCTGGTCGGCTTCTCACGTTTGCAGGAATCCGGCGCGCTACTCCTGTTCGGCCCAGGGATGGGGTAGAGCCTTGGCGAGGCCCGTGAGAGATCGGTAGCGACCATGCCATCGATGATGGCCAACCTCACAGAAGCCTCTAGGTTCAGCGCTATTCCTTCATCGATTCCCCTAAGGCAGTACCGGTTGAAGGTTGACAGAAAATTTTCTCTTCAATAGAGAAATCGCAAAGATACGATACATTTGACGGCAAGGTGGTGGTGTTATGCGACGTGGTCCTTGGCTTTGGAAGGGGATAGCGGGCATCGCCATTATCGCGGGCTCTTTTTTCGGCACGTTATGGACACTAAGGGGCCCCGAAATACCGCGACCGATAACATTGGAGAACACGTCGATATCGGATGAGGCAAGCTTGAAAGCCGCAGCAAGAGCGGCCGGTTTTCAGGTTGATTTAGAGAGGATCAAAGGTAATATTGATTCACTGAAGCGTCTTTCACCCAGCCAAGNNCAAAGGCATTTTCCAAGTCCAAACAGATGGAGGGCGGCAGGATGTGGCCGAGTCCTTCATGATGCCGGCTGATTTGCCCGTAATGAAAAACGTGAGTTTCACAGCTACTACTTCCTGTCGTGCAGGAGCAAAAGTGTTCATTGCGGCGTTCGGGCGGAAAAACAGATACCTCGCTCTACCTCCTGTGACATGTCCCTAAAAGCCATGCCGAAGGCGGAATTGCTGGCGTCAAAATCATAATCAGCGGTAGTTCCGGCGATGATCGCGGAGGCTGAGATCTATTCGAAAGTCTGTTTCGCTGAACATCCGCGGCAAGTTCGGCGTGCCACACCAACCGCACCAGTCGACCTCGCATCCCGCGGCGTGTTTTGCAGGTCGAC
>PLJS01000193.1 GCA_003140315.1 Hyphomicrobiales bacterium
CGCCTCCGCTCGGGCACCCTCTCCCGCAAGCGGGAGAGGAGAGCGCGAGGCGCGTCCGTCACTGTGCCGCTGGGGCTTGTGTCGCAATGACCTCTCACTGAAACGGCGAAGTGAACAGCAAGCCGCCCTTGGTCCACAGCTCGTTCTTGCCGCGCGCGAGCTTCAAGGGCGAGCCCATGCCGACGGTGCGCTCATAGGACTCGCCGTAATTCCCGACCTGCTTGATGACGTTGTACATCCAATCGTTGGAGAGCCCCATCATGGCGCCGAAGCCGCCTTCGGCACCGAGCAGGCGGCGCACTTCGGCGTTCTTCGAATTTGCCTTCATGTCGTCGACGTTCTTGGACGTGACGCCGAGCGCTTCGGCGGCGACCATGCCGTTGAGCGTCCAGCGCACCACGAGCTGCCAGCGCTCGTCGCCCCAGCGCGTCACCGGGCCCTGCGGGTCGTTCGAGATCAGGTCGGTGAGGATGATGTGGTCGCCCGGCACTTTCAGCTTGATGCGCTGGCCCGCGAGCGCGCCGACGCCGGCCGTATAGGCGTCGCAACGGCCCGAGTCATAGGCCGCGATCGCATCGTCGTTTTTCTGGAAGTTGATGATGGTCACTTTCAGCTTGCGCTCGGCGAACCAGTCGGCGGCGTTCTTCTCCTCGGTCGAGCCGGCGGCGACGCAGACCGTCGCGCCGTCGAGGCCTTCGGGCTTCGTAACCTTCGCGGCCGTGCGTACGATAAAGGTCTGGCCTTCGTAGAAGTTGATGCCCTGGAAGTTGATGCCGAGCGTGGCGTTGCGCGAGAACGTGATGGTGGAATTGCGCGCCAGCATGTCCACCTGCCCGGATTGCAGGATCGGCCAGCGCTGCTGGACTGACGTCGGCGTGTATTTGACCTTGGTGGCATCGCCGAGCACGGCCGCGGCGACCGCCTTGCAGAAATCGACGTCGATGCCGCTCCACTCGCCCTTGTCGTTGGCGAAGGAGAAGCCGGGCAGGCCGAGATGAACGCCGCATTCGAGATGGCCGCGCGCCTTGATGGCGTCGAGCGTCGGGCTCGGCGCAAGCTGCTGGGCGCCGGCGCCGGTTGCGGCGAGCACGACGAGGCCGGCTGTTAGAAAGCCCAATTGACGCATGTTGTTCCCCCTTTGAAGCCGGCTCCAGGCCGGCGCCTTGGCCGAGAGGTTCCGAAGCGAGAGGGCGGTTGTCAATGCGTCAGGACTTCACGCGCTCGATCAGCGCCATCGCGGCGGCGGGCGCGCGCACTTTGCCCTCGTGGATGACGTAAGCGAACACGTCACGCGGCGCTTTCGGCGCGGGCGTTTTCGGGACAACGAGCGGCAGGTCCTTCGGCACGCCGCCGTCTGCGAACACGCGCAGGCGCTTGGCCCAGGCGTCGAGTTCTTTCGGCGGATAGCCGGTCGCAATCGTGTCCTTGCCCTTCTGCAGACGCAGATAGATGAAATCGGAGGTCACGTCGGCGATGCCCGGATAGGTCTCGTGCTCGGCGCACACGACCGCGATATTGAATGTCCGCAGCAGCGCGATGAATTCAGGAACGCGGAAACTGTCGTGGCGCACCTCGACGACATGGCGCAGCTTCAATCCGTCCTGCTTCTCGGGGAGCAGTTCGAGGAACGAGCGGAAGTCGGCTTCGTCGAATTTCTTCGTCGGCGCGAACTGCCAGAGCAGGGGACCCAGCCGGTCGCCCAGTTCCGTTACGCCGGAATTGAGGAAGCGCTTCACCGAGTCAGCGCCTTCGGCGAGCACGCGGCGGTTCGTGCTGAAGCGCGAGCCCTTGACCGAGAACTTGAAG
Organism: Hyphomicrobiales bacterium; assembly: GCA_003140315.1. Taxonomy (GTDB): domain Bacteria; phylum Pseudomonadota; class Alphaproteobacteria; order Rhizobiales; family Xanthobacteraceae; genus PALSA-894. The sequence continues at coordinate 1,807 of PLJS01000193.1, forward strand.
CCGTCCGGCACCGCGGCGGCCCATTTGCGGAAGCTCTCCGGTTTCTGCGAGCCGTAGTAGGTGGCGTTGATCTCGATCGCGGTCAGGTGCGTGGCGGCGTATTCCAGCTCCTTCGCCTGCGTGAGACCCTTCGGGTAGAACACGCCGCGCCAAGGCTCATAAACCCAGCCGCCGACGCCGAGATGGATTTTGCCAGAGGCAGTCATCGAACGTTTCCTGGAACGTTTCTTCGCGTTAACACTTGAATAACCATTCGCAACCTACCATATGACCTTAGACGGCGGTGTAGAGCCGAAAGGCTCCGTTGCCTGATGCGACCACGATTTGAGCGGGTGAGGCCGGATGTACGCCCACCCCCTCGTTTCGTGGTCGTTGGCGTTTTAGGGGCCGCGCCGAACGCCAAGTGTGACGGCGGCGACACACATCGTCTTCTCGATCATCCTTCGGCGCGCGACCATGCATTCGCCGTAACTCCGTCTTTTTTTCGCCGCGCGTCACATTTATTCGCGCGCCTCCCTTCGCTCGGCCTTGTGTCCGGGCTCGTGAGATCCCGGCTGGCGCGGTGCACTCCTGTGCGTCCGTGTTCCGCCAAACGAAGGGCGAGGCTGTAGCTCAGTGGTCGAGCGCCGGGGAAACCCGGAGGACGCAGGTTCGATTCCTGTCAGTTTCACCAACGCGAGGATAGCTCAGTGGTAGAGCAGATGATTGACTCATCTTGTCGCGGGTTCGAATCCCGTTCCAACGCTCCGGTACAGCCTTCCAAGCTGTGACCATCAGCCTGATAAGCTGATATCCCTGAAGGGGACCGGACGCGCGCTTCAGTCGCGGTCCGGCCGTCCTGCCGCAAGGCATCTCGTCCGAACCCAGACACCGTGAGACCGGACCTGCGCCGGGGCGGATACCGCCTGCGCCGATCCCGGGTTCACCGTTCCGTCGTCATGCCCTCGGCATGGCGACTGTCCGCGTGCGCCCGCCGATCGACGCAGGCTCAACCCCCAGCCCGCCGTACTCCCGGGAAGCCGCGTCCGGAACCTCATCCTCGACCCTGAAGCCAAGCCCGCGGCGCTGCCGCGAGGCCAATGAAGGAGACGTGTCGTGACTCGGCGTTTCTGGACGCTGCTTGTGATGGTGAAGGACGGCGAGCGTGCCATCCTGATGCGCAACGGTCGCTTCGAGCGGATGCTCGAGCCCGGCCGCTACCGGATGTTCGACCCACTGCACCAGCTCTCGGCGGAGCTGTTCGCGGTCGTGCGAGCGGAGTTCCCGGCGGATCGGTACAACGTGCTCAAGGCGGCACGGCCCGATCTTGCGGCGGCACTGTTCGAGGCGGTCGAGACGCATGCGGGCGAGCTTGCGGTCGTCCACTTCGATGGCCGTCCGGTGCATCTCATGGGTCCGTGGCAGACGCGCGTGTTCTGGAAGGTCGCGACCAAGGTCGATGTCGAGCGCATCGACGTTGCAAGCGACCCGAAGGCTCAGCCGCGCCATCTCGCGACCATGTCGCGCGAGCGCAACACGTACCTGACCGAGCCGGTGATCGAGAACCACGAGGCGGGCCTCCTGTTCATCGAGGGCCGGTTCGTGGAGCGGCTCGCGCCCGGCCGTCACTCGTACTGGACGGTCGACCGCAAGGTCGAGGTCAAGCGCGTCGATCTGCGGCCGCAGGCGGTCGAGATCACCGCGCAGGAGATGCTGACCAAGGACCGCATCGCGCTGCGCGTGACGCTCACCGCGTTCCGCCGGATCGTTGATCCGGAGCGTGCGGCGAACACGGTGCCGGACGTGGACGCGTTTCTGTACCGTCTGGTGCAGTTCGCGATCCGCGAGGCGGTGGCGGCACGCACGCTCGATGAGGTGCTGGCGGCCAAGAACGCGCTCGACGCGGAGCTTCGCGCCTTTGTGCGCGAGCGCATCGCGGAGACCGGCATCGAGGTGACGGAGCTCGGCGTGAAGGACGTGATCCTGCCCGGCGAGATCCGCGAGCTCGTCAACAAGGTGGTGGAGGCGGAGCGGACGGCGAAGGCCAACCTGATCCGCCGCCAGGAGGAGACCGCGGCGACGCGTTCGCTCCTCAACACCGCGAAGCTGATGGAGGACAACCCGCTCCTCCTGCGGCTCAAGGAGCTCGAGTCGATCGAGCGGCTGGTCGAGAAGGTCGGCCGCATCGATCTCCACGCCGGCGACGGCGCGGGCTTCGACGCGCTGCTCAACAAGCTCGTGCGCCTCAAGGCGCCCGAGACGGCGTGATGCGGATGACAAAAAGAAGGGCTGCGGAGCGATCCGCGGCCTTTCGCATTTTGGGACGAGCCGTTGCGGCTAAAGCGGAATCGTTTTGAGTTAGAGCGCGCCGCAAACTCGGTGCGCTCCCTCACCATGAAAGGGGGAGGGTTGGGGTGGGATCAAGCGCGCTAAAGATGACCCCCACCCGCCTCGCTTCGCTCGGCGACCTCCTCCTTTCAGGGGGAGGTGGAGCGTGTAGCGCGGTCATTGCCTCAAGGCGATTCAATCTCAGACGAACGTGCTTCAAGCGACGATCCTGAACTTCGATAGGTCGAAGGTCGCGCTTTGGGCGTCGGTGGCGAGCTCGGCCAGCGCCTGTCCGATGGCCGCCGAATGTTTGAAGCCGTGGCCGGAGCAGGGTGAGGCGACGATCACGCGCTTGTCGTCCGGCAGATGGTCGATGACGAAGCGGGCGTTGTCGACGCAGGTGTATAGGCACACCGCGGTCCGATCGGAGACGTCGCTCGCGCCGGGAAAGTAGGGCGCGACGAATTCGCGATGCATCTCGGCGATTTCCCGTTGATCGACAGTGCGGCCGAGCCCATTGCGCCAAGCCCGATGACGATGACGTCATATGTCGTGGTCAAGTTCTGGCTCCCGAGGACACTGACCGCGGAGGCCGCACCTTACTTTCGCGGCGACGTTTCGCGCGATCAAGCGGTGCTGTCGGAGCGGGGAAAGTCCGCGTAGATTTCCGAGAGCGGCAATTCGATCGAGAGCTCGGGAATGCGGATGGTCGCCTCATCGCCCGCGATGACTTCGGCGCCGGCCGGAAAGCCAGACTCATCACGCACCCAGACCCAGGCCTTTGGTTCGTCCTGCGACAAGACGAGATAAGCAGCGACGCTCCCAAGATGGAGATATTCCCTCGCCTTGTCGCCGAGATCGTTGGTGACGGAAGACGGTGAAAGAACCTCGGCAATCAGAACGGGCGCCGTTGCGGCCAAATCCCCAAGCTTCGCGCCTGTGGCGTCAACGACCACGTCGGGATAGCGGACAGTGTCCGGGCTGATTCTTACGGCGAAGTCCGAGGTCAAAACGGCCCAGCGCGTAGCATCGAGACGACGGTCGAGTGCTTTAGCGAGCCCGCGGAAAACGAGCGCGTGACCGCGCGAGCCACCCGTCATCATGATGACGCGGCCATTCGCAAGCTCATGGCGCCCCTCGCGTCCTTCGGCCCAGGCGAGGAACGCCGAACTGTCCATGGGTCTCGGAATCTGGACGTTCATTGGTGCCTCATGTCTACGAATTGTAGACGCAATCGCCGAACGAAAAAAGGGCGCGGCCGGAGCCGCGCCCTTCGTGTTTCGTTGCTTGACGCCGTTGGACTTAGAAATCCATCCCGCCGCCCGGGGGCATGCCGCCCGGACCGCCGGCGCCCTTCTTCTGCGGCACCTCGGCGACCATCGCCTCCGTGGTGATCAGAAGGCCGGCAACCGAAGCCGCGCCCTGGAGCGCCTGGCGCACGACCTTGGTCGGATCGATGATGCCCTTGGAGAGCATGTTCACATACTCGCCGTTCTGCGCATCGAAGCCGTAGGCGTACTGATCCTTCTCCAGGATCTTGCCGACGATGACCGAGCCATCCTCGCCCGCATTCAGGGCGATCTGGCGTGCCGGATAGGAGAGCGCCTTGCGGACGATCTCGACGCCGGTCTTCTGGTCGTCGTTCTGGGTGCGGATCTTCTTCAGGGCTTCGCTGGCGCGCAGCAGCGCGACGCCGCCGCCCGGCAGGATGCCTTCCTCGACCGCGGCGCGGGTTGCATGCATCGCGTCATCGACGCGATCCTTGCGCTCCTTCACCTCGACCTCGGTCGCGCCGCCGACGCGGATCACCGCGACGCCGCCCGCGAGCTTGGCGAGACGCTCCTGCAGCTTCTCCTTGTC
>PLJS01000264.1 GCA_003140315.1 Hyphomicrobiales bacterium
CTACGACCTAACGGCTAGATCAAAGATGTAAACGATAGCTGTCGAACCCCGTCTATTCGGCGGCTACCGGACAAAGGCTCAAGGCTTCCACTTCCAAGTTCGAATGAATGGGTCGGCAAGGCAACGTGCCTAATTGCAGGTCGAAATGTTCCAATAGTTTGTTCAACTTGGCGCTATCAAGTTCACCGACGCTGACGACGAACTTGGGCCGTCCCGGTGCCCGCATCAGGTTATTGACTTTCGATGCGAGCTTGTTGTGCTGAGACAGTGTCAAATAGTTGTTCTCGATTCCAAGATATTGCGCAGTCGGCTCGGCGAACGGAATGAAATACGCGACCGGATCCCAGCTAGCGATCAAGACGACGCTGTTCGCCGGCAACTGCGGGACACGCACATCGACGTATCTGTCTCCATACTGGCCGTGGCCCCAGTCGACAGGTATGGTGGTTGCGACGATGATTGCCGATAACACAATTGCGATCACAATGCGTAGACGACGATCACTAAAGAGCCGGATCAGTGCTCCAATGGTGACGACACCCGTCAGCATTTCGAGCGCGACTGCGTACCGATAGATGCTGAAGCCGAGTTCCCAGACAATGTAAGACGCAACGACAAAAATAACAACAAGCCCAAGGTTACGGGTTTCTGTGAATGTGCTCTCCGCACGATCCGTTTTGCGCACACGATCTACCACGATCGCCAGCAGTCCGCTGGCGATCGCGACGTAGGCAATCGCGCCACGCCAATCACGGAAGGTCAGTTCCGATACGACACCGCGATTGGCTTTCGTCCAGTAGAAGGGATAGGCAATCGCCTGCCAAATGCTGCGCGGCAAGTATTGCTCGTCTCGAAGCGATACCGGGTCATAATATGCGGACTGAAAGATATGATTGAACAAAGGGAACACCGGATTCCCGAAATCCTGCCAGAGGGTGAGCAGGTGATGTCCGGCAGCAGCAGAAAATCCCAGCACGGTCGCGACACCAAACACGATTAGGCCGCTGGCGGTCTTCCGCCGGGCCGCGACAATGACAGCGATCAGACATAGTCCAGGAATGAAAATTACCGCGGTATATTTCAGTCCCACGCCGATGCCGAGCAACAATCCAGGCCACGTGAAATCGAACCAAATTCCGCGTTTACTCGTCTGATCGGCGACATTGAGAAGGAGCAACAGTGCGCCAAGTACGAATATCGAATTTAGGAGGTCATTGGTCGTGGTCCCGAGCAAGGATACAAAACCGGCCCCGGACGCGCCTATCACAACGGCCGCGGTCCTGAGCACGAAACGCTCTCCAAACTGGCGCGGACCAAGGACATGGAGGGCAATTGCGAGTATCAATACGACATTGATGCCGTGAACGGCCCCCATGATAAACGCGACGATGCGCGGTGCTTCATTTAGAAGCGAGGATGTCAGGGCGTAGAAGAGGAAGTCCGCCGTTGGATTAAAAAAGCCTTGATATTGAGCGGGGCCGACGTCGTACAGGTATCGGCCATGCAAATACGCCCAGGGGGCATAGAGATGATAAAAGCGGAGGTCCCAGTTGTTGTCGGGCCCCAAGAGGAGCGACCAGAATCCCGTGCCGCAGATAAGCGGGACCTGAAGACGATAATGCCATGCCGTCAACGACGCGGCGACGACGAATGATTGTAGGCTTTTCGACGTGCCGATGACGGCCTGCTGGTCGCTCGTGCCGCCGAAAGTGGGGTGAATTGTCGCCGCCTCCATTCGAGCACCTCGTAAGCGCGGGCGATCAGGGACGGCGCGATAGCGAGGCCCGGTGCCACACGGGTCGGGAGGGACTGACGCAAAGTTAGTTGGCGCCTGAATCGGCAGGTCGGCGGCGTTGGCGCCCTGAGGTATGCCATCAACATAAGCGACGGCCCCTGAACTTATCGGACGTAACTATCATGAAGCGCGCTGCGCCGCCACCGCGTGGCGACATGCGCCGAAAACCACAACATCGATATTTTGTAGAGGGCAGATGTTGAAGCGCGGCTCCGGATTGGAAGGCCGCCCCTGCGCGTCGATGCTGTAGAGCCAATGCAACTCGGCCCAAGTGTAGTCTCGCGTGACCTCACCGCGGCTTCTACTTTCAGGCCGCCCTAGTTGGTGGCCTCGCAATTCCGGCGGTGCCTCACTCGCCACCCCAACCTCTAGCGGCTTGCGGCCGGTCGGAAGTGCGGCAGCGCCCACCGCCAGACGCAGCAATAGTCGGCTTCGGGCTTCTCGTTCGAAAAGGGCTTCAGGACCGAAAGCACATCATCGGTGGTGATCTTGTCCACCGGCAAGGGACTCGTCGCTCGCTTCGTTCGCCTCATTAGCGCGCGCTCTTGCGGCCGAAAGGTGCATGACCTGAGCCGGATTGCGACGCCCCAAAGCGGCCCTTCCACGTTCACGGCTTTGACACCGATGAAGCTCTGACCGGAAACCCTGGCGAGAATTGAGCGCCCCATTGTTGCGGAACAAGAAGTGAACAAAGTCCACGGATTTTCCACGGGTCGAAGTGTTAGTTTCGCGTTGTGTTCGGTTTCGGACTGCCGGATGCCGACTGTAAACGGTCCAGAATCCATAGGTTTCGCGGCTTTCTCGGCCGTTAAAAAAGGTGCGGCCGGCCTTGGGGGAAGGCCGGCCGCCGCAAACCCGGTCTGGGGACGGGGAGGGGTGGGGACGTGACCGGGGTTGCGATTCTGTCTCGTGAGCTTCAGCGCGACGATGCGGTCGCGGCGGTCGAGCGTGGATCGCCGAGCGAGACCCAAAGGTTCGGATCGGTCTGCGCCTGACGCTTCACGAAGCGGTAGCTGGTCTCGGACCAGAGCACGATGTGCTCGTTCTGGTTATCGAGGATGAATTCTCCTTTGTCGGTCTTCACGGTGAGCACGGCGTGGCCATTGCCGTTCTGCTCGCGTACCACGGTGATCAGCAGCGCTTCGCGCGGCCATCCGGACTCCATCAGCATGCGGCGCTTGAGCAGCACGTAGTCCTCGCAGTCTCCGCGGCCGTCGTCGGGATAGTCCCAGCGTTCGAGGACGCCCCAGTGCTCCATGTCGGTCATCGGCTTGATGTTGCCGTTGACCCACTTGTTGATGCGCACAAGATCGGTCCACGCCTTGGTCGACAGCACCACGTCACGCGCCGTGCTCGGCGTGGTGCTGCATTCGGGCGCGTAGCGCGCACAAAAATCGACCCATCCGATCGGCGGCCGCGCCACGTCGCCGGCCGCGATGTAGAGCGACCCGCCTGCGGCGCTGCCCGTCGCAAGTGTGCCGAACAAGGCAACAGCATAGCCGACGGCAAGTAGTTTTTTGTACTTCCTGTACATTCGTAGCCCCTTCCGTCCTGTCCGGGGCTAGATGTCTCACAGGGCCTTTGTATTGCCGCTAATTTGCCAAAATCGATTTAAAGTAATTGCTCCTCAAATACAGAGCTAATACTTATTATACTTGAATCAAATTTGAGTAAAATTCTAATCTGTTCAATTTGAATAAAATTTTAGACGTTCATCACTCTAGGCATGCTGGCGCACGGGTTTCCGGCTCGCACGGGACGCAGGCGTTAAGCGCTGCGGCCGCGGCGAGCCGTGTCCAACCGGTATCGGTGTGAGTGGCGAGGGTGGTGGCGGGCCGGCAAACGAGCCGGCAGCGGGTGCAGTCCGCGGTCCGGCGTTTACGGACCGGTGACGTTCTCTTCGAGAAAGTCCGGATGCTGCATGCGGGTGAACTCGACCGCGAAGCCGTCTTCGATGTGGCGCACGACCCGGCTCGGGATCTTGCCCAGCGTCACCAGCGTGCCGATTTCCGGCTTGTTCTGGCTCGCGATCGCGGCGCCCGAGAGCGACATGTCGATGATGCGGCAGACGATCCCGAGGCCGTCGGGCATCACGATGGTGGTGCGCGGATTGCGCGGCACGATGCGATCGTGACGGCGGTCTTCGGGAAGGCCGAGGATCTGGCGGTTGGCGAGCCAGGTCAGCTGGGCGGCGAGCTTGTCGCGCTTGCGCGCCGTCGCCGAGATCGACATTGCAAAACCGTTCGGAAACACGCGGACAATCGTGCCTTCGAGCCGGCCGACGTGATCGATGTAGGCGACCACGCGCTCGCCCGCCTTGCCGCTCACGGGACCGATCAACGCCATGCCGCCCGGCGACATGTCGGAAACCTGGCAGGGGAATTCACGCCGATCGGCGAGCATGTAGCGGCCGAGCAAATTTACGCGCACGCGCTGGAAGCGGCGCTGCTCCTCGCTCGCCGGGAGCACGTCGAGAATCTTTTGCAGCACCGACATGCCGCGGGAGCCTTCTTCGCCACCTGTATCGGCGGTACGAGATCGTATTCCTGCGTGGTTAAGGCTGTGTTAGCCGCGCCGGAAATCGCATGCCCGGCTCCCGATCAGCGTCGGCCGCCCTCATGGACGACAAAAATGCCGTGTTGGCGGTCCGACTGCGCGCCGGGGAGTAGGCGCGCGGCGGGCGGGCCTTCGAGCACCGGGTCGAGATGCCGCACCGTCCCGAGGGTGAGACGGGTCAGCCGCGCGGCTCCAAGCCAGAACGGGATGGTGAGCGGGGCCAGGACCCCGATCACGCGCGCATGGATCTCGCCGCAATGCCGCAGCGGCAGCAGCAACAGCTCGATCTCCTGGTTCCAGCCCTCGGCGGTGCTGGCGTTGACGCCGGCGACCGCGCCGACCGTCTCGTCGCAGACCGCGGCCATCAGCTCGCCGAGCGCCATGCGGCTCGCGGGGTCCCACACTGCAAGAAAGGATTCATTGCGCAGCTCGCGGCCGAACAGGGCGCAGACGCGCGTGCCGGCAAGACGGAACGGATGGCCGGCCTGGCGGTCGAAGGCGAGGATGAACACGTCGCCGAGCGCACGGCGGATCGCGCTCGGCTCGATCTCGCTGCGCTCCGGCGCCGGCGCCGCGCCGCGCAGCCCGCTCCAGTAATCGAACAGCTCGCGGCTCGATGCATGCTTCATGTCGTCTCTCCGGCAACGTCCCGAATTCGGCCGCGCATTGTCCCTGTTCAGGACAACGGATGCGGCGCGCCGCGGTGGAATCCACCTGGCGCGGTTCGCTACGCAGACGCCGTGCCGGAGCGGCGCGCGGCCGGGCGTTGCGGTGCACCCGCTGGGATTAGGGTTATTTCCGCGATCGCGTTGGCAGCGCACGGCCGCATGTGTAGGGTCGTCGGCGATCCACACCGATCCGCCCTGATGGCTCCAAGTTCGGCGGACAACTGATCTTTAAGGGGAGGCGTGAGGACGTGACGGGCGCCTGACGGCGTTACGGATCGGCCAAACGCCAAAGAGGAGAGGGCGAAAGCCCTCTCTTTTTTTGTGCCCGTTATCCGACGCGGGCCAGACGGCCGCCGCCGGAGCCTGAAACGGAAGAGTTCCAACGCCTGCGCCCTTGTGGCGCGGGGCGGCGCAATCTATTGGAACGCGAACGCTTGCCGCGCCCCGTGTGGATCGCTTGAAAACCTCCGAACCGATCTTCAACGTCCCGCCGGTCGTGACCGCGATCGTCGCGGTGCTCGCCATCATCCACGGGATCCGGGATGTTGTGCTGACGCCCGAGACGGATGACGAGGTGCTTCGGCTGTTCGCGTTCGTCCCGCTTCGTTATGGCGGATCGGACCTCAGCGACGCGAGCTGGCCGGGAGGCGTCGCGGCGGATGCCTGGACCTTCGTCACCTATGCGCTGCTACACGGCAGTTGGCTGCATCTCGGACTAAACGTGGTCTGGCTGCTTGCGTTCGGCACGCCGGTCGCGCGCCGCTTCGGGCCCTTGCGTTTCCTCGGTTTCTTCGCACTGACGGCGGCGGCGGGCGCGCTCGTCCATCTCTTCTTCTATGCCGGGATGCCGGTTCCGGTGATCGGCGCGTCGGCGGCGATCTCCGGCTTCATGGCGGCGTCGATGCGCTTTGCATTTGCGGGGAGCGGACCCTCGAGCTGCGTCGGCCGTGACGACGCCGAGGCCTATCGGGTGCCGGCGCTCCCGCTTATGGCGGTGCTGCGCAATGGGCGCGTGCTTGCGTTCTTAGGCGTCTGGTTCGGCCTCAATCTGTTGTTCGGGCTCGGATCGCTCTCGATCGACGGCGGCGAGCAGGCGATCGCCTGGCAGGCGCATATCGGCGGGTTCGTGGCGGGCCTTCTCGCGTTTGCGGCATTCGATCCGATCAAGGCCGCCCCGCCGGGAGAGCAGCCGACCGCACCGGAGTAGTCACAGGCGGTCTTGCGGCGGCCAGGTTTTCGGCCCACTTTCATGGACGGCGCCAAGCAGCGGACGGTTTGTTCGTGCAGCGCCCGCAGGGGCGACGAACGAACAGCGTCTCGCGTGCATGGGCCCAACCGCAAAGGGAGACGCCCATGACCGTCAAGGCAATTGTGTCCCGTAAGGGCGGCGACGTCGTGACCATCGCGCCGACCGCCCGTCTCGTAGACGCCGTGAAAATCCTGGCCGAGCGCCGCATCGGCGCCGTTGTGGTGACCGGTCCCGGCGACCGGGTGACCGGCATCCTGTCGGAGCGCGACATCGTGCGCGTGCTGGCCGAACGTGGGCCGGCGGCGCTTGACGATCAGGTCGCGGCCGTCATGACCCGCAAGGTCGCGACCTGCACCGGCGCTGAGACCCTGGCCGCCATCATGGAGCAAATGACGACCGGCAAGTTCCGTCATCTGCCCGTGGTCGAGCAGAACCGGCTCGTCGGCATCATCTCGATCGGCGACGTGGTCAAGCAGCGGCTCGAGGAGATTGAAGGCGAATCGAACGCGTTGCGCGAATACATCGCGACGGCGTGATCGCACCCTTCGTCATGCCCGGACTTGTTCCGGGCATCCACTTGCCGGGCGCACGAAAAAGAAGACGTGGATGGCCGGAAGAAGCCCGGCCATGACGGCGGCACTACATCAGCGCCGCGACCGCTTCGCCGACGGCTTCGATGGCCTTCTCGGCCGCCTCGGCCCCGATTGCGATTGCTTCCTGCGCGCGGTGGAATTCGAACACGCCGACGCGGCCGAGCCGCGGGCTGATCAGCACGTCCGGCGGATCGCCGGCGAGGCGCGCGCGCGTGATGCGATCCTGCATCACATTGAACGCCTCCACCATGACGGTGGTGAGGCCGGGCCGCTCCGCGGTGCCGAGGAAGCGACGCTTCGCCACCTTCTCGCCGAGGCCAGCGAACAGGCCGCGCGCCGCGGCCTCGATCGGGGCCGCGTCCGCGCCGTGATCGTAAATGACGGTGCCGCGGCCGAAATTATCGGCGTTGAGATTGACCGCGATGATGAGACGGGCGCCGAGCGCGCGTGCCGCCGAGATCGGCAGCGGGTTGACGAGCGCGCCGTCCATCAGCCAGCGCCCGCCAACCTGTTGCGGTGGAAACAGGCCGGGCAGCGCGTAGGATGCGCGCATCGCGTCGACCAGCCGGCCGCGTGTGATCCAGATCTCGTGCGCGGTGCCGATTTCGGTCGCGATGGCGCCGTAGCGTAGCGGCAGATCTTCGATCTTGATGTCGCCGAGCCCCTCTTGGAGCTTTTCGGCGAGCCGACCGCCCGCGATCAGGCCGGAACCGCTGAAGTTCACGTCGAGATAGCCGAACACGCGCCGGCGCGTCAGGCTACGGCCCCATTCCTCGATCTGGTCGAGCTTGCCGGCAGCATAGCAGCCGCCGATCACCGCACCGATGGAGGTGCCGACGACGATGTCTGGTTTGAACCCCTTCGCCACCAGCGTACGGATCACCCCGATATGGGCAAAGCCGCGCGCCGCGCCGCCGCCGAGCGCGAGCCCGATGGTCGGGCGCTGATGTCCATAGTCGGGGGGTGTCTGGTCGGCGCTCACTGCTTGATCGCCGTTTTGTCCGAGCTGCCGGAGAAAGTGAAACACGGCAGGACTTTCATTCGGCCCCCGCCATGATCGGATGCGACCGGGCCGGGAGCAACAGGTTGATGCGGATTCGCGAGATTTTGAGTCGGATTCGAGAAGATATGGTGAAGAGACGCAGAGAGCCCTGATTAACGGTGCGGGGCGGCGAGAGTTCCCTTGCCCGCCTTTGTCCTATTTCGCGGCCGCCGGAGCTCGCGCCGCCTCGACGCCGGTCGGCCGCCGCAGACTGAACGAGGACTCCACCACCGAATAGTCGTGATAGCCGCCGCGCGCGATCGGCCGCATCGCCGCGGTATCGAGCAGTCCGTTCTTGATGAACCGCTCGTCGATGTGCACGCCGACGACCTGGCCGATTACCACGAAGCCTTCGAGCGGCCGTCCATTCACGTCATTGAGCGCAACCGTCTGCAGCCACTTGCACTCGAGCGCGCAGGGGGATTCGGCGACGCGCGGCGGCTTGACGAGCCGGCACGGCGCGGGTGTGAGGCCGGCGGCGCGCATCTCGTCGACGCCGCGCGGGTAGGGCGCCGAGGTCTGGTTCATCTGGTCGCGCAACGCATAGGTCGCAAGATTGCAGACGAATTCCTTCGTCTCCTCGACGAAGGACAGCGAATCCTTGCGCGTCTCGCTTGCAAACATCACCAGCGGCGGCTTCGAATGCACGCCATTGAAGTACGAATACGGGGCGAGATTGACCGCGCCTGCCGCGCTCATGGTGGTGATCCAGCCGATCGGGCGCGGCGCGACGATCGCCTTGAACGGATCGTGCAGCAGGCCGTGGTCGTTCTGCTCGGTCGTGTAGAACATGAGGCTTTCCTGCTAACCCTCGAATCGGGTGACGATTTCGGCAAGCGGGGGACGCGGGCGGTCCTCCGGCGGCTGCTTGGCCCGGCCGATATGCACGAAGCCGGCGATCTTCTCGTGGGCGCCGAGACCGAGCGCGTCGAGCACGCCGCGATCGTAGGCGTACCATTCGGTGATCCAGGTCGCCGCGAAGCCGAGCGCATGGGCCGCGGTCACGAGATTCATGGCGGCGGCGCCGGCCGAGAGCACCTGCTCCCATTCGGGNNACATGCGGGCCGGCGCGGCTCACGACCGCGATCACCAGCGGCGCCCGCGCGAGGCGCTCGCGCTCGAAGCCGACATGCTCGTCCTTGGCTTCGGGATGGCTGGCCTTGAACGCCGCAGCGATCGCGTCGCCGGCTTTCAGTCGGGCGTCGCCCTGAAAGATGATGAAACGCCAGGGCGTGAGCTTGCCGTGNNCGCGACGCGACGGTCAGGAGCGTGTCGAGCTCAGCCGCCGTCGGGCCGGGAGCGACCAGCTCGATCGGTTTCACCGATCGGCGGGTCTTGAGCAGTTCCAGGGCGTCCGGCATGCGTGGCTCCAACTAAATCGGGTGCGCGTAGCATGTCACAGGAGCGGTGACAAACGCAGGTCAACGGCTTGAATTCGCCAGATTTTCAACGATAACCAGCGGTATGAGAGCGCTGCGTGTCGTCGCCCGGGTCGCGGGCCGCCAGATTTTGGCGGCTGTCGTGATCATAAGCGCATCGCAGCTTCAGGCTCACGCACAACTCGCCCCGCCCGGATTCGACACGGTCCCGCGTCCACCCGGCACCGTCGGTGCAGCGCCACCAGGCGCCAGTCTCGTTGCGCCAGGCGGGCCGACCGGCGCGACACTCGCACCGTCAACCTCGCCCTTGCAGCTCCAGGCGCCGCCGCCACCCACGACCCAACCGGTCGCGCTGCCGTCGGCTGCAGCGCCCGCGCCTGCCGCCGCTCCGGCGACGCCGATGGTGCCGGCCGGGCAAGTCGCCCTGATGGTCAGCGCACGTTTCGGGCGCGACCCGCCGGCGATCACCGGCGGCCTCTATTGGCGGATCTTCCCCGAGAAACCGGACCAGAACGGCGTGATGCGGGTGGTGCGCGAAGAGCGCGCGTCGGCGCCGGTTTTCGTGCTGCCGCCCGGCACCTACACGGTGCATGTGACCTTCGGGCTCGCGAGCGCCATGAAGCGCGTGCAGCTCCGCTCCGAGACCGTGCGCGAAGTGTTCGAGATTCCGGCCGGCGGGGTGCGCTTCGAGGGCCGGGTCGGGGACAGCAAGATCCCGCCCGGGCAGATCAGCTTCGACGTGTACCGCGGCAGCCAGTTCGAGACCGGCGAGAAACGGCCCGTGGCGCAGGGCGTCGCGACCGCTGACGTCGTGCTGCTGCCGGAGGGCACGTACCACGTCGTGTCGAACTACGGCGACACGAACGCGACGGTACGCTCCGACATCCGCGTGCAGGCCGGCAAATTGACCGACGTCGTGGTCAATCACCGCGCCGCCGTTATCACGCTGAAGCTGGTCAATGAGCGCGGCGGCGAGGCGCTCGCCAATACCGCTTGGTCGGTCCTGACGCCCGGAGGCGACGTGGTGAAGGAGTCCGTCGGGGCCTTCCCCAAGGTCGTTCTCGCAGAAGGCGAGTATTCCGTTGTTGCCCGCAATGAGGGTAAGGTGTTCAACGGCAAATTCAAAGTGGAACCCGGCGTCGATCGGGAAATTGAGGTTATGGCCCGGTAGGCCGACCCGTTCGCTGCCGTAGCGTGCGCATGCGCGCCTCATTTCTCAAGAGTTGCAAGGTCTGGACAGCGACGTGTTCATCGACGCAATCGATCTGCATTTGACCGCCATTCTGCTCGACGTCGATGGAACTCTGTTGGACCTCGCGCCGACGCCGCTTGACGTGGTGATCCCGCCCGAGTTGACGGTTGCGCTTGGGCGGCTGAACGAGCGCAGCGGCGGGGCGCTCGCCTTCGTGAGCGGGCGGCCGCTTGTCGAGCTCGATCTGTTCTTCGCGCCGTTGAAGCTCGCGGCGATCGGCGGCCACGGGGCGGAACTGCGGCTCAGCGACGGCGTAGTGGTGCGCGCGAAGACGCATCTCGATCCCGAGCTGAAGGCGCGGCTCACCGCGATCCGCGACGGCAAGCCGGGTCTCCTGGTCGAGGACAAGGGCTATTCGATCGCGCTGCATTACCGTCAGGCCCCGCAGTTCGGTCATATCGTGCGCGAGCAGGTCAACGCGATCTGCGCGCAGTTTCCGTCCGTGGCGATCGAGATCCTCCCCGGCAAGTCCGTGATCGAGGTCAAGCAGCCCTCGTTCAACAAGGGTACGGCGGTACGCGAGCTGATGCGGCACGCGCCGTTCGCCGGGCGCAAGCCGGTCTTCATCGGCGATGACGTGACCGACGACGCGGCGTTCGCGGTGCTGCCGGAATTCGGTGGCATCGGCTTCTCGGTCGGGCGCGAGGTGCAGGGGTTGGCCGGCGTCTTCGATGCGCCGGGCGATGTGCGGCGCTGGCTCGGCGAGATGGCGCGCGAAGAACGCGGACAAGAAGAAAAGGAAAGCGCATGACTGTCCACATGACCGTCAACAAGATCGCGGCCGCCGAAATGAGCCTGGACCTCGCGGTCGTCGGCAACGGCCGCACCGCCGCGCTGGTCGATCCGCGCGCGCGCATCGTGTGGTGGTGCTTTCCGCAGTTCGACGGCGACCCGGTGTTCTGCCGGCTGCTTGCGGGCGATGAGGACAAAGGCTTCGCCGACGTGCTGCTCGAAGGCTGCGCGTCGACGCAGTCGGGCTATGATCGCAACACCGCCGTGGTGACGACGACGCTCACCAACCACAATGGCGACACGGTGCGCATCACCGATTTCGCGCCGCGCTTCAACCAGCTCGGGCGCACCTATCGGCCGCCGCAGCTCATCCGCATCATCGAGCCCGTCGCCGGCCTGCCGCGTATCACGATCCGGTTCCGCCCGACCTCCGGCCATGGCGCGGCGCCGATGCAGCGCGCCTTCGGCTCAAGTCACATCCGCTACACCGGCGGCGACGTCGCGGTGCGGCTCACGACCGACGCGCCGCTCGCCTACATCGACCGCGAGTCGCCGTTCGTGCTGACGCGTCCGGTGCACCTCGTGTTCGGCGCCGACACGCCCTTCGACGGCGAGCTCGCGACCACCTGCCGCGAGTTCTCCGACCGCACGCGTGACTACTGGCAGGAATGGATCCGACGGCTCGCGATCTCGTTCGAATGGCAGGACGTGGTGATCCGCGCCGCCATCACGCTCAAGCTGTCGAGCTTCGAGGAGACCGGCGCGATCATCGCGGCGCAGACCACGTCCATCCCCGAGGCACCCGGCTCGGGGCGTACCTGGGATTACCGTTTCTGCTGGCTGCGCGACGCCTTCTTCGTCGTGCATGCGCTCAACCGCATCGGCGCCAGCCGCACGATGGAAGACTACATCTCCTACATCCTCACGATCGTGACGGGAGACCCCGAGGACCTGCAGCCGGTCTACTCGATCGTGTCGACCGATCCGCTCGACGAGCGGATCGTGCCCGACCTCAAGGGCTATCGCGGCGACGGCCCGGTGCGCATCGGCAATGCGGCGGTCGCGCAGAATCAGCATGACACCTACGGCAGCGTCATCCTGGCGGCCGCGCCGATGTTCTTCGACCGCCGGCTGCCGCGCATGGGCGACGAGAACCTATTCCGACGACTGGAGCCGCTCGGCGAGAAGGCGGCCGAGCTCGCGCTGCAGCCCGATTCCGGTATCTGGGAATTCCGCGAGCGGCGCCGCATCCACACGCATTCGGTCGCGATGTGCTGGGCCGGCTGCCAGCGGCTGGAGGCGATCGCGGCGCATCTCGGCCTTGCCGATCGTGCGGCCTACTGGGCCCAGCATGCCAACACGATTCACGCCACGTTGCTCGAGAAGGCGTGGAATCCGCAGCGTCAGGCCTTCATGGCGGCATTCGGTTCCGACGATCTCGATGCCAGCGTGCTGCTGCTCGCCGAGCTCGGGGTCGTCGAGGCGGATGACCCGCGCTTCATTTCGACCGTCAACGCGATCGAGCGTGAACTTAAACGCGATCAGGACGTTATGCGTTACGCCAGTGCCGATGATTTCGGCGTTCCCGAGACGGCGTTCCTGATATGTCGCTTTTGGCTGATCGACGCGCTGTGGGCGATAGGCCGCAGGGAGGACGCGCGCGCGATGTTCGTCGGCGCGCTGAAACTACGCAACAGTTACGGCCTGATGTCGGAGGACGTGCATCCGGCGACGCGCGAATTGTGGGGCAACTTCCCGCAGACCTACTCGATGGCGGGGATCATCCTGAGCGCGATCCGCCTCTCGAAGAGCTGGGAGGACCGCTATTGGCGCGGCTCGTCGTAGTCTCCAACCGCGTGGCGGTGCCAGACGGCAAGGGCGCCGGACGCGCCGGTGGACTTGAAGTCGCGATCCACGCGGCGATGCATAATCGCCAGGGCCTCTGGTACGGCTGGAGCGGCAAGGTCGCGCGCCATGGCGAGGCGATCGAGACGCGCACCGTCGAGCGCGACGATATCAGCTACGTCGTGAGCGATCTGTCGGCGGTGGACCACCGGGAATACTATAACGGCTTCGCCAATCGGGTGCTCTGGCCGCTGCTGCACTACCGGCTCGACCTTGCGGAATTCTCGCGCCGCGATCTCTCCGGCTACATGCGCGTCAACGAGCATTTCGCCAACGAGTTGGACAAGCTGCTGCGCCCGGACGACGTGATCTGGGTGCACGATTATCATCTGATGCCGCTCGCCAAGGCGCTGCGCGATCGCGGGCATATGAACCGCATCGGCTATTTCCTGCACATCCCCTGTCCGCCGCCGGAAATCCTAACCGCGCTGCCGAACCACGAGCGGCTCCTGCCGATGCTGTGCCAATACGACCTTGTCGGCTTCCAGACCGGGGACGATGCCGCCAATTTCGGACGCTACCTGACGCGCGAATGCGGCCTGCACAGCAGCGATTATTCCTATACGGTCGGCGACCGGATCGTGCGCCTCGACGCGTTTCCGGTCGGCATCGAAACGGAAAGCTTCGCGCGCACGGCACCGCGCGCGATGCGCTCGAGCTTCGTGCAGAACGTGCTCGGCAGCCTCGCCGGGCGCGCGATGATCATTGGGGTGGACCGGCTCGACTATACCAAAGGCCTGAATCTCCGCCTCGACGCCTACGAGCATTTCCTCGGCGCGCATGCCGCATGGCGCAGCAAAGTCACCTATCTGCAGATCACGCCCACGAGCCGCAGCGAGATCCCCGAATATGCCGAGATGGCCCGAATGGTGAGCCAAGAGGCGGGGCGCATCAATGGCAAGTATGGCGAAGCCGATTGGACGCCGATCCGTTACGTCAATCGCGCCTACAGTCGCACCGCGCTCGCGGGGCTCTATCGCGGGGCGCGCGCTGGCCTCGTCACGCCGCTGCGTGACGGCATGAATCTCGTGGCCAAGGAATACATCGCGGCGCAGAACGCCGACGATCCGGGCGTTCTCATCCTGTCGCGCTTTGCCGGCGCCGCGCGCGAATGCGAAGAGGCGCTCATCGTCAACCCTTACGACGCCGAGGCGGTGGGCAACGCCATCGCGCGCGCGCTGTCGATGCCGCTCGCCGAACGGCAGGAGCGGCACAAGGCGTTGTTCGAGACGCTCATGAAGAACGACATCCGCCACTGGGCCGAGCGCTTCATCGAGACGCTGACGCGCCCGCCGCGTGGCGCCGCCTGGCCGTTCGCGCTGGCGGCGGGAGTGCCGCGGTAAGGGTCAGAACGTCGGCAGCGGCTGTTTCAGCCACTTCAGCGACATCGCAGGCAGCGTTCCGTCGGCTTTCAGCGCGGCGATCGCGGCGTTGACTTTTTCCAGCAATCGCGACTCGCCCTTGAGCACCGCTGCGCGCACCGGCGAATTCAGCAGCAGCAGCTTCTGCTCGGGGCGGCGTGCCGGGTTCTTCTCGATCATCGCGGCCGCGACGATATTGCCGATCGCGACCAGCTGCGCCTGGCCCGACAGGAACGCCGAGATGGTCGAGGCATTGTCCTCATAGCGCTTGATCTCGGTCCCGGCCGGCGCGCTCTTGCTGAGAATCAGTTCCTCGAACGAGCCGCGCGTCGTGCCGACGGATTTTCCCGCAAGATCGGCGACCGCCGCGATCGTGATGTCGGGCGGCCCGAACACGCCGATGTAGTAGGGCGCGTAGGCGTCCGAGAAGTCAACCACCTTGGCGCGCTCCTCGTTGAAGCCGATGTTGAGCAGCACGTCCGCCTTGTGGGCGATCAGGAACGGGATCTTGTTCGCACTGGTGACGGTGACCAGCTCGACGTTCACACCCATCGCCTTGGCGAGCAGGCCAGCGAGATCGATGTCGTAGCCTTGCGGCTTCATGTCGGGACCGGCCGAACCGAACGGCGGATAGTCCTGGACCACGGCGACGCGCAGCGTGCTCTCAGCCAGCACGGTGTCGAGCCCGTCCGCGCGCGCCGGCGCCGCGACGAGAACAAGCGCAAGCGCGGCCGGCACCACATTGCGAAACAGGAACGTGACCGCGGTCATGGCAGGTCTCCAGGTTGACGTTCAGGCCGGCGCGAAGGCGAGGGTCGCAAGAAAGCCGTGCAGCGCCACGTTGAAGTCGGCGGGTGTCTCGATCATCGGCGTATGGCCGGAGTCCTTCATCACGGCGAGCGTGCTGCCGGAGATGCCGTCGAGCAGGGTGCGCGCGTGCGCATAGGTGCGGCCTGTGTCGTGCGCGCCGAACACGACCAGCGTCGGCGCCTCGATATGATGAAGCTCGTCGCGCAGATCGGCCGCGATCAGCGATTCCTGCACGGCGATCATCGCGCCGAGCGGCGCCTGCGTGGCGTTCGCGACATAGCGTTCGAACGCGGCCTGCGGCGGTGTTCCGTGAAACCAGTTCGCGCTGATGGCGCGCATGGATCCCGCTGCGCCTGCGCCGTCCTTGAGATTGGCGAGCAACCGCCGCGCCAGGTCATGATTCGTCATCGACGCGCCGGTGCAGACCAGCACCAGCCCGCCGACCCGCTCCGGAGCGCCAAGCGCGGTCAACTGGCACACGACGCCGCCCATCGAATGCCCGGCGAAGACCGGCCGCTCGAGCCCGAGCCCGAGCGCGGTCGCGAAAGCCGCGGCGCGGCGCGCGAAGGCCGCGACATTGTAGCCGCCGGGCGGCGGATCGGAGTGCAGAAAATTGTCGATGGCGTAGGCGGACCATGCGGCGGGAAGCTCAGCAATCGTCTCGGCCCATAGGTCCGATGACGAACCGAAGCCGCCGTGCAGGAACACGATCGATTGCCGCCCGCCGGGACGCGCCGCGTAATGCACGCGGCTGTTCTCGATCTCGATCCAGGGCACGGCACGCTCCGAAAGTCATCGCCGGGTACGAGCTTTTCGAAGATGCCGCGCCGCAACAATGCTTATTTTCGATGTGCGTATCTGTTATTATACTCACGTCTCATTTTTGAGACGATATGCCGAAACTCTGCGCAACGGGGCGACCAGAAAATGGTCAATATGAGCGAGGTCGGGCGGCGGCTGCGGGCGCATCGCGCGGCGGCGCGCATGACGATCGACGTCGCGGCGCGCGCGGTCGGAGTGTCGCGGGCGCTCCTTTATCGCTATGAGGCGGGCGACATCGTCAAGCTCGATACGCTCGAGCGCCTCGCGCGACTCTACGGCACCTCGACGACCGCGTTGCTCGGCCTCGGCCAGGAATACATCACCAACAGCGTCACGTTCTTCGAGCGGCTGGAGAAGCTCGAGCACGAAGCCGACCACGTCACGACCGTATTCGGCCCGCTTGCCTATGTGCTGTCCACCGAAGCCTATGACGAGGCACTGTTCCGCGCGCTGCCGGAGGCCGGCGACCCTGGCGAAGGATTGAGCGCATCGGAATTTCAGCGGCTGCGCCGCGCGCTACGGCGGCGCAAGGCTAGCTTGCGCGAGCGCAGGCCCGGATTCGTCAACATCATCCCGGTCGCCGAGATCGCGAATTACCTCGCCGCCGGTCTGACCGGCGGCGCGCAGCTCGGCGCCGGCGAGCGCCAAGCGCGCCGCCGGCAGGCGGTGAAGGAGATGGAGCATCTCGCAGCCCTGATCGCCAAGCCGCCGATGGGCGTTCAGATCGCGCTGACGCCGCGCCCGCTGCCGACCGCTGGCTTCCAGATCCTGCGCACAAAGCAGCGGAAGCTGCTGGTGACGAGCCCGTTCCGGCTCGGCGAGCCGGTCAATCTGCGCTACGGCGTCGCGGTCATCAGCGGCGACGAGCAAGCGCTGCGGCTGCACGAAAGCCTAATCGCGCGGCTGTGGGACAGCGCGATCGCCGGCAACCGCGCGATCGAGGAGATCGAACGGCTCATCGTCGCGCAGCGTGCTGAGCGGTGACAGGTCGAACCAGATAAGACGCGCGTTGCAGCGGACAGCGGGAAGCCTTACCCTCGAACTGAGGTTGTCCGATGCCGACTGTTTTGCGGGTTTCCGGCTTCCGATTTTTCTTCTATAGCCTCGAAGGTGCGGAGCCGGCCCACATCCACGTCGAACACGGCGACTATGTTGCAAAATTCTGGCTCGAACCGGTGAGCCTCGCCGCGTCGCGCGGTTTCCGGTCGCATGAATTAACCCGTCTGCGCGCTCTCGTGATCGAACATCGCTCGCGTTTTCTGGAGGCTTGGAATGCCCATTTCAGCGGTCAAGCTTGATCCGACGGCGATCGATGTCGTCGTGACCGACGACCGCCTCGTCGTCACGCTCGCAGACGGACGCGAATTGGCCGCGCCATTGGCTTGGTTTCCACGTCTGTTGGAAGCGAGCGACAGCCAACGCCGGAATTGGCGTCTGATCGGACGCGGGCAAGGGATTCATTGGCCTGACGTGGACGAAGACATCTCCGTCGTGAGTTTGCTTCGGGCAGCCTAGCGAACGCGACCGCTCACGCCGCCTGCCGCATCCGCTTCACATCAGGCGGCAGCGCCTCATCGGCGAGACTTGCGAGCGCTGCGTCGAGCGGCATCACGGTCTGCTTCTCGCTGCCGAGGCGGCGGATCGAGACGGTCCGTGTCTCGGCTTCCTTCTTGCCGACGACGAGCAGCGCCGGGACCTTCGCGAGCGAGTGCTCGCGGACCTTATAGTTGATCTTCTCGTTGCGCAGGTCCGCGTCGACGCGCAGATCGAGCCGCCGCGCGGCCTTCGCGACCTCGCGCGCGTAATCGTCGGCGTCCGACGTGATGGTGGCGACCACGGCTTGTTTCGGCGCGAGCCATAAGGGCAGATGTCCGGCAAAATGCTCCAGCAGGATGCCGGTGAAGCGTTCGAGCGAGCCGCAGATCGCGCGATGCACCATCACGGGCGTCTTCTTCGACCCGTCGGAGTCGATGTAGAACGCGTCGAAGCGCTCCGGCAGGTTGAAGTCGACCTGCGTGGTGCCGCATTGCCAGTCGCGACCTATTGCATCTCGCAAAACATACTCGAACTTCGGCCCGTAGAACGCGCCTTCGCCGGGATTGATCGAGGTCTTGATGCGATTGCCGGAGCGCTGCGCGATCTGTTCGAGCACTTTGCTCATCACGGCCTCGGCGTGGTCCCATGAGGCATCCGAGCCGACACGCTTTTCCGGCCGCGTCGAGAGCTTGATCACGAGATCGCTCTCGAAGCCGAAGTCTGCGTACACCGACAGGATCAGGTCGTTGATCTTGAGGCACTCGTCGGCGAGTTGCGCCTCGGTGCAGAAGATGTGCGCGTCGTCCTGCGTGAAGCCGCGCACGCGCAGCAATCCGTGCATCGCGCCGGACGGCTCATAGCGATGCACCACGCCGAACTCGGCGAGGCGAACGGGAAGGTCGCGATAGCTTTTCAGCCCGTGCTTGAAGATCTGCACATGGCCCGGGCAATTCATCGGCTTGATCGCGAACCAGCGCTTGTCCTCGGCCTCGTCACCGGCCGACTGCGCGGCGAACATGCTCTCGCGGTACCAGTCCCAATGGCCCGAGGTCTCCCACAGCGACTTGTCGAGCATCTGCGGCGCGTTCACCTCGTCATAGTCGCCGGCGAGGCGGCGGCGCATATAGGCGATGATCGCCTGGAACAGCGTCCAGCCCTTGGCGTGCCAGAACACGACACCCGGGCCTTCCTCCTGGAAATGAAACAGATCGAGCTCGCGGCCGAGCTTGCGATGGTCGCGCTTCTCGGCTTCCTCGAGCTGCTTGAGATAGGCGTCGAGCTCCTCCTGCTTGGCGAAGGCCGTGCCGTAGATGCGCGTCAGCATCGGGTTGTCGCTGTTGCCGCGCCAGTACGCACCCGCGACCTTCATCAGCTTGAAGGCATTGCCGACCTTGCCGGTCGAGGTCATATGCGGGCCGCGGCAGAGGTCGAACCAGTCGCCTTGCTTATAAATCTTGAGCGACTGGTCCTCCGGGATCGCGTCGATCAGCTCGACCTTGAAGCCTTCGCCCTTGTCGCGGAAGACCTGTTTCGCCTTCTCGCGCGACCACACCTCCTTGGTGAAGGGTTTGTCGCGCGCGATGATCTCGCACATCTTCTTCTCGATCGCGGCGAAATCCTCGGGCGTGAACGGCTGGTTCCGGAAGAAATCGTAATAGAAGCCATTCTCGATCACCGGGCCGATGGTGACCTGCGTGCCGGGCCAGAGGCTCTGCACTGCTTCGGCCAGCACATGCGCGGCATCATGGCGGATCAATTCGAGCGCGCGCGGGTCCTCGCGCGACACAAACTCGATCTTTGCGTCCTTTTCGATCGGATCGGCGAGGTCGGCGAGCGTGCCGTCGAGCGCCATCGCGACCGTGCGCTTGGCGAGCGAAGGCGAGATGCCCTTCGCGATATCGAGGCCGGTGATGTGATCGGGGTATTCGCGGCGCGCGCCGTCGGGAAAGGTCAGGGCGACCATGGTAGCTACTCCTGTGGCTCACTCCCACGAACGAGCGTGGGTAAGCGGGATTCAGTGGAAGGCTTTTAGCGCAGCGTCAGGGTGAAAGAAACCGCCATGGTGCGATGCACCGCCGGAAAAAATAACTCCAACAATTTTAGCCGTTCCTCCTTTGCGCTGCGATTTCAATCCGCTTGCGCGCGCGGCCGTACGCAAGACTCAAACGTCGCGGGGCTAAACGCAACGTGTGCCGCCGCTTTCGTGTCGTCGCGTCCCGCAAGCGCGCTCAATCGAGGCGAAAATGCCTCATGACGGCCCTGTTCGCGCCCAACTGAACCACAAACATCACTGTCAAGTGAGAAGAAGAAATTTCAACAGGCGTGACGGGGTGCGTCGCGCGACAATGGGCAGACTTTCGCGGGTGCGCGTAGCGCGTTCTGTGTGTGTTGCGTTGGCGTAATCCGCCGCACGGGGACAGATCATGTGTGGTGGCGCAAGGCCGCGTTCGCGGCCACGGGTATTCTTTTGCCTTTTCGTTTCATCGTTCGCGATGCTTCTGACGCAAACGGCGGCGGCGCAACGTCTGCCGCCGATGACGGCGACGGGGCCGATTCCGAATAAGCCCCAGCTCGGCAGTCTCGGCGATCGCATCAACTCCAACACCATCGCGATCATCTCGGGCAATCTCAACGCGACCTATGTGACGATCGCGTATGACCTGTCCGCGGTGCTCGACGACGGCGACGAGTTCCGCGTGCTGCCGGTGATCGGCAAGGGCGGCGGACAGAACATCCGGGACGTGCGCTTCCTCAAAGGCGTCGATCTCGGCATCACCCAGTCAAATCTCCTTGGCTACTTCAAGCGCACCAACGAGATCGGGCCGATCGACGACAAGATCGTCTACATCGCCAAGCTCTTCAATGAAGAGATGCACCTAATCGTGCGCGCGGACTCCGGCATCAATTCGCTCGCCGACCTTGCCGGCAAGAAGGTGAATTTCTCCGACATCGGCTCGGGCACGCAGCTTTCGACCCGCGACATCTTCGAGCGGCTCGGCATCAAAGCCGAAGAGGTCAACATGGGGCAGGCCGACGCGTTCGAGGCTCTCAAGAAGGGCGAGATCGCCGCGACGATCCTGATCGCCGGCAAGCCCGCGGGCTCGATGGTCAAGCTGAAAGCCTCGGACGGCTTCCGCGTTCTGCCGGTCGCCTTCGACAAGCCGTTGCAGGCCGACTACCTCCCGGCGACGCTCACCGCCGAGGACTATCCGGGGCTCATCGCGCCGGGGCAGAAGGTCGAGACACTCGCGGTCGGCGCCGTGCTGATCGCGTTCAACTGGCCGAAGAACACGGATCGCTACCGGCGCATCCAGAAGTTCGTCGACGCCTTCTTCCCCAAGCTCGCCGAATTCCAGAAAGCCCCGCGCCATCCGAAATGGCGCGAGGCGAACCTCGCCGCCGTGCTTCCGGGCTGGAAGCGCTTCGAGGGCGCCGAGGAGTGGCTGCGCAGCCACGAGAAGGTGGCGGATCGGGAGCGCGATCAGTTCGGCGCGTTCCTGGCGCAGCGCCCGGCGACGCCCGGTGGGCCGGCGCCGGAAGACCGCGACCGGCTGTTCCAGGAGTTCTTGACCTGGTCGAAGGCGCACGAGCGGCGTTGAGCCAAGACGGCGGCGCGCGGCCTCGCCGCACGCCGAGGATCCTCCAGGGGGCAAGTGGCAGACCGCCTGCGGGCGGAGGGAGGATAGTCATGAGTGCTTCGATTCCCCACGATATGATTCCCAACGATACCGACGATCGGGTTCTGGAAGAGCCCACGATGGCGCCGCCGGCCTGGCTGCGCGGTGAAGCCGGCGAGCCCAGCCAAGAGGGGGCGCGTGAAGGCAAGCGCGAAGGGGCGCACGAAGCGGCTTTCGCAGCGGTGGAGAGAGCGCTTGCCGCCAGCGATCGGCTGCGCGGCACGCTGCCGCCGGCGGCCAAGCTCGGCGAGCGGCGCACGCGCCTGCGCGATCCGATGCGATTCGAGGGCGACCTTGCCGCCATGCGGCTGCGCGAGCGCCCGACGCTCGATCCGGTCGCGTTGACGACGCCGGTGGAGCGCGAAGGCGGCTCGTCGGTCGGCGTGGTCGCGCGCATCGTCGGCGCGGTCGGGCTTGCGGCGCTCGCGGCGTTCTTCATCGTCGGCACGACGCCGTTCTCGCTCGCCGTGAAGACGGAAGGCGACGCGCCCTCGTGGTGGACGCGGCTCGTCGCGCGCAACGCAACCCAGATGCCGCAGGCACCGAAGCCCGTCGCCGCCGCGCCCGCCGTGCTGGCCGACCGTTTCGCCGAGGTGCCGGCCCCGGCGGCGCGCCTGCAACCGCGCGTGGTTCAGACCGTCGCAGTGCAGTCGGCCGCGGTGCAGCCCGCCGTACCGCAGCCGGTCGCGGCGCCGCCTCCCGCCGTCGTGCCGGCCTGGCCGCAGGCCGCCGCGCCCGAGCCGCGCCGGCGCGCACTCGAGCCTGACGAGGTCGCGATACTATTCCAGCGTAGCGAGGAGCTGATCGCGCAAGGCGATATCGCGGGCGGACGGCTGTTGCTGACGCGCGCGGCGGAAGCCGGCGATGCCCGCTCCGCGCTCGTGCTCGGCGGGACGTATGATGCCGCGGTGCTCGGCAGGCTCGGGGTTCTCGGTGTTGCGCCCAATTCCGCCAAAGCGCGTGCCTGGTACGAGAAGGCGGCGCAATTCGGATCGGTCGAGGCCACGCGGCGGCTGGAGCACCTCGCGCAGTCGACGCGCTAATCCTTGGGCAATGACCAGCGCCCATAACGCCACGGCGCATACCAGTGTGCGCCGGGCGGCATCGCCTCCGGCACGCGGTCCATGCCCGAGGTTCCCCAGGGCTGGCAGCGCAACAGGCGCGCGAGCGTCATCCATCCGCCGGCCCACAGGCCGTAACGGTCGAGCGCCTCGTCGGCGTATTCCGAGCAGGTCGGCAGGTGGCGGCAATGGAAGCCGACCAGCGGCGAGAGGGTGTAGCGATAGGCTTTCACGAGCGCGCGGCCGGCAAGACGCGGCACGCGCGTGAGCCAAATCGCGGGCGCGGACGAGGCCATGGCTCGCGATTGCACGGCCCGGGCAGCGTTGCAAGCCGGCAACGGTCGTTGCGGCCGATCAACCGTTTGGCGCCGGGGGCGCGGATGCGACTTGAACCGGAGCCGCGCTCCGGCGACAAATAGCACATGAGACTCCACCTCCTTGTGCTGCCGCTCGCGCTGCTCTGGCCCACGCTTACGATCGGGCAGGTCCAGCGCCCGTCCGGGCCGCCATCGCGCGTGCTGCTTGCCCTCGATACGCGGCCGGGCGGCGGCAGTCCGTCCTCGGCCCCGGCGCCGCGGATACCCGATCCGGTCGAGCCCGCCCCGACCCGGCCGCCGACCCCGCCATCCAGCACGCCCAACCAGGACGATGACCCGGTGATGCGTTTCCAGCTCGTGCGGGAAGGCCCGGCCGAGAGTTGCGGCAAGACCTGCCGCACCTGGGTCATGGCGCGCGGCCGCATCACGCTCGAGACCGGGCACGATTTCGAGACATTCGCGCGCGGCCGCGACCTGAAGGGTGCGGTCGTCGTGCTCGATTCCAATGGCGGGGCCGTGAACGGCGGCCTCGATCTCGGGCGTGTGTTCCGCCGCCTCGACCTGACGGTCACGGTCGGCAAGACCACGATCCTGCCGGCTTCCGACGGCGAGCCGCGCGCGCGCCTCTCCCCAGGCGGCACCTGTGCGTCGATGTGCCCGTTCGCGCTGCTCGGCGGCGCACGCCGCCACGTGCCGCCGGAGGCGCGCGTGCTGGTGCACCAGATCTGGCCGAGCGCCAAGCGCGAGGACGCGGCGGCGCAGACCTACACGGCCGAGAACCTGACCGCGCTGCAGCGCAGTCTCGGCATGCTGGCGCGCTACACGGTCGAGATGGGCGGCGATGTCGAGCTGTTCGAGCTTGCGATGCGCATCCCGCCCTGGGAGCGAATGCGCGCGCTCACCGCGGACGAGCTGAAGCGGTTGCATCTGCGCACGATCGACGATCCGTTCGGCGCGCCGACGGCCGCGGCGACTCCCGTCGTACCGTCGCCGGCCGCCGCGCCGAAACCGGCGCCGCTGCCGATCGGCGGCTGGATGATCACCGAGCGCGATGGCCTGCGCGGGCTCGCACGCCGCCATCCGCTCACCATCGAGGGCGACGAGATCGGCAGCTTCGAGATCATGTTCGCCTGCGGCGATGCGCCGGACGCCTACGCGCTGCGCTATAGCGAGACGCGTCATCCTCCGGGGGAAAGCGACAGGCTCAACAAGGTTGTGATCGCGAGCGGCAAGGACCGCGTGACGCTGACGATCGAATCCTCGGCCAAGAGCGCCAATGATCTGGAATCGACGGCGCGGGGCTCGGTGCCGTCATCGCTGCTGAGCGCGCTCGCGGACACCGGCCAGCATTCGATCGTGGTCGCGACCGAGACCTCGACCAATGTGCGGACGCTAATCCGGGTCGGGAATACCGGGCTCGACGAGGCTTTTCCGCAGCTCGTGAAGACCTGCCGGCGATAGCGGCTACCCGGCCGCCTTTATTTCTGTCGCGGCGCCGGACGGAAAACCGGTTCCCACTTTTCCTGGCGCCGCTTTCATTTCGGTCGCGGCGCCGGACGCCGCTCCGCGCTTTTCCTCGATCTGGCCGATCGCGTCGACCACGGCGTCGAAGGTCAGCAGCGTCGAGGCATGGCGCGCCTTGTAGTCGCGCACCGGCTCGAGCACCGCGATATCGGTCCATTTGCCTGTCGCCGGCGGCGCGCCGTTCTCTTTCAGCATCTTGCGCACGCCTTCGCGCAGCGCGCGGAGCTCATCGGCCCTCGCGCCGATCACGTTGCGGGCCATGATCGAGGAGGAGGCCTGGCCGAGCGCGCAGGCCTTCACGTCGTGGGCGAAGTCCGTGACGGTATCTCCGTCCATCTTCAGGTCCACGGTGACGGTGGAACCGCACAGCTTGGAGTGGGCGGTGGCCGACGCATCGGGTTCGGCAAGCCGCCCAAGCCGCGGGATAGTGCCCGCGAGCTCCAAAATCCGGCGGTTATAGACGTCGTTCAGCATCGGTTTCGCCACAATCGCGGCATTTCGGCTATTTCGATTGATTGCCGCCGCGCTCTTGGCAACTATATAGGAGTTGGACGGCAGGCTGGAAAAGGGGGCCGGCCGTCCGGAGCGATTTGCCTTGTTGGCTTCTTTTGGAGCAAATGCGGCGAACGCGAAACTTGAGGAGTGCGGCGTCCGTATCGACCGGGGGTCAAAACCCGGCGGCACAACAGACCCGCGGCCACCCCGGTGACACTTCCGGCGCACATTTCGCGCCGGTCGAACGGAGAGACCGTCAATGGATGCCGTCGTCAAGAATTTTCCCAAGGCCGCTGCAGCGACGCCCGCGAGCGAGAAAGCGGAGCTGTCTGAGCACGTCCGCGCCGCGCCGGCGCCGTCCAAGCCGCAGCCCTCGCGCCAGGAGGCCGAGGCCGCCGTGCGCACGCTGCTTGCCTATATCGGCGAAAACGCGGACCGCGAGGGGCTGGTCGAGACGCCGAAGCGCTTCATCAACGCCTATGAGGAGCTCTTCGCCGGCTACAAGGAGTGCCCGGCCGACGTGCTCGACCGCACCTTTTCGGAAACCGGCGGCTACGACGATCTCGTGCTGGTGCGCGACATCCCGTTCTATTCGCACTGCGAGCATCACGTCATGCCGTTCACCGGCAAGGCGCACATCGCCTATGTGCCGACCGGGCGGGTCGTCGGCCTCTCCAAGATCGCGCGGCTGATCGACGTCTATGCGCGCAGGCTGCAGACGCAGGAGCACCTGACCTCGCAGATCGCGACCGCGATCGACGAAATCCTCAAGCCACGCGGCGTCGCCGTGATGATCGAGGCCGAGCATACCTGCATGTCGATGCGCGGCGTCGCGAAGGCGGGCTCGCTCACCGTCACGACGCAGTTCACCGGCCTGTTCCGCAAAGATCCGCAGGAGCAGGTGCGCTTCATCACGCTGGTGCGCGGAGGCCAGCGCTGATCCAGGGCATGATCCCGAAAAGCGGGAACCGGTTTTCGGTTAAGATCATGCTCTAAAGGAATCGCGCGAGGCTTGTCTTGTCCGACCCATTCCTGTTTGCGCGGCCCGGCTCGACTGAAAGCGTCGAAGAAGGCCGCGTGCTCATGCCGAAGTTCGACGCCGATGGGCTCGTCACCTGCGTGACGACCGACGCTGTAAGCGGCGAAGTGCTGATGGTCGCGCACATGAACGCGCAAGCGCTCGCCAAGGCCATCGAGAGCGGGCAGGCATGGTACTTCAGCCGCTCGCGCAAAAAGCTCTGGCGCAAGGGCGAGAGCTCCGGCCACGTGCAGCGTGTCGTCGAGATGCGCATCGACTGCGATCAGGACACCGTTTGGATCAAGGTCGCGCAGGAGGGCGCGGGCGCGTGCCACACCGGGCGGCGCTCGTGCTTCTATCGCGCGGTGCCGCTCGGCAAGGCGCCCGACGCCGCTCTCGTGCTCGAGTTCCGCGAGGACAAGACCTTCGATCCGAAGACGGTCTATCGCGATTGATCGAAGGCGACACTGCGCGTTCGCGCCGCGTTAACGATGCCCATCAAGGTAAATTCCGGTCTTTGATTGAGCGGCTCGCGCGTCGGGACTATTTTCCCCGCTCAGATCGGTGTGCAGCGTATCGCATGCCGGAGGCCATCTCGATCCAGCGGGTAAACATCATGCGTCTTGTTCAGAGTGCTGCTCTTGCCGCCGCGCTTGCGGCCTTCGCCGTTCCGACCGGCGCCATCGCCGGTTGCGCCAATTGCTACGCTCCGCCGCCCTGCGTCACCTGCTATCAGCAGCAGGTCGTCCCGCCGCAGTACCGCACCGTCGAGGAGACCGTGCAAGTGTCGCCCGGCCGCGTCATCGCTCATCGCACGCCAGCCCGTTACGAGACCGTGATGGTGCCGAAGACGGTGCTGGTCGAGCCGGAAGGCGTGCAGTACGAGCAGATCCCGCCGCAATACGCGACGCGTCAGCGCGTCGAGATAGTCGCGCCGGCGCAGACCTATATCGTGCCGGTGCGTCCGCGCTGCGGCAACTGCGGCTGGTAAGTTCCTTCGATCGGTCAATCGATTCAAACCAATGGCCGGGCCCAGCGCCCGGCCATTTTTGCTTTGCGCGTCAGGTTCCGGAGTCTTCAGCCAAGTCGAAGCCTATGGTTATTCTCGCAACGCCTTGATAGCGTCCTGCCGCAGGAGCTGGCCGGCAAACCGCGTGGCCGCGGCCTTCAGCGTAGCAGTAGATTGCCGTGATTTCGCCGAAACGCTTTTGCCTGATCCTGGTGAAGCCGTCGCATTACGACGACGACGGCTATGTCATCCAGTGGCTGCGCTCGCCTATCCCGTCGAACTCGCTCGCCTCGCTCTACGGGCTTGCCAAGGATTGCGCCGAGCGGCGTGTGCTCGGCGACACCGAGGTCGACATCGAGGCGTTTGACGAGACCAACACGCGCATCCGGCCGAAACGGCTCGCCGCCATGATCGAGGCGGCCGGAGCCGGGATGGTCATGCTTGTCGGCGTCCAGTCGAACCAGATGCCGCGGGCGCTCGACATCGCGCGTCCGTTGCGCGCAAGGGGCATCCAGGTCGGGCTCGGCGGCTTCCATGTGTCCGGCACGCTCAGCATGCTCAAGGGCATCGACGCGGACGTCGATCGCGCCAAGGCGATGGGGATTTCGCTGTTCGCGGGCGAAGCCGAGGAGCGGTTCGGCGAGGTCTTGCTCGACGCGGCGGCGGGCACGCTGAAGCCGCTCTACAATCAGATGGACGATCTGCCGAGCATCGAGGGCACACCGATCCCGCTGATGGCAGCCGAGCGCGCACAGCGCACGGCTGGCGGTGTGACCAGTTTCGACGCCGGACGCGGCTGTCCGTATCAGTGCTCGTTCTGCACCATCATCAACGTGCAGGGACGCAAGTCGCGCCGCCGTTCGCCCGACGATATCGAGAAGATCGTGCGCGTGAACTATGCGCAGGGCCTGCGCAGCTTCTTCATCACCGACGACAATTTCGCGCGCAACAAAGACTGGGAGCCGATCCTCGATCGTCTGATCCATCTGCGCGAAGTCGAAAAGTTTCACCTCGGCTTCATCATCCAGGTCGACACGCTCTGCCACAGACTGCCGAATTTCGTCGAGAAATGCGCGCGTGCCGGCGTCCGGCGCGTGTTCATCGGGCTGGAGAACATCAACCCCGCGAACCTACTCGGCGCCAAGAAGCGGCAGAACAAGATCACCGAGTACCGCAAGATGCTGCTCGCCTGGAAATCCGTGCGCGTCATCACCTACGCGGGTTACATCCTCGGGTTCCCGAACGACACGCTCGAGTCGATCACGCACGATATCGACGTGATCAAGCGGGAACTGCCGGTCGACCTGCTCGAGTTCTTCTATCTGACGCCGCTGCCGGGTTCTGAGGATCACCTCAAGCTCACGCGCTCCGGGCAGGCGCTCGACCCCGACATGAACAAGTACGACCTCAACCATGTCTGCACGACGCATCCGCGGATGTCGCGCGAGGACTGGAACGAGGCGTATCGCGTGGCGTGGCAGCGCTACTACACGCCTGAGCATATCGAAACGATCCTGCGGCGCGTCGCCTCGGTCGGGGCGAATGCCTCGAACGCGCTGTTCCTGATCACATGGTTCAAGGGCAGCATCGATTTCGAGCACATCCATCCGCTGGAAAGTGGCTTCATGCGCAAGAAGTCGCGGCTGGACCGCAGGTCGGGATTTCCGGTCGAGCCGGTCTGGCGCTTCTATCCGCGATACTGGGCCGAGACGGCGGTGAAGCTCGTGAAGTGGGGCAGCCTCTATCTTCGGCTGCGCCGCGTATACCTCGGCATCAAACACGACCCGAACCGCTTCGCCTATACGGACCTCGCGATGACGCCGGTGCGCGACGACGAGGCGGACACGCACGAGCTGTTCCAGACCGACGTCGCGAAGGCCTTCGTCGGCCACGAGCAACATGTGCGCAAGATGCAGGCCGGAGCGGACCTGGTCACGCCGGCTTGATCCGCGCGAGCAGCCGCTCGGCGCGCCGCAGATGCGGCCGGTCATACATCACGCCACCGATCGCGACGACGCCCGATGCCGGATCGGCGGCGAATGCGTCGACCACCGCGCGTGCCTTCTCGATCTCTTGCGCCGACGGCGTGAACACCTCGTTGATGACCGGAACTTGAGCCGGATGGATCGCCATCTTGGCGGTGAAGCCGTCGCGGCGCGCGTCCTCGGCCTCCCGGCGCAAGCCCTGCATATCGCGGAAATCCGCATAGACAGTGTCGATCGCCTGCACGTGCGCGGAGGCAGCCGCCGCGAGCGAGAGGTTGCGCGCCAGCATGTAGGGCGAGGTGAAGTGCCCGGTCGCGTCGCGATTGGTCTCCGCGCCGAGCTCGGCGGACAGGTCCTCCGCGCCCCAGGTGATGCCGGTCAGCCGCGCGCTTGAATCGCGGTAGGTGCCGCAGAGGAACAGCGCCGCGGCGGTCTCGGTCGCGAGTGCGATGATCGAGATCGCGCCGTCGGGGAGGCCGTGCACCGCCTCGCGCGCCGTGAGCTTGGCGTCGAGATGGATCACCGACGGGCCGCCCTCCGCCTTGGGCAGCAGGATCGCATCGGGTCGTCCCGCGACCACGGCATCGAGGTCGGCATCGATTAGGCCGGTGTCGAGCGCGTTCACGCGCACGATCAGGCGCGGGCGCGGCGTGTGTGACGCGTGCGCCTTGAGATAGGCAAGCGCGCCCTCGCGCGCGGCCGGCTTGCGTTCGGCCGCGACCGAATCCTCAAGATCGAGGATCAGCGCGTCGGCGCCGCTTTCGGAGCCCTTGGCGAGCTTTTTCTCGCTGTCGGCGGGAACGAAGAGGAGGGAGCGCATTTACTGGGTCACTTTGATGCGGGCCGCATGATCATGAAGGCCTGCCGCTTGCACTCGGCGACCAGCTTGTCGTGCTGATTATAGGTGCGGATGTGCAGGTCAACGATGCCGGCACCGGGCCGCGACTTCGATTCGCGTTTCGAGAGTACCTCGGTGGTGCAGTGCACCGTGTCGCCCTCGAACAGCGGGTGGGGGAAGTTCACGTCGGTCATGCCGAGATTGGCGATGGTGGTGCCGACCGTCATGTCGCTCACCTGGATGCCGACCATCAGGCCGAGCGTGAACAGCGAGTTCATCAGCGGCTGGCCCCAGGAGCTCTCCTTGGAGAACTCGCGGTCGATGTGCAAAGGCTGCGGGTTGAGCGTCATGTTGGAGAACAGCATGTTGTCCATCTGCGTCACGGTGCGCCGCAGCGTGTGCTGATAGAGCCGGCCGACCTCGAAATCCTCGTAATACATGCCCCCGCGGGGCGACCGCATTGCCGCGTGCTGATTCATGTCCTTCTCCTCCGGCCGGAACGGAAGGCCGCGTCCCGTGTTGGTTAACGCCTCGTTTACCATAACCGCCGATCTTGCGAGGTGGCGGGGGAAGCACGGCGACCCTGCCGGCAAAGGCGCGCCCATGGGCACGGATACCACGGTCGACATGGCGGCCCGGATCACCGGGACGACGACCGATATCGCGAGCCGCGTAACGAATGCCATCCGTGACGCCGCGAAGGTCACGGGGGCGGGGTTCGATTACCTGCTCAGCACCGCGGTGCGCGAATCCAATCTCAATCCCAAGGCCAAGTCGCCGAACTCCTCGGCGACCGGGCTGTTCCAGTTCCTCGATCAGAGCTGGCTCGCGACGCTCAAGCAGGCAGGGCCGGGGCTCGGCTACGGCCAATATGCCGACGCGATCACCAGGTCCGCGTCGGGGCGCTATACGATCTCCGATCCGGCGATGCAGCAGCAGATCATGGCGCTGCGCAAGGATCCGACCGCCAACGCCGTGATGGCGGGCGCACTCGCTAATGCGAATGCCAAGATGCTGACCCAGCGCCTCGGCCGCCAGCCGACCGACGGCGAGCTCTACATCGCGCATTTCCTCGGGCCCGCCGGCGCCGTCCGCCTCATAAATGGTGCTCAGACGCAGCCGAACGTGCCGGCCGCGAGCCTGTTTCCCAAGGCCGCGCAAGCGAACGCCCCGATCTTCTACGATCGGAAAACCGGCGCGGCGCGCAGCCTGTCCCAAATCTACAACGTGCTCGTCGCGCGGCAAGACGCCCTCACGAGCCAGCTCGCGGTGGGCAAGCCCACGACCGCACCGGCGGCGATCACGGCCGCGCTGGCCGCGCCTGCGCCGACTATCGCAACCGCCGCGCCGGTGCCGGCGGCCCCGCCGCTGATCGCGGCCGCGAACGACACCGCGCTTCCTGCGACCGCCGAGGCCTACACCGAGGCGACGCCGGCGCAGCAGCAGGCGGCGCAACCGCTGTTCCTCGGCCTTTACCAGAATGAGAACCGCGGCGCGGTCGCGCCGGTGGTGCGCGAGTTGTGGGGACCGCGGCACGCGGCCACTCCCGAGACGCCGTCCGCGGTCGCGCCGGCGGCCGCGACGACCGCGCCCGCCACGGAGCCCGCGAAAGCGCCGCTCAGCCTGTTCCAATTCCTGCGGCCGGAGATTCGCGGCGCGGCGTAGATTTCTCATCCGCCAGCGGCACCGCCCTCAGCTTTTGTTCCGCTTGAACAGCGAGTGGATATTCTGGCCGAGCCGGACCACGGCGTTCGCCCGCATGGTCTTGTCGGTCTTCCCGTTCAGGAATTTCTCGACGCCTTTGACGATGTCCATCGTGACGCCGGTCTTCGCGGAGGGCTGGAACAGTGGAAGGCCGTCCAACTCGTCGTCCTCATCATCGATGACCACGTAACGCGTGGCCTTGGGATGGCGGGATAGCCAAGCCAGCACCTCCTTGCAGCGCGGGCTCTTGGGCATGTCGGGGATACGTCGATGAACGGCACGCCCCAGTGCTTTGCGGCGAATCGGCCGACAGGATCGATCCGCCAGGACGAAGACAGGACGACCTTCGCGCCAGTCCGGTCGAGAAGTTTCATGAGGCGGGCCAGCAACCTCTTATCGACAACGTATGGAAGTTTGCGCGGGTTCGGCGTCTCCTTGCAGTTCAAAACGCCGTCGATATCGAGAAATATGACCTTCATGGCGTGTGAACCATGTGCGGCGGCGTTGGGTTCCCGGCGCGGTGCGTCGTCCTGCGTCCGTTAAGAATCCGGCAATAATCCCAAGCAGTTATGGTGAACGCTTTGTTAAGCGATAGGGTTTAAATTGCGTTATGCCGGCACTTGTTGTGCCGGCGCCGCAGTCCGCGGCGGTGTAGTTCAAGTAGCGTCGGTCGGGTCATGATTGTCAGGCATTTCCTGCAATGGGTGCGCACCGCGGATGCGGCGGACCGCGCCGAAGCCACACGCGCACTCGCCCGTGCGTATCTCTACTCCGATCTTACAGACGATGATCGCATCGCCGCCGAAGGCGCGATGATCATGCTGCTCGACGATCCCTCGCCGCTGGTGCGCTGCGCGCTCGCCGAGGTGCTGTCATCGAGCCGCGAGGCGCCGCCCGCGCTGCTGCATGCGCTGGTCAACGACCTGCCCGACATCGCGGCGCTGGTGCTTGAGCGCTCGCCGCTGATGATCGACTCCGATCTGGTCGACACCGTTGGGGCGGGCGGGCCGCACGCGCAGGCTTGCGTCGCGCGGCGCGCGGATCTGCCGCGCTCGGTCGCGGCCGCGATCGCCGAGGTTGGCACCGCGGAGGCCTGTCTGATCCTGCTCGAGAACGCCGATGCCGACGTCGCGCCGTTCTCCGTCGACCGCATCGTCGAGCGCTACGGGCATCTCGCGGCGATCCGCGAGACGCTGCTGGCGTTCCCGGACCTGCCGGCCGCAACGCGGCAGGCGCTGGTGGTGAAGCTCTCGCAGACGCTTGCGGGCTTCGTGGTCGCGTGCCGATGGCTCGAGGAGCCGCGCGCGCGCCGCGTCACGCAGGAAGCCTGCGAGAAGGCGACCGTCATTCTGGCGGCAAGCTCGCAGCGCGCGGACGTCTCGCCGCTGGTGCGGCATCTGTGCGCGAGCGGTCAGCTCACCGCTGGTCTGGTGCTGCGCGCGCTGCTCTCCGGCAACGTCGCGCTGTTCGAGGAGTCCCTGTCGGAGCTCTCCGAGCTGCCGGTCGCGCGCGTGAGCGCGCTCCTCCACGACCGCCGCGGCGCGGGCTTCAAGGCGCTTTACGATCGCGCCGGACTGCCGGTCGCGGTCTATCCGGCGTTCCGCGCCGCGATCGAGGCGATGCACGAGAGCGAGATGCTGGCCGAGCCGGGCGGCGCCGCGCGCTTGAAGCGCCGCATGGTCGAGCGCGTGCTCACGAGCTGCGGCAGCCTGCCGGCGGGCGATGTCGAGCCGTTGATGACGTTGCTGCGGCGCTACGCCACTGAGGCGGCGCGTGAGGAGGCCCGCCTGTTCTGCGACGAACTCGTCACGTTCGGCGCGCGCGATCCGCTGGCGGCGAACTACGACGAGATCGAGTCGGTCGCCGCGTAGGTCAATCGCCCGGCGCAATCGGCGGCGCGAGAATTGACTCCAGATAATCCGGCCGATCGCGGTTCTCACGCCGCAGGAATTCGTCGGTGACCTGGCGCAGCCGCTCGGCGAGCCGTGCGGCATTCATCGCGCTGTCGCCGCGCGTGTTGCGATGGGTGATGGCGCGGATCGCATCGACATGCTGATCGACGAGATCGATCGGCAGGCGCGCCATGTCGGGTGCGTGCTCGATCAGCCGGCACAGGCTCTCGGCGACCGGTGCGACGAGGGGAAACCCGAACGTCGCGGCCTGGCCCTTGATGTCATGCGCGGCGCGGAACAGCGAGTCGCGCGTCGCCGTATCGACGCCGCAAGCGCGGATCGCCATGCGCGCCGCGTCGAGGCGATCGCACTCCTGCTCCATCCAGGAGGAGAACTCGCTTGCGAGCTCGGCGAGCGCGGCTTCGGCGCGCGAAACGGGGTCGAAATCGATGTGCGTGCCCGGCCGCACGTTCACGACCGCCTTCTTGAGCTTGTTCGGCGGCACGATCACCTCGTGATCCGCGAAGGTGCTCACCGCCGCGATGCTGTTCTTCTTTTCGGTCATCGGTCAGGCCCTGTTCTCATCCGACCGGCGTCTTGGCTTTTTCGAGCAGCGGCTGCTGGCGGATCACGTCAGCCTTGCCGCCCTTGCGCCGCTCCGACCCGGCATAGTTCGGATTGACGTTGCGGCGGCGGTCGGGGCCGAAATAGCTCTTGGTGCGGATGAACGATCGCGGATTGGCGACGACGTTGAGGATGCGCTGGTAGAGGCCCTTGGCGGAGATCGGCTTTGCCAGGAACTCGGTGATGCCGGCATCGCGCGAGGCGACGACCCGCTTCTTTTCCGAATGGCCGGTCAGCATGATGATCGCGACATAGGGATTGGTGTTGGACGTCGGCTGGCGGATCATCTGCGCGAGCTCGAGGCCGTCGAAGATCGGCATCGCCCAGTCGGTGATGACGATGTCGGGCGAATAGTGGTTGAAGGCCTCAAGCCCGCCGGCGCCATCCTCGGCCTCATAGACCTCGCGCGTGCCGAAGCCGTGCAGCAGGGTGCGCACGGTGCGGCGCATGTGGGCATTGTCGTCGATGACCAGGAAGCGCAGGCGGTTGAAATCGATGCGGACCATGGACGCGACCTTGGGGCGCGCGTCCAAACGTACGCACTTCCCCCGATCACGGACCCTAGGAAATCGATGTTAAGGAATGGTTTAGGACGATGCCTCGGGTGCGCCACATCTGATTAGCCAGGATCCAAACCGTGCTTCTTGATATTTTCTCCAGCACCGGGCGTGATCAGGAATTTGATGAGCGCCCCGGCCGCATCAGCCTCCCTTGCCTCACTGTGAATAGCGCCCGAAAACACCGTGATGTACTGCAGCTCCGGCGGAAGCGGGCCAACAATTTGGATGCCCTTGACGGGGATAAGCTCGCTCAATTGATGAAATCCGATCTCGGCATCCCCTCGCACGACCTTCTCACCGACAGGCTCGTTGGCCTTCGCCACCGAGGCCTTCGATTTGATCTGATCGCAGATTCCGAGCTTCTGGAACATAGCAACGAGGTACGTGCCGCTCGCACCTTCGGAGTAGCCCACGGACTTCACAGCAAGCAGTGTCTTCTTCAGCGCTTCGGCGGAGCTGATGTCGGGCCTGGGAGCATCGGCGCGAACCGCAACGTAAATCCCCGATTTGGCAAAGGTCGCGCGCGTACTCGCGACAAGCTTCCCTTCCTTGATCAAGTCTTCGGTCCCGCTGTTGCCCAGGATGACGAGGCCGGCAACCTCACCCGCCGCAACTCGGTTGCGAATGTCGGTCGTGCTTGACCATGCCGCGGTGACCTTATGACCGCTCGCTTTCTCGAAATCGGGCAGCAGTTCGAGATAGGCGTCTTTGAGCGCGCCCGAAGCGAGCAGCCGAACTTCGGCGCTCTGAGCGAAGCTTGTGAGGAACAGAAGAGCCGCTGCAGCGG
>PLJS01000127.1 GCA_003140315.1 Hyphomicrobiales bacterium
GCATTGCGGTTCACAGTCTCGGACACCGGCATCGGCATTCCGGGCGAGAAATTGGGCCAGGTGTTTGAACGCTTCACGCAAGCCGACTCATCCACCACGCGCAGATTCGGGGGCTCAGGGCTGGGGCTCACGATATCGAAGCGCCTGGTGGAATTGATGGGCGGACAAATCTGGGCCGAAAGTACAGTCGCGGCGGGCAGCGTATTTTCTCTTGTCGTGCCGTTCGATATCTGGGCCGGGGCCAATTTACGGGCGGTCATGCCGGTCGACATGGGTTCCGAGCCGCCACTGCCGGCGCTGCGAATTCTTCTAGCGGAGGACTCACCCGACAACTGCATCATCACGGTGGCCTACCTGGAGGACACGCCGTACCGCGTCGAAATCGCTGAGACTGGGGCNNCATGGATGGCTTGACCGCGACGCGGACGATTCGAGCGTGGGAACGGACGAACGACCGGCCGCCCACACCGATCATTGCACTGACGGCCTCTGCCTTGAAGGGGGATCGAGAAATGTGTCTGGCGGCGGGGTGCACGGCTTTTTTGACGAAACCAATCAAACAAGAGGTGCTGCTACAAGCGATCAAGGAGCACTCCATAGTCGCGCCTCCGTCATCAAAAGACGAAAGCAGCCAGATGGACACGATCTTTGTGCGTGCGAAGCCTAAATTCGCAGACCGGATCCCCGCGTATCTGCAGAACTGCAGGCAAAATGTCATCGCGATGCTGGACGCTTTGGATCGNNGGATTCCAGGCCATCACTGACATCGGCGCCGCTCTGCAGCAGGCGTCCGAGAGCGCTGACATCGACGCGTCGCGCAAGTGGGTGGGCGATATGTCCAGTTACCTAGATCGTGTCGAGACCATTTCCCACCAGCCCGTCACTCAATAGCGTCCGCAAAACTTGAATGGTTGCTTTGGGTGATTCGCGTCGGTTTTGCGATATCCGCAAAATGTCCGGTCTTCCCTCAATAGCAGTCGTCATGCGCGTGCCGCGAACGGTAGCAAAGGGCCATTTCCGGACTCATGCACCGCATAAAAATCGTGGTGACTTCGCCGTAGCATTCTTGTCGTTCCCGACCCTCGGCACAGAGATCGCCGCCTAATTGAGCACCTTCGGGAGGCTCTGGGTTCCTGATCAGGTAGAGTCGGAATCCACTCACACTTGCGACACTAAATAGTTTCCGAACCTGTCGGAACGCGATCGGCTATCGTTGCGTTGCCTGGCTGGGCCTCACCCCAATGCGCATGCAAAGGCAAGTGCCAGGCGCCCCCTCGCCCTGAAGGAATATGATGTGAAAAAAGCTGACACAGTCATCGCCGTTTTCGATGATCATCCCGCGGCGGAAACAGCCGTGAAGAAGTTAACCGCGGCCGGCTTCGAGATGAAGAATCTCAGTATTGTCGGTAAAGGATACCACACCGACGAAAAGGTTGTCGGCTTCTACAATGTTGGCGACCGGGTCAAGTTCTGGGGCACGCGCGGTGCGTTCTGGGGCGGTTTTTGGGGATTATTCGTTGGCGGGTTGTTCATGACCGTCCCCGTGGTGGGGCATGTCATCGTGCTTGGATACTTGGCCACTGTAGCAATCTCCGCAGTCGAGAGCGCTATCATGGTTGGTGGGCTGAGTGCGCTCGGCGCGGCGCTCTTTAGCGTTGGAGTGCCGAAGGACAGCGTGCTCCAATACGAGACGGTCGTGAAGGCCGATGGCTTTCTGGTGATGGCGCACGGCACCGCGGACGAAATGACTCGTGCAAAGGCGATCCTCGGAACGGTCAACCCCACACGCCTTGATGT
The DNA here is from genome assembly GCA_003140315.1 of Hyphomicrobiales bacterium. Taxonomy (GTDB): domain Bacteria; phylum Pseudomonadota; class Alphaproteobacteria; order Rhizobiales; family Xanthobacteraceae; genus PALSA-894. The sequence continues at coordinate 1,798 of PLJS01000127.1, forward strand.
GCATGCAGGCTCGAAAACGGGAGAGCCTACGGATCGGCTCGTCTCTGCGGGCGGTTGAATGGCGCAGTCGAGATTTGATTTGAAGTTCACCGGGGGTGTGGCACAACGAAGGCTGCGATGAAGGTTCCTTTGTTGAGCGCCTGCAGCCGCGCCCAATGAGGGGGACCGCAACTATGGCCTCCCCCCGCTGCCGGCGGTGAGCACTTTACCTGCCGAACCAGCAAGTGCGACCGATGTCGGACTGACGAACGACGAAGCGCGCCGCCGTCTGAAGACGTTCGGCCCTAACGCTGTCACCGATGTCGCGCAACATCCGGTACGGCGCGCCTTTGGAAAATTATGGGCACCCGTACCCTGGATGCTCGAGGTCGCAATTCTTCTCCAGCTCGGCCTCGGTGACTATGTCGAAGCCGGCGTCGTCGCGTTTCTGCTGGTGTTCAATGCCGCCATCGGCTTCTTCCAGGAAAACCGGGCGCAAGCGACGCTGGATGCGCTTAAGTCGCGACTGGCGCTACTCGCATCGGTGCAGCGCGATGGGAAGTGGGCGACAGTGCCAGCAGCCTCGCTGGTGCCGGGCGACTTGGTGAAGCTGTCGCTTGGTTCCGTCGTCGCCGCGGATGTGCGGTTGACGGATGGATCGATCCTGCTCGACCAGTCCATGCTCACCGGCGAATCTCTTCCGATCGAGGCAGGGGTGGGAACCGAAACCTACGCCGGCGCGCTCGTCAGGCGGGGCGAAGCGGTCGCGCAGGTGACCGCAACGGGAGCACGCACCAAGTTTGGGCGCACGGCGGAGCTCGTCCGAAGCGCAAAGGTCGAGAGCTCCGAGCAGAAGGCCATTCTGCGTGTCGTGCGCAATCTGGCGCTGTTCAACGGCGCCGTGACCGTCCTGTTGACGATCTACGCGCTGCTGCTGCCCATGCCGCGCGGCGATATCATCCCCCTGATCCTTGTCGCGATCCTCGCCTCGATACCGGTTGCCCTGCCGTCGATGTTCACGCTCGCGGCGGCGGTCGGCGCGCGTGCCCTGGCACGCCGGGGCATTCTGCCTACGAGCCTCTCGGCCGTCGATGAGGCCGGCGGCATCGATGTCCTCTGTTCGGACAAGACCGGGACCCTGACGCGCAACGAGCTTGCGGTGATGTCCGTCCGCGCGATGCCGGGATTTGATGATGCGCATGTGTTGGCGCTGGCGGCACTGGCGAGCTCCGATGGCGGGCAGGATCCGGTCGACGTCGCCATTCGGGCGGCCGCCGCTCGCCAACCTGTCGGGGACGGTCCCAAGCTCGTGAAATTCCTCCCCTTCGACCCGGCGGGAAAACGGGCCGAGGCGACCGTTCGTCAGGCGGACGGCGCCGTCGTGCGCGTCGCCAAGGGCGCGTTCGCCGTCGTGCAAGGTCTTTCGCAACCTGCGCCGACGGCTTCGACCATCGTGAACGAACTGCAGGCCAAGGGATTCAGGGTCCTCGCAGTGGCGTCGGGGCCGCCGACCAGGATGCAACTGGCCGGACTCATCGCGCTGAGCGATCCGCCGCGAGAGGATTCCGCAGCGCTGATCGCGGAGCTCGGCAGCTTGGGCGTGCGCACAGTCATGGTGACGGGAGATGCCGAGATCACCGCGAAGGTCGTGGCGGGCGCGATCGGAATCTCCGGACCGGTCTGGGCGAAGACGCCGCTGCCGGAAGATATCCAGGCGGAAAAATTCTCCATCTTCGCCGGCGTCCTTCCGGAGGACAAATATCGTCTCGTCAAAGCACTTCAGAAGAGTGGGAATGTCGTCGGTATGTGCGGCGACGGCGCCAACGACGCGCCGGCGCTGCGACAAGCGCAAATGGGCATTGCGGTGTTCACCGCAACCGATGTCGCCAAATCGGCCGCCGGCATGGTGCTGACGGAGCCAGGCCTCGGCGGCATCGTCGGCGCGGTCAAGGAAGGGCGCGCGACGTTCCAGCGAATCCTGACCTATACGCTGAGGTCCATCGTACACAAGATCGTCCAAGTGCTCTTCCTGGCCGCCGGCCTCATCATCACCGGTCAGGCCATCCTGACGCCGATGCTCATGGTGTTGATGATGATCACCGGCGATTTTCTCTCCATGTCGTCATCGACCGATAACGTGCGGCCGTCGCCGTCGCCGAGCGTCTGGCGGATTGGCAATTTGACTGTGGCCGGTGTCATTCTGGGCCTGTTCGACCTTGCGTTCTGCATGGGATGCTTCGCGACCGGAAAATTCGTGCTCGGCCTTGATACTGAGACCTCGCGGACGTTGACCGTCGTGACCCTGGTGTTCAGCGGACAGGCCGTCTTCTACGTCGCGCGCGAACGGCTGCACCTCTGGAGTTCCCGTCCCGGGCGATGGCTGGTGGTCTCTTCCGTGGTCGACCTGTCGCTCGTTAGTGCTTTGGCTCTCAACGGCATCCTGATGGCGCCCCTTCCGGTCGCCATTCTGGCCGGAGTGTTAGGCGCGGCGATTGTATTGGCGTTCGTCCTGGATGCAGTGAAGGTGGTCCTGTTCCGTCGCCTCCGGATTGCATGATTGCACTCCAAGAGCGCCGGGAAGGATAGAGATGAAGATCAATTCAAAGGATTTTCGTGTACGGGAGGGACATGAGGTCAATCTCAAAAAGTGGCCGACGTGGGTCGACCCCGTGTACAAGTCCAAGGAGCAATACCAGCAGCTTCTGAGTGTCCGACTCAAAATGAT
>PLJS01000174.1:0-223 GCA_003140315.1 Hyphomicrobiales bacterium
TTAGGCTGCGCTGGCCCCATTCCCGGTCCGCCCGGCCCGGTTGTCTCGCGCGGTGCGCGTCGCTAGTGTTGCGGCGAACTCGCAATAAGCGGACGTTCCCAGGGAGGTTTTTCATGCGCATGAAGCTTGCCGCGCTCAGCGTGGCCATGGTCTTGGCGGCCGGTGCCGCGTCGGCTCAGGAGAAGACCTTCGAGCTGCGCCTGTCGCACTGGGTGCCGCCGTC
>PLJS01000174.1:248-17294 GCA_003140315.1 Hyphomicrobiales bacterium
CGCGCGACGGCATCGCCGACGTGACCTATGTGAGCCCCGGCTATCAGCCCGGCCGCTTCCCGATCATCGACGCCGGCAACCTGCCGTTCATGGTCTCTAACGCCAAGGAAGGCACCGGCGCGCTCGACGAGTGGTATCGCAAATACGCCGAGAAGGAGATGAGCGACGTCAAGTTCTGCTTCGCGTTCTTCCACGATCCCGGCTCGTTCCATTCCAAGACCAAGAAGATCGTGGTGCCGGGCGACATCAAGGGCATGAAGATCCGCCCCGCGCACGCCACGATGGCGACCTGGATCACGCAGCTCGGCGGCACCAACGTGCAGTCCTCGGCGCCGGAAGTGCGCGACATCCTGGAGAAGGGCGTCGCCGAGGCCGTGACCTTCCCGTGGGGCTCGATCGTGCTGTTCGGCATCGACAAGGTGACCAAGTATCACATGGACGCGCCGCTCTATGCGACGAGCTTCGTGTGGGTGATGAACAAGGCGAAGTACAACGAGATGTCGGCCGCGCAGAAGAAGGTGATCGACGACCACTGCACCACCCAATGGGCGATCCGTGCCGCGAGCGCCTGGGCCGACTTCGAGCATGCCGGCATCGCCAAGCTCAAGACAGAGCCCGGCCACGAGGTCTATCCGCTCGCCGCCGAGCAGCTTGGCGAGTGGAAGAAGTCGGCCGAGCCGGTGGTGGCGGCGTGGGCCGCCGCGGTCAAGAAGGCCGGCAGCGATCCCGACGCCATAATGAAGGACTTCAAGGCGACGCTCGCTAAGTACAACTCGGCCTATTGATGGGGCTCTCTTAACCTCCCCTTGAAAAGGGGAGGTCGGCGACCGAAGGTCGCCGGGTGGGAATCATCTTCGGACCCCCACCCCAACCCTCCCCCTTTCAGGGGAAGGGAGCGGACCGCCCGTGTGGCCCTTGCCGTTCTTCGCGAATATCGAGAAAGATCGCACATGGCCGGAGCCGAAGCCGCAATGGCGATGTCGCCTGCGCCGCGCAAGCGCGGCGTGATGGACCGCTTCATCGACGGCATCGAGCTTGTTGCGGCATTCTTCGTCGGCATCGTCGCCACCGATATTTTCGTATCCGTTCTGCTGCGCTACTTCTTCTCGTTCCAGATTCCCGATGCCTATGATTTCGGGCGCCTGTTGCTCGGCATCCTGATCTTCTGGGGCATCGCCGCCACGTCCTATCGCGGCACGCACATCACGGTCGATCTGCTCTGGGCCAACGTGAACGAGCGCTATCAGCGCTACATGGACGTCATCGCCACGTTGGTGCTGCTGTTCGTCGTGACGGTGCAGACCTACACGCTGTTCGACAAGGTCGTGTCGACCTATCATGACAACGTGCTCACCTTCGACCTGCGGCTGCCGACCTGGCCATTCTTCCTGGTCGCCTGGATGGGCGACGTGTCGGCCGTGCTGCTGATCGCGATCCGCACCTACCGCCTAGTGTTCCACCCCGAAGAGATGGAAGGCGGCTACCGCATGAAGCCGGTCGAGTAGGCCATGAGCTCCGACGCGGTCGCGATCATCGGCTTCGCATCGCTGTTCGTGCTGATGCTGTTGCGCGTGCCGGTCGGCATGGCGATGGGGCTCGTCGGCGTGACCGGCTTCTCCTATCTCGTCAACGGCGACGCCGCTCTGAAGATCATCGGCCACACCTCCATGCGGACGGTGACTGACTATACTTTCGGCGTCATTCCGATGTTTCTCCTGATGGGCGCGTTCGTGTCGAACTCCGGCATGAGCCGCGAGCTGTTCCGCGCCGCGAACGCCTTCCTCGGCCATCTCCGGGGCGGGCTCGGCATCGCGACGATCGCGGCCTGCGCCGGCTTTGCGGCGATCTCCGGGTCGTCGGTCGCGACCGCCGCGACCTTCGCCACCGTCGCCTATCCGGAGATGCGGCGCTTCAACTACCCGCAATCCTTCGCGACCGGCGTGATCGCGGCCGGCGGCACGCTCGGCGCGATGCTGCCGCCGTCCACCGTGCTCGCGGTCTACGGCATCATCACCGAGCAAGACATCGGCAAGCTGTTTATCGCCGGCATCCTGCCCGGCGCACTCGCCGCCGCGATGTACATGATCACGGTGACGCTCATCGGGTTCGCGCGTCCGGGTTTCCTGCCGTCGGGACCGAAGACGTCATGGGCCGAGCGCGCGGCCGCGGTCCGCGACGTGTGGGCGACGCTGCTGCTGTTCTGTTTCGTCATCGGCGGCCTCTATGGCGGCCTGTTCACGCCGACGGAAGCCGGCGGCATGGGCGCCGGCGGCGCCTTCATCATCGGCGTGCTGCGCGGCCGGCTGGATCGTCCCGCCATCCGCCGCTCGCTCTTACAGGCGACCCGCACCGCCGCGGCGGTTTTCACGGTGCTGATCGGCGCGCTGCTGTTCGGCTATTTCCTCACCGTGACGCAGACGCCGCAGAAGGTGACGGCATTCCTCACCGGCCTCGGCATCGGCTCTTACGGCGTGCTCGGGCTCATCATGCTGATGTACCTGGTGCTCGGATGCCTGATGGACGCGCTCGCCATGGTCATCCTGACCGTGCCGATCATCTTCCCCGTCATCAAGGAGCTCGGCTTCGATCCGATCTGGTTCGGCGTCATCATCGTGATGACGGTTGAACTGGGGCTCATTCACCCGCCGGTCGGGATGATCGTGTTCGTGATTAAAAGCGTGATCCAGGACGTCACGTTCGCGACCATATTCCGTGGCGTGCTGCCGTTCATCGTCACCGACATCATCCGCCTGATCATCCTCATCGCGTTCCCGATCATCGCGCTGTGGCTGCCGTCTAGGATGTAACACAGGCCCTCATCCTGAGGAGCGCCCGCAGGGCGCGTCTCGAAGGATGGTCACAAAGGGGAGCGTCTCATGAAGTGGCTGATTCCTTTGCTTGCGGCACTGAGCTTTGCGACGCCGTCCCGCGCCGCCGATCTCGAAGCCAACAAGAAGGCCGTGCTCGCGTTCTACGAGGCCGGGCTCAATGCCAAGGACTTCGACGCGGCGTCGAAATATGTCGGCCCGAAATACATCCAGCACAATCCCGGCGCGCCCGACGGTATCGAGGGCTTCAAGGGCTTTCTCGCCTTCCTGCGCGAGAAATTTCCGAACTCACACAGCGAGATCAGACGAGTCTTCGCCGACGGTGATTTCGTGATCCTGCACGTGCATGCGGTGCGCGAGCCCGGCACGCGCGGCCGCGCCATCGTCGACATCTTCCGGCTCGAGAACGGCAAGATCGTCGAGCACTGGGACGTGGCGCAGGACATTCCAGAGAAGCCCGCGAACGGCAACACCATGTTCTGAAGGCACCGCGAACGCGTCCGATGAAAATCTCGATCCTCGACGACTACCACGACACGCTGCGCACGCTTGAATGCTTCGGCAAGCTTGCCGACTACGACGTCACGACCTGGAACGATCACGTCCAGGATGTCGACGCCCTCGCGGCGCGCCTGCGCGACACCGAGGCCCTGGTGCTGATCCGCGAGCGCACGAAAATCCGCGCCGCGCTGCTTGAGCGGTTGCCCAACCTCCGGCTCATCAGCCAGCGCAGTGTCTATCCGCACATCGACGTCGACGCCTGCACCCGGCTCGGCGTGATCGTGTCGTCCGGCCAGCACGCGGATACGCCGTCGTACTCCACAGCCGAGCTCACATGGGCGTTGGTGCTTGCGACGGCACGGAAGATTCCGCAGCAGATGGCGGCGCTCAAGGCGGGCCAATGGCAGATCGGCGTCGGCACGACCTTGCGCGGCAAGACGCTCGGCATCTACGGCTATGGCCGCATCGGCGCTGTTGTTGCCGGCTACGCCAAGGCGTTCGGCATGAACGTGCTGGTGTGGGCGCGCGAGACATCGCTCGAACGCGCGCGTGCGGACGGGTGGACAACGGCGCCGAGCAAAGCGGCTTTCTTCGAGCAATGCGATGTCATCAGCCTGCACATGCGCCTGGTCGAGGCGACGCGCCACATCGTCACCGCTGCAGATCTCGCGCGCATGAAGCCAACCGCGATGCTGGTCAACACAAGCCGTGCGCCGCTGATCGCGCCCGGTGCGCTGGTGGATGCGCTGCGCGCCGGCCGGCCCGGCATGGCGGCCGTCGACGTCTACGAGGACGAGCCGCTGCGCGACACGGCGCATCCCTTGTTGAACATGCCGAATGTCGTGTGCACGCCGCACATCGGCTACGTGTCGCGCGAGGAATATGAGCTGCAGTTCAGCGACATCTTCGACCAGATCGTCGCTTACGCGGCGGGCGCGCCGGCGAACGTGATCAATCCCGATGTGCTGGCGAAGGCGCGTAAGCGCCCGGCTTGAGGCGGGGCAGCACTTCTATCCTTACTGGCGAGCGTACTTCATCATCCGCTTCGGGCCGACCTCGGCACCGTAGATATTGCCTGCGGCATCGGCCGCCACGCCTTCGGCGGTGCTCGTGGTGCTGGCTTTCTCGACCGGGTCCGGGATGAAGGCCGTGATGGTGCCGTCCTTGGCGCTGCCGACCCGGATTCCGCGCTTCCAGCCGTCGTGGCTCTTCGTCGCGGACTCCGATTCCGAATCCGCCACATAGATGATGTCGTTCCTGTCGATGTAGATGCCGCTCGGCCGGCTGAACTGCGTCCACTGCGCGAGGAAATTTCCGTCCTGGTCGAAGATCTGGATGCGGTTGTTGTTGCGGTCGCCGACGAACAGCCGCCCCTGTGAATCGATCGCGATCGCGTGAGGCGTGTCGAATTCGCCTGGTCCCGATCCCTTCTTGCCCCACGTCTTGATGAATTTTCCCTGCCGGTCGAACTTCACGATCCGCGCGTTCGTCCTTCCGCCATGTCCGTCGGCGACGAAGATGTCGCCATTCGGCGCGGTCACGACCGCCGACGGCGCATTGAACTCGTCGGGGCCGTCGCCCGGCGTGCCGGGCTTGCCGAGCGTCATCAGGAGCTTGCCGTCCGGACTGAATTTGAAGACCTGATGGCCCATGCCGTTGCGCCCGAGGGCGTCAGTCACCCACACATTGCCTTCGCGATCGACGTGCAGGCCGTGCGGGAACACCAAGAGGCCCGCGCCGAAGCTCTTCAACAGCTTCCCCGAAGCGTCGAACTTGAGGATCGGATCGAGCTTCGAGCCGGCGCATGCGAATGGCTGGCTCTGATCGATCTGATTGGGCGGGCGCGACTCGCCACACCGCTCCGCGACCCAGACGCTGGTGCCGTCGGGATCGATCGCGACCGCGCTGGTCGATCCCCAATTTCTGCCTTCGGGGAGCGTGCCCCAGTTCTCGATCGAGCGATACGGATTGGGCAGCGTATTCGTTGGAGCGCCGACCTGAGCGTACCCGAAGCCTCCGATCGCCAGAAATGTGATCGCGGCGATTGCAGCTCTCTGTCGCGTACGCCGCGGCATGCGTACCTCCCTGCGCTCGCACCTGTGTGCGTTCGCCGTGATGTTACCCCCGCCCTCCGCTGAGGGAGAGCCAGGGTCAGGAATATATCTCAATTCGTCTTTGTCTTGTTCGCATCCCGCACAAAAGCCGCGAGCTCGGCGTTGAATCGTGCCGCGTCCTCGTAGAACGGCGCGTGGCCGATGCCCTGATAGACCGAGAGCTTCGCGCCCGGGATCGTCTTTGCCGTGTACTCGGCGGTGCCGACCTTGGAGTTGCGGTCTTCGCTGCCGTGCGTGACCAGCACCGGAAGCTTGAGCTTCGACATCACCTCGGTCGCATCGAGCGGACGCCCGCCGAGGCCCACGCGGACTTTCGGCGGCACCATCATGTTGAAGGCGAGCATGATCTCGTAGTCTTCGGCGGTCGGCTGCTTGGAGAAACAGCCGTGCACGAACTCGCGCGTCGCCGCGATGTTTGTGGCGAGATCCTCCGAGCCCATGATTGGCAGGTTCTTCAGGTTGTCGCCGACGAATTCCGGAATGAACTTGATGCTGGCGTCGACGAAGTTGATGCCGGCGAGCTTGTCCGCTCCGCGGAATGTGACGTAGTCGGAGATCACCCGGCCAGCATAAGACCATCCGACCAGCACGGGGCGTTTGAGGCCCGCCGCATCCATCACCGCCTGAACCTCATCGGCCCAGGCCTTGCCGTCACGATAGCGCGCGGCATCTTCCGGCTTGTCGGAGTTGCCATGCCCGCGCAGGTCATAGGTGACGATGCGGAATTCCTTGGCGAGATCGCTGTTGACCTGGCGCATCCACGACATGTGGCTCTGCGAGAAGCCGTGGATGAAGAGGATTTCCGGACCGTTCGGATTGCCCCATTCCTGCGCCGAGATGGTCAGCCCGTCCGGCGTCTTCACGCTGATCGGCTTGTATTTCAACTCGGCCGCGGAGCCCGGCTGTGCGGTGGCGAGCAGCAAGGCGGCGGCTGTGAACGTTGCGAGCCCATAGCCGCGCAAGGCGATCGTCATGATAATTCCTCCCCGTATTGTATGTTGTAACCTGGCGGAGCGAGCCTAGCGCGCACGTTGTGCCGGCGGAATGCGAAATGCGGGCCGCCCACTTCACCTGCGTGTGAAGTGGCCAGGTCCGCAAGCGATGGGATCAACAGATATGCCGATCTCGGCTAAGCCTTTTGCGCAGAAGAAATTCGCGATCGTTCGCGGCCGCCGCATGGCCTATATCGATGAAGGCGCGGGCGGCGCGATTGTATTCCAGCACGGCAACCCGACCTCGTCCTATCTCTGGCGCAACGTGATGCCGCACCTTCAAGGCCTCGGGCGGCTGATCGCATGCGACCTCATCGGCATGGGGGATTCCGACAAGCTGCCGGATTCCGGCCCGTCGCGTTACTCCTACGCGGAGCAGCGCGAGTATCTGTTCGCGCTGTGGGACCAGCTCGGCCTCGGCGGCAACGTCATCTTCGTGATCCACGACTGGGGCTCGGCGCTCGGTTTCGAATGGGCAAACCGTCATCGTGACCGCGTCGCCGGCATCGCCTACATGGAGGCGATCGTGACGCCCTTGACCTGGGCCGACTGGCCCGAGAATGCGAAGCGCGCCTTCCAGGGCTTCCGCTCCGAGGGCGGCGAGGACATGATCCTCGACAAGAATGTTTTCGTCGAGCTCGTGCTGCCCGGCTCCGTCATGCGCAAGCTCGCCGACGACGAGATGGCCGAATATCGCCGGCCGTTCGCAAACGCCGGCGAGGATTGCCGCCCGACGCTCTCCTGGCCGCGCCAGATCCCGATCGAGGGGACGCCGGCCGACGTCGTGACGGTGGTCGAGGACTATTCGGCCTGGCTCGTCGCGTCCGACGTGCCGAAGCTGTTCGTCAACGCCGATCCCGGCTCGATCCTGGTCGGCCGCCAGCGCGAAGCCTGCCGCGCGTGGCCGAACCAGACCGAGGTCACCGTGAAGGGCATGCATTTCCTGCAGGAGGACTCGCCGGACGAGATCGGGGAGGCGGTGGCGGAGTTTGTGAAGAGGGTCAGAGCGAGCTAGCGCAGTACGGACGGTCGGCTCCCTCTCCCCTTGGGGGAGAGGGGTGGGGTGAGGGGGCGCCGGTCTATATTGGAGATATTCCCCCTTACCCGACCTCGCTACGCTCGGTCGACCTCTCCCCCCAGGGGCCCAGGGGAGAGGTAAAGCGGAGTTCGCGGCGCGCCTTACACCGGGCTCAGCACATGAATGACCCGGCCTGCGACCATGTCCTTGGTCTTCGCCCCATAGGCCTTCATGTGAGGCGCTGCCGCATGCGCCTTGAGCGCGTCCTCGCTCTCCCATTTCTCGATCACCACGAACGCATCGGGCCCATACGCCGCGGTCCCCATGGTTTCGACGTCGACCGCCGCGCCGTATTCGAGACAGCCCTGCTCCTTGAGCACCGTCGGCCGGTTCGTCCGGAAGGCGTCAAGCACGGCCGCCCGCTGGCCGGGCTTCGCGGTGATGATGGCAAGGACATGGATCACGGGGTTCCTCCGGGTTTTCTTGGGACGATTGCGGCAGACTATCCCATCCCGCTCGTCCCCGCGAAAGCCGGGACCCAGAGCAAAGACCTGGATTCCCGCTTTCGCGTGAATGAGCGGAGGGATAGAACATCTCCAAAATAGCGCTAAGGACCACACATGGCGGAACGCTCATTTCGCAAGGAAGTCGAGGCGCTCAAGCTCGGCGACGGCGAGACCTTTCGCGGCGAGGGCATTCTCGCGGTGACCAAGGCGCTGCTTCAGTCCGGCGTCGCCTATGTGGGCGGCTACCAGGGCGCGCCGGTCTCGCATCTGCTCGACGTGCTGGTCGATGCCGAGGACATCATGGCCGAGCTCGGCGTGCATCTGGAGACCTGCGCGAACGAAGCCTCCGCCGCCGCCATGCTGGGCGCCTCGATCAATTATCCGCTGCGCGGCGCCGTCACCTGGAAGTCGATCGTCGGCACCAACGTCGCGGCCGATGCGCTTTCCAACCTGTCCTCGCCCGGCGTCATCGGCGGCGCATTGATCATCATCGGAGAAGACTACGGCGAGGGCGCGAGCGTCATTCAAGAGCGCTCGTACGCCTATGCGATGAAGAGCTCCATCTGGCTGCTCGACCCGCGTCCCGACCTGCCGACCATCGTGCGCATGGTCGAGAAAGGGTTCGAGCTCTCCGAGTCGAGCCACGCGCCCGTGATGCTGGAGCTGCGCGTCCGCGCCTGTCACGTCACCGGATCGTTCACCGCGAAGGACAACCGCGCCTCGGCGGCCTCCGGCCTCAACCGCATCGAGACGCCGGCGCGCTTCGACTACGCAAAGCTCGCGCATCCGCCGCTCACCTTCGCGCAGGAGAAGCTGAAGGTCGACGAGCGCCTGCCGGCCGCGCAGGCCTTCGCGCGCGAGCACAAGCTGAATGAATTCTTCGACGGCGATCTCAAAGACCTCGGCATCGTGGTGCTCGGAGGATTGACGAACACGGTGCTGCGCGCGCTCGAACGCCTCGGCCTTGCCGACAATTTCGGCAACACGCGGATCCCGATCTATTGCCTCAACCTCGCCTATCCGCTGATCCCCGACGAGCTGAAAGCCTTCTGCGTCGGCAAGACGGACGTGCTGATCGTCGAGGAAGGTTTCCCCGATTATATCGAGCAGTCGGTCAACACCGAGCTGCGCCGCGCCGACATCCAGACGCGCATTCACGGCAAGGGTGCGCTGCCCAAGGCCGGCGAATATACCGCGGAGGTCATGCTGCGCGGCTTGGCGAATTTCGTCCGTGATGCGAAGCCCGCCGGGCTCGATGCCGCGACGATCGTCGCCAAGGCCGATGCGCTCACTGGCCACAAAGGAGCCGCTGCCGCCGCGGTCGGCGACCTGCCGCCGCGCCCGCCGAACTTCTGCACCGGCTGTCCCGAGCGCCCGGTGTTCGCAGCCCTCAAGCTCACGCAACGCGACATCGGGGCGACGCACATCTCCGCCGATATCGGCTGCCACTCGTTTGCGACCTTCGCGCCGTTTTCGATGGGCAACTCGATCCTCGGCTACGGCATGTCGCTTGCGAGCGCTGCCGCGGTTGCGCCGAACATGCAACGCCGCCCGATCTCGATCATGGGTGACGGCGGCTTCTGGCATAACGGCCTCATCACCGGCGTCGCATCAAATCTGTTCAACAAGAACGACGGCGTGCTGATCGTCATGCAAAATGGCTACACGTCGGCGACTGGCCAGCAATACATGCCGTCGAGCGTGGCGAGCCGGCAGGGCTCCGCGCCCGGCATGGATGTGGAGTCCACGCTGCGCTCGTTCGGCGTCAAATGGCTGCGCACGGTGCGCACCTACAGCGTCGCCACGATGGTGAAGACCCTGAAGGAGGCGATGCGCACTGCCGAGACGGGGCTGAAGGTCATCATCGCGGACGGGGAGTGTCAGTTGGCGCGCCAGCGCCGCGTGCGCGCCGAGGATGCCGTGAAGCTGAAGGTCGGCGAGCGCGTGGTGCGCGTGAAGTTCGGCGTCGATGACGAGATCTGCACCGGCGATCACTCCTGCATCCGCCTCTCCGGCTGCCCCTCGCTGACCGTGAAGCCGAGCCCCGATCCGTTGCGCAGCGATCCGGTCGCGAGCGTGATCGAGAGCTGCGTCGGCTGCGGGCTGTGCGGCGAGGTCGCGCATGCCGCCGTGCTCTGTCCCTCGTTCTACCGCGCCGAACTGGTGCAGAACCCGACCTGGTGGGACCGCGCGCTCCATCGCGTGCGGCGCGTGGTCATCTCATGGCTCGCCCCGCGCGAGGTCGCGGCGTGAGCGACGCCCGCCCCGTCACGCTTCTCATCGCCGCGCTCGGCGGCGAGGGCGGGGGCGTGCTCACCGACTGGATCGTGACGGCCGCCGAGTCGCTCGGCCTGCCGGTGCAGTCGACCTCGATCCCCGGTGTCGCGCAGCGCACCGGCGCCACGACTTATTACGTCGAGATTTTCCCGGTTCCTTATGCCGATCTCGGCGGCAAGCGCCCGGTGCTGTCGCTCGCACCCGGCATCGGCGATGTCGACATGGTGGTGGCGAGCGAGCTGATGGAGGCGGGCCGCGCGATCGCGAATGGTTTCGTTACCCGGGACCGGACGCTGCTCGTGTCGTCGACGAGCCGCGTCTATCTCACGGTCGAGAAGATGGCGATGGGCGACGGACGTTATGATCCCGAGCGCCTCGCCAAGGCGGTCGAGCAGAGCGCGAAGGATCATCTGCTGTTCGACATGGAGGCCGCCGCCAAGCAGAGCGGCGCGATCGTCAGTGCCGTGATGCTCGGCGCGATCGCGGGTTCGGGCCGCCTGCCGGTCCCGGTCGAGGCCTTCGAGGCCGCGATCCGCCATGACGGCAAGGCCGTCGAGAGCAATCTGAGCGGCTTCCGCGCCGGGCTCAGCGCCGCGCGCGACCAGCTTCCGGCCGCACTGCGCCGGTCCGGCAAGCGGCCCGCAAAGCCGACGCTCGCAAACCTCGAAGCCGAGGCGGCCGCGACGCCGGAGGCCGCGCGTGCGTTCGTCACCGAGGGGGTGCGCCGTCTTGCCGCCTATCAGGACCTCCCCTATGCGCGGCTCTATCTCGATCGCCTGAAGCCCATCGCCGAGGCCGACGCGCGCTCAGGCATGAACGGCAAGCTGCTCTCCGAGACGGCGCGGCATCTCGCGGTGCGCATGTCGTTCGAGGACGTGATCCGCGTGGCTGAGGCCAAGATCGCGCCCGCGCGCTTCTGCCGCATCGAATCCGAGATCGCCGCCAAGGATCAGCCTTACGTCATTACGGAATTCCTCAAGCCCGGCATCGAGGAACTCTGCCAGGTGCTGCCGCCGCGGCTCGCGCGTGCCATTCTCCGCGTCGCCGAGAAGCGCGGCTGGCTCGGCACGGTCTATTTCGGCATGGAGCTGAAGACCACGACCGTATGGGGTTATCTGCGGTTCTGGACGCTTGCGAAGCTGAAGCGCTTCCGGCCGAAAAGCTTCCGCTTTCAGGAAGAGCAGGCGGTTATCGTAGGCTGGCTCGCCCTCGTCAGTCACTCGAGCCGGCTTTCGGGCGAGCTCGCGCTCGAGGTCGCCGAATGCGCGCGTCTCATCAAGGGATACGGCGACACCTGGAAGCGCGGAATGGCGAACTATCGCGCGCTCGAGGGGCGCGTGATCTCACCCGCTCTCGCCGGCCGCATCCCGTTGCGCGTGGGGATCGACGCGATCGCCTCGGCGCGCACCGCCGCGCTGGTCGATCCGGACGGCGAGAGCCTCACCAGGGCACTTGCGGCGATCGAACAGCAGGTCGCGATGCCGCTCGCCGCGGAGTAACGAGGTAGCGATGTAGCCCGCATGAGCGAAGCGACATGCGGGACGGCGCGATAGCCCCCGGATATCGCTTCGCTCATCCGGGCTACGACTTGTGGCCGCAACCAATCCCCGGGCCCGGCGTTGTCGCTCGATTCGCAACCGGGACGGCGATCGATCCATGAACCAGCGCGTATCCCCGCCCTCGGAAGAGACCGAGCAGCTGGGACTCACCATCACCGACCCTGAGCCGCTGCGCGACATCCCCACCGTCTGGCGGATCGCCGCGCTGGTGGCGACGCTCGGCATGGGCGCCCTCGCGGTGGTTGCGGGACTGTACTTCGGCCGCTCGATCCTGCTGCCGGTGGTCACGGGCTTGATCGTCGGCGTGACGCTGAGCCCGGCCGTGAAGCTTGGCACGCGCTACCGTGTGCCCGCCGCCGTATCCGCCGTTCTGGTCGTCGTGCTGCTCGTCGTCGGGATCGCGGCGCTGATCACCTTTTTCGCCGCACCGCTGACCGAGTGGATCGCGCGCGCGCCCGAAGTGGGCGCCGTGATGACCGAAAAGATGCGGGTGTTCGACTATCCGCTGTCCGTGCTGCACGATATCAAGGGCGCGATCGCCAAGGTCACCGGCACGACGCCGATCTCGGTCGAGACCAATCCGACCGAGTTTCTGGGCACGGCGCTCGGGGTAATCACGCCCGCGATCAGCCAGTTCGTGGTGTTCTTCGGCACGCTGCTGTTCTTCCTCGTCACCAGTGTGAAGCTACGCCAGAAGCTCGTCGTTTCCTTCGTCACCCGCGAGGGGCGGCTGCTCATGCTGCGCATCTGGAACGACATCGAGGAGAATCTGGCGCGCTATCTCGCGACCATGTCGGCGATCAACCTCGGCCTCGGCGCGGTCACCGCCATGATCCTCGCGCTGATCCATTTTCCCAATCCGCTCACCTTCGGGCTGCTCGCCTTCGCGCTCAACTACGTGCCCTATATCGGCGCGGCGATCGTCGCGCTGGTGCTCGCCGGCGTGGGGCTGGTGTCGCAGCCGACGCTCGGCCAGGCGCTGCTCGCGCCGGCCCTGTTCGTCGCGCTCGCGACGCTGGAGGGCCAGATCATCACCCCCAACGTCGTCGGCCGGCGCCTGACGCTCAACCCGTTCGTGGTGTTCCTGGCGCTCGCGTTCTGGACCTGGCTGTGGGGGCCGATCGGCGCATTCCTGGCCGTCCCGCTGCTGATCGTCTCGTTCGTCGTGCTCAGCCACCTACTGCCGCGCGAGGAGGCTTCGACCCTGCCCGGCTAGGTTTGCGGCAGGTCAAGGACGGCCTTTTTGCGGGATGGAACTTTGCGGACCAGGGCGCGTTGCCGGCCCGGACATCAGGGAGCGCTTGTCATGGCTACAGCCACTTCATCCGCATCGGCCCCGCGGCAAAGCAACGGCACGACGCCGGCCGACGTGGAAAAGCAGCTCGACGTCCTTCGCGGCGATATCGCCGAACTGACCGAGCAGATGGCAGACCTCGTAACCCACATAAAGGATGACACAATGGCCCAGGTGAAAAGTCAGGCGCGGCGCGCGAAAGCCTCCGTCGACAGCGCGTTCGGCGACATACAGGACAAGGGCCGCGAGACCGTCGACGCGTTCCGCGAGGTCGCCGACACTTTCGGCGACGCGGTCGAGGACTCGCTCAAGCGCCGGCCGTATGCGACGCTCGCGATCGTTGCCGGTATCGGCTTCCTGTTCGGCGCCGCCTGGCGGCACTGAGCGGGCGCGCGGGGCACCCTGTGATCGACAAACTGTTGGCGACGGCGCGCGCCGAATATCAGCGCGTGGTGATGGCGACGATCTGCGCCGCCATCATCGCGGCGTGCGCGCTGGTGGCGACGCTGTTCGTGGCCGTCGCGGTGTTTGTGTGGATGTCGGATCATTACGGCACGGTGCCGGCAGCGCTTGCGATGGCGGCGTTCTTTGCCATGGTTGCGCTGATCGCCTGGGGCGTCACGGCGTATAACGCCAGCGTGGCGCGCGAGCGCGAGAAGGAGCGCCTCGCCGAGGAAAAGCGCGAGCGTGAAGAAGCGGCCAAGAACGCGCCGCCGGCCTGGCTCGATCCGGCGCTGCTGACGTCATTGCTGCCGATCGGCTTGCAGGCTGCCCGTGTCGCCGTCCGCCATCGCGGCCTGCTGCTCGCCTTGATCAGTTCGGCCGCCCTGGGATGGGGCGCGCTGCGCGAAGCCCGCAAGCCACCCGCTGGCGAGGCCGCCGAGCAGCCGGCCGAATAGTCAACAGACGGTATTGTAGCGCTCGACGCAGGTGCGCAGTACTTCATCGCCCGGGCGTTTCCACCAATCCTGAGCCGAGAAGATCTCGACCTCCTGATGGCCGTGGAAGCCCGCGGCCTCGATCATGCGGCGGATCGCCGGCAGGCCGATGATGCCGTCCCCCATCATGCCGCGGTCGAGCAGCAGGTCCTTGGTCGGCACCAGCCAGTCGCAGATGTGATGCGCCAGGATGCGCCACCGCGCGCGGGCGATCTGCTTTGCGAGATCGGGGTCCCACCACAGATGATAGACGTCGACCGCAACGCCGACGCCGGCCCCGAGCGCATCGCACAGGTCGAGCGCTTGGCTGAGCGTCGAGATGCAGCCGCGGTCGGCCGCGGTCATCGGATGCAGCGGCTCGATCGCGAGCGGCACTTTCGCGGCACGTGCGTGCGGCAGCACCGCCAAGAGCCCGTCAGCGAACATGTCGCGCGCGCCGGCGATATCGCGCGAGCCTTGCGGCAGTCCGCCGCCGATCATGACGAGGCAATCGGCGCCGATCGCCGCGGCCTCGTCGATCATCTCCTTGTTCATGTCGATCGCGGCCTGCCGCCCGGCGGCGTCCGCGGCCGGAAACAGCCCGCCGCGGCAATAGCCGGTCACTTTCATATCGTTGGACCGGATGATGCGGGTGGCTTCCACGAGGCCTGTCGCCTGGATGTGGTCACGCCATGGCGCGATCGCCGTGATGCCGTGCTTCAGGCACGCTTCGACGCCGTCCTTCAGGCCGAACTGGTGGCGCACGGTCGCGAGATTGATCGAGAGGCCGTCGGTTCGCATCAGGGTCACGCTCGCGGTTGCGCCAAGCTTACGCCCTCTCCCGCTTGCGGGAGAGGGCGGGGGAGAGGGCTTTTTTGCATCGCGTCGAAGTCCGGCCACGGGCCGACTCCGAGTCCGGGCGTCTCAAGCGAGCCGAGCTCGATCGCGCCGCCGCGGATCGTCAGCCGCGGGCGGCCATTCGCCGCGCGATGATAGAGTTCGGGATGCCGGGCGAGGAACGCGTCCTGCTCGGCCGGCGGCGCCGTCATGCCGTCGACGTAATGATGGCCGTTGCGCTCCACATGCGTCGCGCCGATCAGCGTCGCGAGCGCGAGATCCTGCTGCACCGCGACGCCGGCCTGCGTGGTCAGGTCCTCGGCCGACATGAAATAGCGGCCGGGCTCCTCGGCGTTCCATTGCGCGATGCGCGCGCGATTGATCAGAGCCCGATAGAAGCCCTTGCAGGACTTGGTCGAGATGCCGCGATAGCCCAGCATGCGGGCGCGCGGAAACACCCGAACATCGTCATCAGACTCGTCGATCTCGATCGGCATCTGGTCCGAGAGCGCCAGCACGGATTCAGACAGCGCATGGTCGCGCGTGATCGGCTGCTCGACAAACAGGACCGATGATCGCAACCGGAGGAGACGTTTCACGTCGCAGATGCGGCGCCACAGCTCGGTGACTTGTCCGATGTCGCGATATTGCTCGTTGCCGTCGAGCGTCACGAAATACTTTTCCGCTGCCCGGTCGAGCACGGAAGCGATATCGGCGAGCCGATGGACGTCGTCCTCGATCGCGCCCGCGACCTTGAGCTTAAAATAGCGATGGCCGTATGTCGCGATGACTTCCTCAAGACTCTCAGGCAGGCCGTCGTCGAGCCGCTTGCCTTCGGTTTCGGCACGCGTGAGCGCATCGACGAGCCCGACCGTGTGGCGCGCCTGGATCGTAGGCGCGGGCTTGAGCCCGGCCAGCAATCTGTCGAACTCGAAGCCCGCGAGATCATGCGCGGTCGTGGCGTCGAGTCCGAGCCGGTTGTCGCGCACCAGTGCGAACACCGACACATTCGCAAGCCGCCCGAGCGCATCGATGATCGCGCGATCGATCAGCGCGAGGCCGAAGGAGGCGATCAGCCCGTTGAGGCCGAGCGTGGCGCAGGCCTCGTGGTGCGGACCGTCGACGGCGGCCGAGAGGGCGAACGGCGTATCCGTGCCGGCCGAGATCATGCGGGCGCGCGCGAGCGCCAGCGAACGCCGAAGCTGGTCGAAGTTGTCTTCGTTCGAGAGGGCCGGCGACTTGTCGAACCATTTCGGCGCCAGCATTTCGGCCGCGACGCCCTCGCCCTCGCGGCCGTCGGCGAGCTTGATGCGCGCGCGCACGAACACCTGCGGCGCCTCCGTGAGCGTGACCATGCCGAAGCGAAACGGCAGCCGCAGCTTCACCGGCCGCTCGAAGAAATCCGCCGCCAGCAGTTGGAGTTTCGGTGCGCTCATGCGGGCAACGTCTCCAGCACGCCGCGGATATAGCCGATGCCGCGCGCCGCGCAGGCCGGCCCGTCCGGCAAATAGACGAACGGCTCGATCGCGGCGTTTCCCGTGTAGCCGCCCGCGCGCAACGCCTTGAGGNNGGTGCGCAGCGCCGGGCTGCCGATCGCCTCGACGATCGCGGCGGCTTCGGCCACGGTATTGACGAACCCCGTCTGGTTGCGCGCAAGAGGCTCGACGCAATAGGTCACGCCGGCCGCGCTGGCTGCGTCCGCGACCGTCGCGAAGCACGCGATGCCGCGCTTGCCGCCATCCGCTTCGTCGCCGGCGTCGAGCAAACGCTGATCCGGCGAGCCGTGCACCATCATCCTTCCGCCAAGCTCCGCGCAGAGCCCGCACAGCGCGCGCATCACCTCGATGCTGCGCTTGCGCACGCTCGGATCCGCACTCGTGATCGATAGCCCGGCCGGCGCGCGCAGGAGATAATGCAATCCCGTGATCGCGATGCCGGCAGCGTTCGCCGCGTTCCGCAGCGCGGCGATCCGTGCGGCTGACAGCCGCGTCGGGTCTTCGGCAAGCGTCATCGGCGCGATTTCCAAGCCGTCATAGCCGAGGGCCGCCGCAAGCTCGGACTGCCATTCGAACGGCAGTTCGGCGATCACCTCATTGCAGAGCGAGATGCGCATTCGTCATCAGGCGAGGCCGTGCACGGCGAGCAGCTTGCCCATCCGCGCCGCCGCCATATCGGGATCGTGCAGCACGCGCGCCTTGTCGGC
>PLJS01000071.1 GCA_003140315.1 Hyphomicrobiales bacterium
GTATCAGATTCCTCCAAATCGCAAAGCGCCCGAATGATCGGCTTCTTTGCGATAGTGTTACGAGTTTTCTCTTTGATGGTGGCTCGCGCAACTCATTGAAATGACTCAGTTTCATTTTCGGTCAGGCTCTTAAGTCTTGTGGATGCGACAATTGCCGTAACTGTCTGTTACGGCGCTCCAGCCCGGAAGTACCCACACAGTCGTGTCCTCCTGCTCAACGAGTGCTGGGCCAAGCAGCGCGTGACCGGCCAGCAGCTCACTCCTTTGATACACCATGACGTCGATCCACGTGCCGGAATGGAAGACGCGCCGCCGGCCGTGCGGCGTCGCCGGAGCGGTGGCAGAAGGAATCGTCTGAAGAGTGATCGGCGGCACGGTGCCGACAACCTGCGCTCGCAGCGCAATGAGCTCGATGGCGCTGTCGGTGTCACGGAAGCCATAGATGCTTTCGTGAACGCAGTGGAAGCGTTCGGAAATATCGGCAAGGTCGGCGCGCGCCATCACCGCCTCGGACACGGGCACCGGCAGATCATAGGCCTGGCCGGCATAGCGCAAGTCGGCACTCCAGTGTACCTGGGTCGGACCGACGATATCACCTTCCGACTGCAGCCATCGGTTCGATTCCTCACGAATCTGAGCTGTCAGGCCGAGCACGTGTTCGGGCAGATCGCCGGTATTGATACGACGCCGCACCGTACGCACGTAGTCGCGCTTGAGATCGGTGAGCACGCCGCCGAGCGCGCACAGAGTGCCCGGCGACGGAGGGATGAGGATGCTGGCCAGGCCCACCTCCTCGGCAAGGAGGTTCGCCTGCGTCGGCCCCGCGCCCCCGTAGGCGATGAGAACGAACGGGCGCGGGTCGATGCCGCGCTGGGCGAAGGACTTGTGCAACTCCGTGGCCATCTTGGCCGTAGCCACGCGCAGGGCGGCCTCCGCCGCGCGCGCCGCTCCGTCCTCGCTGTCGAGCCCGACGCGCCGTGCCACGCCCTCAAGCGCGGCTATCGCCGCGGCCCTGTCGAGTTGCATGCGGCCGCCGAGAAAGCCATCCACGCGAAGCAGGCCAAGCGACAGGTAAGCGTCGGTGATGGTCGGTTCCAGGCCGCCCCGACCGTAGCAAACCGGGCCCGGATCGGCACCCGCGCTGTGCGGGCCGATCTTCATCACGCCCTGCGGATCGACCCAGATTATCGACCCGCCTCCGGCGCCAATGGCAGCCACGTTGACCACCGGCAGGATCAGCGGGAAATCGCCGATGGTGGTGCGGCTGGTATATTCCGCGTGCCCGCCGACCGAGATCGCCATGTCGCTGCTGGTCCCGCCCATGTCGACGGTAATCATCTGCTTCAATTGGCTCATCTGCGCGAGCTTGGCGCCGGCGACTACGCCGGACGCGGGACCGGAGAGAACGGTATCGATCGGACGCTCGCGTGCCGAGGTCAGGCCGAGCGTTCCCCCGTTCGAAGCGGTGATGTATATCGGGGCGCCAATGCCGAGGCCCGAAAGTCGTGCCTGCAGGCGCGACAGGTAGGTATCAATCAGCGGGTGGATGTACGCATTCATGGTCGCGACAAGACCGCGCTCGTACTCGCGCACCTCCGGCCACAACGCCGCCGATTCGGTGACAAGAATGCCGGGCGCGGCACGACGGAGCGCCGCCGCTACTTCGCGCTCCAATTCCGGATGGATGTAAGAGTGCAGGAGCATGACCGCGACCGCTGCCACCTCTTTCTGCCGCAGCGCCTGCGCGCATGCCTCGATGTCACCCGCATTGGGACGCTGCTCAATGGTGCCGTCGGCGCGCGTGCGTGCCGGAAGCTCGAACACCAGGTCGCGCGGAACCAGCGGTTCTTCCTTCCCGACGCTGAGATCATAGGAGGAAGGCATGCGGCAGCGGGCAATCTCCAGCAAATCGCGGTTTCCGGGCGAAACGACGAGCGCTACGCGGGCGCCGCGCCGCTGGATGATTGTGTTGAGACCGAGGGTCGTACCGTGCACGACAAGTTCGACCTCGGCGGCCGTTGCACGGGCACGGTCAAGACAGCCGGCGATCCCTCTCTCCACGCCGATTGCTGGATCGGCGGGCGTCGTCGGCTCCTTATAGAAGCATAACGCGCCACTGCCGAGGTCGGCGAGTACCAGGTCGGTAAAGGTCCCTCCCACATCGACGCCGATGCGGAAGCGCTTGCGGGGTGTTTCGGAAACCGTCACGATCAGCCGTTCTCCTCGAACAGGATGGTGGCGTCAGGGCTCCAAGCTATCACCACCGGTTCTCCGATCGCGAAAAGCCGTTCTTCGCCGATAGCCCGTGCCTGACGATAGACGAAAATCGACTCGGCACGTCCTACTACCATTACTTCATAAGCGTGAAATGTGCCGCGAAAGACGTGGCCTACCACGCGCCCATCCAGCTTGTTACCATCGACCTGGTCGTCGGGCGAAAGTAGGAGCTTTTCCGGCCGAACCGCAAAGGACACGCGCGCGCCGGGTTGCAGCGTGCCATGCGCGCGTACATCGCCGCGTTGCTCGCCGCCGGTCAGCCGGAGGGCGGCGCCCCCGTTCGTTGTGCTCACAACGTGTGCCTCGAACACGTTTGCGGTGCCAAGAAACTCCGACACGAAGCGCGTACGCGGATGATCATAGACCTCGCGCGGCGTGCCGACCTGGAGCACTCTTCCCTGATCCATTACCGTCACCCGGTCGCTCAGCGTGAGAGCCTCTTCCTGGTCATGCGTGACCATCACCGTGGTGATGCCCAGCGTCTGTTGGATTCGCCGCAGCTCGAACTGCATGCTCTCGCGCAGATTCTTGTCGAGCGCTCCGAGCGGCTCGTCCAGCAGGAGGACCAGGGGGTTGACGACGAGCGACCGCGCCAGCGCGACGCGCTGCTGCTGGCCACCCGACAATTGAGCAGGATAACGCTCCTCGAAATTGGTCAGGCGGACGAGCTGCAACATATCGCGCACCCGTGTGGCCATGTCGGCACGATTGATGCCGGCCATACGTAACCCGAAGCCGACATTCTCACCTACGGTCATGTGGGGAAACAAGCTGTAATCCTGAAACATCATGCCGAGACCGCGGTGATTGGGCGGCAGGCGGCCGATATCGCGATCGCCGACGAGCACGGTGCCGGTATCCGGCGTTTCTAGGCCGGCGATGATCCGCAGTGCGGTGGTCTTGCCGCAGCCGGAAGGACCGAGCAGCGCCATCAGCTCGCCGGCTTCGACGTGCATGCTCGTTCGGTCGAGCGCGACGATGTCCCCGAAACGCCGGCTGATGTCGATCAAATGCAGGCTTTGGGCCATGCTTCGCCCCTTCAACCCTCATCCGCCGCAAACAGGCGTGTGCACGCGATACTCTCGAATTTGTTTTCACCGCGGCATGGTGACCGGGGAGATAGCTTGCTTCATGATGTGCTCAATGGCGCGATCCGCCTGCCCGTTCGCCGACCACGTCAGGCAGTTTCACGAGGCACGGTTATGTACGACGTTCTATTCGAGCCCGTCCAAATTGGCTCCTTGCGGATTCGCAATCGATTTTTCATAAGCCCCCATACCACAAATTACATTGATGCCAACGGCATCCCGGACGCGCGTGCGATACACTATTATGCCGAGCGCGCCAAAGGCGGCGTGGGACTTATGGCCATGGGCGCTTCCACGGTTACCGGGAGCAGCGCCCGGGTGAAGGGAGCAACGAATGCCTTCGATCCGCGCCCGATTGACGCCTGGCGGCGCATCGCGGACGCGGTGCACGCCCATGACGGACGCATCTTAGCGATGCTCAGTCATTTCGGGCGGCTCGGCCGGACCGGCGACGGCCGGCCGCTGGTGGCGCCGTCGCCGATCATCGACTGGAATTTCCACCATTCCGTGCCGCACGAGCTCAGTTACGAGGAAATCCGCTTTATCGTCCAAGCATTCGCCGACGCAGCGGCCCGCGTGCGCGAAAGCGGCATGGATGGAATCGAGCTGCAGGGGGCGCACGGGTTTCTAATCGCCCAATTTCTGTCCCCCGCCACCAATCGGCGCACCGATGCTTATGGCGGCGATTTTGAGCGCAGGTTGCGCTTTTGCCTGGAAGTGGTCGATGCCGTGCGCTGCGCCGTGGGCGCAGATTTCGTGGTGGGCATGCGCATCAGCGGCGACGAACTGATCCCGGGCGGCCTGACGCTCACCGATTCTTGCGCGATCGTGCAACGGCTTGAGCGAACGCGCCAGATCGATTTCATTGACGTCAGCGGCGGCACCGACGGCGACCTGATGAGCCTCGCGTTGCACATTCCCTCTATGTATGTGCCGCCTGGCAATCTTGTGCCCCTCGCTGCGGCGGTCAAGCGGGTCACCAAACTGCCGGTCTTCTGCGTCGGCGGCATTCGCGACCCCGCCATGGCGGCAGAGATCGTGGCGAGCGGCCAAGCAGACATGGTCGGAATGGTGCGCGCGCACATCGCCGACCCGCACCTCGTGACGAAAATTCGTGAAGGACGCTTGGAAGACATTCGGCGGTGCATTGGCTGCATGCAGTCCTGCACCGAGGCGCTTTCGAACGAACTTCCGATCAGCTGCGTCTATAATCCTGTCACCGGTCGCGAGCAAGAATGGGGCACCATCACGCCTGCCATCCGACGTCGTCGCGTGATTGTCGTCGGAGGCGGCCCCGCCGGGCTTGAAACCGCGCGGGTGGCGGCGCTGCGTGGCCATACGGTGACACTGTTCGAAGCCGAGGACGAACTCGGAGGGCAACTACGCCTTGCCGCCCGGCTGCCTCGGCGCGACAATTTCCTGGAAGTGATCCGCTTCCTGTCGCATCAGATCAGCAGGTTGGACATCACTGTGCGCGTGGGTTGCCGGGCCGAACCCGCCTCGGTGCTGGCGGAGGCTCCCGATTGCGTGGTGATCGCGACCGGCGCGAGGCCGGCGCTGCCAGAGGATCTGCCGGAGTCCCAACGCCTGATCCACGTGGCTGACGTGGTCGCGGGACGACGGGCGACAGGCGACAACGTGCTCATCGTCGACGTTGACGGGCACCTGCGGGGCTGCGGGACGGCGGACATGCTCGCCGGCGAGGGTAAGCATGTACGCATCGCCAGCGAGCAGATCTATGTCGGTGCCAATATCGATCTGAAGACCCTGTATCCGCTATATCGCCGGCTCTACGAGCAGCGGGTCGAGATGCTGCCTCTCACCCGATGGGTCGGCTGGGACGACGGGAAGCCCGTGGTCGCCGATATTTTCACGGGGAACCGCAGGAGGCTCGCCGACGTCGACAGCGTCGTATGGTCGTCGCCCGGTGCTGCCGAGGCGAGCCTTGCAGCCCCATTGCGCGAGGCAGGGCTGGAGGTCCATCTGGTCGGCGACTGCATCGCGCCGCGACGGCTGGAAAGCGCGATCCTAGAGGCGCAAAGCGTCGCCCGGTCGCTCTGATCCGAGCTGGAGCACATCGACTGAGGTTTACGGTTCCGGTGTCGGTCGAAACGCGCCGCGATGTCGCGTAACCGAGAATATGATACGGTCGATACGCAGGCTTCGAACAGGAGAAATCGATGGTCGACCTCATGCAAACGGCAGCAGCAGACATTTCCGTCAGTGAACGGCTGCAGAGCATTACGGTCACAACCGAATATCTAGGCAACTATCAGTCGGTAAACCACGTTCGCGATCTGCCGCTGATCTATCTCGACGAACCGACCGAGCTGGGAGGCAAGAATTCCGGGCCGACACCGCTCGAGATGACCTTGTGCGCACTAAATTCATGCACGGCGATGATCATGAATATCCTGCGCCGCGAAATGAATTTCGATCTGGGCGGGGTCCGCTTCAAGGCCGAGGGCATTCATGATGTGCGCCGCGCCGAGATGCGGCGGACGGGCAAGTTGTACTCCCAGGTCGAACCCATCGCCTACCATTATCACAAGGTCACCCAACGCGTTTTTATCAAGACGTCCGAATCCGACGAACGGCTTGAGCACTTTAAGTCGGAAGTGGAGCGCCTTTGCCCGCTTCATGCCCTGCTCCGCGACGCTGAAGTGAAACTTGTCTCCGAGTGGGAGCGGGAACGTTGATTCATCCAGGACTTAATTAGTCTTGCTGGCTCAGTGTCGGACGACGACGCCAAGAAGACCTATCCGCAGGGCTGGAAGGCGCCGAAGCCGTACATCCGGAGGCCTGCGTAACGTAACGCGGTCAAGTGCATAACGTGTATCTGACGGGACGGGCCGTCATTCACACGATCAAATTCGGTATCCGAGGACCAATCCCTCGATGGGAGCCAGCCCCCGCGTTTGACGAGGTGACACGATCCCCTGTCGGAGGTCGAGATTCTACGGCTTGGTTCGGCTCGGCCTGTCACCTCGAGATAGGTTGTGACGGGCATCACGCGACATCCGCCTGCGCGCACTCTTGCCTACTGCCAATCGCCTCGACTCGCAGATGCGGCTGAAAGCCGGCGAGCAGGTTGCGGTCCGCAGGCGCGAGGATTCGGTTCTGATTTATCTCGACGCCAACTAACCACCGCGCGTGGCGCGCATGTCCCGGACAATGTCGGACTCCGTCTCAACAAGCGGACATCACATGCTTCTCCATTTGCTACGACTGGCCGAAACCGGACCGGCGGGTACTGGCCTGTTTTGACCCTCAGTGACCGGTTTTGGAATCGTCAGTGGCCTGATTTGATCCTGCACACTACTATATCACCATGTCCAAGGCTCATCCGCAGAACGGCTCGACGTTTAGCCAGGCCCCGCCAAAGAAGCGGCGGCCTGCCCCGGCGTCCTCCCCGGAGCGCAGGCAAGCAGATTTGGATGAATCCGCGAGATATGCCGCAAAGCTCAAGAAGCTCAAACAGGACCCCGCCGGTTGGGTCTTGGAACGCGCTCCGAAAAAGAAAGACTGAGTGTCCGACTCAAAATGA
>PLJS01000203.1:0-122 GCA_003140315.1 Hyphomicrobiales bacterium
CAGGACAAATACGGGCATCTTTCCGCGACGCATCTAACCGCGCTTGCGCAGGAGATGAAGCTTGCGCTCACCGAGGTGTACGAGGTCGCGACGTTCTATGCGCATTTCGATGTGGTGAAGGA
>PLJS01000203.1:204-26701 GCA_003140315.1 Hyphomicrobiales bacterium
GGCCATGTGCAGGTGATGAAGGCCACCATCGACAATGTCGCGAGCGCCGCTCAAAGCAAGCCGCATGCGCATGTCTATAAGGCTGGCGCGGGCTTCGATGCCTATCGGGCTGACGGCGGCTACAAGTTGCTTGCAGATTGTCTCGACGGCAAGCGCACGCGCGACGAGATCATAAAAATCGTGAACGATGCCGGCCTGCGGGGTTTGGGCGGCGCGGGCTTTCCCACGGGACGCAAGTGGTCGCTGGTACGCGCGGAACCTGCGCCGCGATTGATGGCGGTCAATGCGGACGAGGGCGAGCCGGGCACGTTCAAGGACCGGCATTATCTGGAGCGCGATCCGCATCGTTTTGTCGAAGGCATGTTGCTCGCGGCCTGGGTGGTCGAGGCCAAGGATATCTACATCTATATTCGCGACGAATATCCTGAAGTGCGGCTGATGCTGGCCGAGGAAATGGCCAAGGTCGAGCAGGCGGGGTTTGCCAAGCACGCCAAGCTGCATCTGCGCCGCGNNTCGGCGATGATCGAGTCGATCGAGGGAAAGCGCGGATTGCCGCGTCACCGCCCGCCTTACGTCGCGCAAGTCGGATTGTTCGGCCGTCCGACGCTCGAGCAAAATGTCGAGACGCTGTTTTGGCTGCGCGACATCATCGAGAAAGGTGCGCCGTGGTTCACGTCGCACGGTCGGCATGAACGCAAGGGATTTCGCAGTTACTCGGTTTCCGGCCGCGTGAAAGATCCGGGCGTGAAGCTTGCGCCCGCGGGCATCACCGCGCGCGAGCTGATCGAGGAATATTGCGGTGGCATGCTGCCGGGCGAAACGTTCAAGGGCTATCTGCCGGGCGGGGCGTCGGGTGGAATTTTGCCGGCATCGATGGCGGACGAGCCGCTCGACTTCGGAACGCTGGAGAAGCACGGCTGCTTCGTGGGATCGCACGCGGTCGTAATCCTGTCCGAGAAGGACGACATGAAGGCGGTCGCGCTCAACCTGATGAAATTCTTCGAGGATGAATCTTGTGGCCAGTGCACGCCGTGTCGCGTGGGCAGTGAGAAAGCCGTCAAGTTGATGGAAAAAGGTCCGTGGGATCCGGCGCTGCTGACCGAGCTTTCGATGCTGATGCGCGATGCCTCGATCTGCGGGCTTGGCCAGGCGGCGCCGAACCCGCTGCTGTGCGTGCTAAAATTTTTCCCCGACGAGCTGAGCAAGCCTTTGGGGAGTTGGAGATGATGGGGCCGCCCCATGGTTCGAGACGCGCCATGCGGGCGCTCCTCACCATGAGGCGGAATTTGAGCCCTCATCCTGAGGAGCGGGCGCAGCCCGCGTCTCGAAGGGTGAGGGCGATGGCAAGGACTTGAGCGATGAGCGAGACTGACAAGCCGGCGAAGCCCAACACCTTCTTCATGGACGACAAGGAGATCGACATCCGCGAGGGTGAGACGATTTTCCGTGCCGGGCGCCGCTTCGACATCAGGGTCCCGCACCTGTGTTACCTGCCCAAGCCCGGCTATCGCCCGGACGGCAATTGCCGCGTCTGCATGGTGGAGATCGAGGGCGAGCGCGTGCTGGCGGCGAGTTGTCTGCGCACGCCAACGCCTGGCATGAAGGTCAAGACTCAGACCGATCGCGCCAAGAACGCGCGCCGCATGGTCGCCGAATTGCTGCTCACCGATCAGCCGGATTTGGCGCACGCGCATGATCCGGATTCCGAACTCTGGAAGATCGTCAAGCGGCAGAAGATCGAAGCCGGCCGCTTTCCGAAGCGCGAGAGAATCGAAGTGCCGGCACCCGACCGCAGCCATGTCGCGATGGCGGTCAACCTCGACGCCTGCATCCAGTGCAATCTTTGCGTCCGTGCTTGCCGCGAAGTGCAGGTCAACGACGTCATCGGTATGGCCGGCCGCGGTCATCTTGAGAAGATTGTGTTCGACTTCGACGATCCGATGGGGAACTCGACGTGCGTTGCGTGCGGTGAATGTGTGCAGGCCTGCCCGACCGGCGCGCTGATGCCGGCGACCATGGTGGACGTGAAGAATGTTTATACCGGCAAGCCAGATCGCAAGGTCGACAGCGTCTGTCCGTATTGCGGTGTTGGCTGCCAACTCACCTATCACATCAAGGACGACAAGCTCGCCTATGTCAGCGGCAAGAACGGTCCGGCAAATCAGAATCGGCTTTGCGTGAAGGGCCGCTTCGGTTTCGATTACATCAGCAACCCGCAACGCCTGACACAGCCAATGGTTCGCAAGGACGGTGTGGGTAAGGCCGCTGACGATCTGGTGGACCCATCCAATCCATGGACGCATTTTCGCCCCGCGATGTGGGAAGAGGCGATGGAGCGCGCCGCCAAGGGCCTCGTCAAGATTCGCGATCGCGACGGTCCGCGGGCGCTGGCCGGATTCGGTTCGGCCAAGGGATCGAACGAAGAGGCGTATCTGTTCCAGAAGCTCGTGCGCACCGGATTTGGAAGCAACAACGTGGATCATTGCACGCGGCTGTGCCATGCTTCTTCGGTCGCGGCCCTGCTTGAAGGCGTAGGCTCTGCGGCCGTCACGGCCACCTTTAACGAGTGCAAGAATTCAGACGTCATCATCGTCATCGGCGCTAACCCGACCGAGAACCATCCGGTCGCCGCGACCTTCTTCAAGCAGGCGGCGAAACGCGGCGCGAAGCTTATCGTCATGGATCCACGTGGGCAGGCGCTCAAACGCCATGCCTGGCAGATGATGCAGTTTAAGAACGGCACCGACGTTGCGATGCTCAATGGCATGCTCAATGTCATCATCAGCGAGAAGCTCTACGACCAGCAATACGTCCAGACCTACACGGAAGATTTCGACAAGCTCGCCGAGAACGTGAAGCCGTTCACGCCCGAGGAGATGGCGCCAATCTGCGGTATCGAGCCGGATGTGCTGCGCAATGTCGCGCGGACCTTCGCGCGTGCCGAAAGCGCCATCATCTTCTGGGGCATGGGCGTTTCGCAGCACACCCACGGCACCGACAATGCGCGCTGCCTGATCGCGCTGTCGTTGATCTGCGGGCAGGTCGGCCGGCCGGGCACCGGACTGCATCCGCTGCGCGGGCAGAACAACGTGCAGGGCGCGTCCGACGCAGGCCTCATCCCGATGTTCTTCCCCGACTACAAGTCGGTGGAGAACGCAGAGATCCGCGCCAAGTACGAGGCGGCGTGGGGCGTGACGCTCGATCCCAAGCGCGGCAAGACCGTGGTCGAGATCATGGATGCGGTGCATAACGACGAGATCAAGGGCATGTACATCATGGGCGAGAACCCCGCGATGTCGGATCCCGATCTCAACCATGCGCGCGGTGCGCTTGCGCATCTCGAACATCTCGTGGTGCAGGATATCTTCCTCACTGAAACCGCCTCCTATGCCGATGTGATCCTCCCGGCCTCCGCATGGCCCGAGAAGGACGGCACCGTCACCAACACCAATCGTCAGGTGCAGATGGGCCGCGCCGCGTTGCCGCTGCCGGGCGAGACACGGCAGGATTTGTGGATCATACAGGATCTCGCGCAGCGCATCGGCTGCAAATGGAACTACAAGCACGTCAGCGAGGTGTTCACCGAGATGGCGTCGATGATGCCGGCGCTGGCCAACATTTCATGGGATCGCGTGGAGCGCGAACATCACGTCACATATCCGGTCGATGGGCCGGACGTGCCCGGCCGCGATGTCGTGTTCGACAAAGGGTTCCCGCGCCCGAATGGAATGGCGAGGCTCGTCGCGGCGAAATACACGCCGCCGGACGAGGTGCCAGATGCCGAATATCCGTTCATCCTCACAACCGGCCGGCAGCTTGAGCATTGGCACACCGGCGCCATGACGCGGCGCGCGACGGTGCTCGATGCGCTTGAGCCTACGGCAATTGCGTCTGTCTCGCGCGGCACAATCACCAAGCTCGGTATCGAGCCGGGCGACATGATCCGTGTGTCGACGCGGCGCGGCGTGGTGGAGCTTGCCACGCGCCAGGACGATGGAGTGCCTGACGGCGTGGTGTTCATCCCGTTCGCCTATGTGGAAGCGGCAGCGAACCTGCTGACAAATCCGGCGCTCGATCCATTCGGGAAAATTCCCGAATTCAAATTTTGCGCTGCGAAGGTCGAAGCGATCGATCCGGCGAGCAGGATTGCGGCGGAGTAAGGTTCTCGGCACCTCGTAAGCGTTAATACTTCACCCCGATGTCCTTGTGCATCGCGCGAGAGTGCCAAATTGGTCTTCACATCACGTTCGTCTGCATGTCATAATCGGGTGAATTCGAAAGTAGATTGTCCGTGAAAGCGCCAGTTCGGACAACGATAAAAGCTGTCGTCGGTTCTGCCGATCCCAAAATTGGCAACAGCGGGCGCGCGCGAGCTTTCCTCAAAGAGCACGGAATTCCAACGATTGTAGGTTTGATCGCCATTGCTGTCATCACGGCGATCATGATGACGCTGAGCGATTATTTCGTGAAGGATCATCTCATTTTTTTCTATCTGTTGCCGATAACGGGTATCGCAATGTATTTCAGCAGCACTCCAGCGGTTGTGGCATCGATCACCAGCGTCGCCGGCACGGCATATTTTTTATTTCCGCCGAAATTCAGCTTTCGCATCGATGAACCTTTGCAAGTTGTCGAGTTGTTCTTGTTCTCGATATTTGCCTTCGTCGCCAGCAAGGCCAGCAGTCGGCTTATGCGATAGGGTTTTGCCACCGCATCGCGGTTGTGTCGGAAAGCCGCATAGTTTGAATGATTTGAGCCCTTGCCTCCGGGGGTAGAAGTCTTCAGAAAGGCTGCTGGGGAACAATGGCCGATAACGGCCAGCGGGCGGGAGGCTCAAAGGGGGATGCTGCGTATCCTCGACCGTCTTGAGGAGACTTTGATCGCGTCGCTGATCGCGGCGGCGACGATCATTATTTTTATTGCGGTCGTGCACCGCTATCTGGTCGGCATTCCGTTTTTCTATCCCTATCTGTTCGACATCAACCTCTCTTGGGCGCAGGAACTGTGCATCTACATGTTCGTATGGATGGCGAAGTTCGGCGCGGCCTATGGCGTGCGCACCGGCATCCATGTCGGCGTCGATGTGGTGGTCAATCAGGTCCGTCCTGATATCCGCCGGCGCGTGGTGCTTTTTAGTCTCTTTTGCGGCGCGCTGTTCACCGCAATCGTCGGCACTATGGGCGCGAAGTTCGTGATCGGACTCTATCCGACCCACCAGGTGTCACCCGATATGGAGATGCCGCGCTGGATCGTCTTCCTGTGCGTACCGCTCGGCTCGTACCTGATGTGCTTTCGGTTCCTGCAGGTCGCTTGGGCATTCTGGCAAACGGGCGAATTGCCGCATCACGACGAGACTAAAGTCGAGGGCATCGAGATCGAAGAGCTGCCGCGCGAGGGTGCGCGATGAATTCCGCTATCATCTTCGGCCTGCTGATCGCGCTGATGCTCACCGGTATGCCGATTTCGATCGCGCTCGGACTCACGGTGCTCACTTTTCTGTGGTTCTTGACAACCGTGCCGATCGAGGCGGTTGCGCTGAAATTATTCACCGGGATCGAGAGCTTCGAGATCATGGCGATCCCGTTTTTCATATTGGCGGGCAATTTCCTCACCCACGGCGGCGTCGCGCGCCGGATGATCGATTTTGCCGTGTCGCTGATCGGCCATTGGCACGGCGGGCTTGGCCTTGCCGGCATCGTCGCCTGCGCGATGTTCGCGCTCGTTTGCGGATCGAGCGTCGCGACGGTCGCGGCCATCGGCGCGATCGTGCTGCCCGAGATGGTGCGGCACGGCTATCCGATGCGGTTCGGCGCCGGCATCATCACGGTCGCGGGCTCGCTCGGCATCCTGATGCTGCCCTCGATCCCCAAGATCGTCTACGCGGTCTCCACCAATACCTCGATCGGCGCCTTGTTCGTCGCCGGATTGCTGCCCGGCTCGCTGCTCACCGCGATGCTGTGTGCGGTGACTTGGTATCTCGCCAAGAAGCGTGATTATCCGCGCATGCCGCGAGCGAACTGGGCGGAGACGTGGCACGCGTTCCGGGAAAGCATCTGGGGCCTGATGCTCGTCGTCATCATCATCGGCGGCATCTACTCAGGCCTGTTCACCGCCACCGAAGCCGCCGCGATGGCGGCGGTCTATTCGTTCTTCATCGCGGTCTTCGTCTACAAGGCGATCACGCTCAAGGACGTGCCGCGCGTGCTCCTGCGCGCCGCGAACACGAGCGCGATGCTGCTCTACATCATCACCAACGCGGTGCTGTTCTCCTTCGTGCTCACGAACGAGAACATTCCCTCCGCCTTGGCGGACTGGATCCTGGCCCAGCATCTCGGCTGGTTCGGCTTCCTGCTGCTGGTCAACGTGTTGCTGCTGATGGCCGGCAACTTCATGGAGCCGAACTCGATCATCCTGATCATGGCGCCGATCCTCACGCCGGCCGCGCGCAAGCTGGGGATCGACCCGGTGCATTTCGGCATTGTGATCGACGTCAACATGGAAGTCGGCCTGTGCCATCCGCCGGTCGGCTTGAATCTCTACGTCGCCTCGATGATCGCCGGCATGCGCATCACCGAGCTTGCGGTGGCGGTGTGGCCATGGCTGGTGACGATGCTGATCTTCCTGGTGATCGTGACCTACTGGCCGGCGCTCACCCTGTTCCTGCCGCGCCTGCTCGGGATGATGTAGCGGCGCGCGGCAGGGCTGCGCGCGCCGCCCATTGACTTGGACGCTGCCCGGCGCGATTTGAAGCGCGCACGCGGCTTTCCCAGGACAGCAACAATGAGCGATCTGGTCGGCATCCCGACGATTTTCATGCGCGGAGGGACCTCGCGCGGGCCCTATTTCAAGGCCGACGACCTGCCGGCGGATACCGCGACCCGCGATAGCGTGCTGCTGGCCGCGATGGGCTCGCCGGACGTGCGGCAGATCGACGGCCTCGGCGGTGCCGACACGCTCACCAGCAAAGTCGCGATCGTGTCGCGCTCGAACCGGCCCGGCGTCGATGTCGACTACCTGTTCGCGCAGGTCGACGTCGGCAAGCCGATCGTCGATACCGCGCCCTCCTGCGGCAACATGCTGGCTGGCGTCGCGCCGTTCGCGATCGAGACCGGGCTGTTTCCGGCGCAGGACGGCGAGACGCGGGTGATGATCTACAACGTCAACACCGAGTCGCGCATCGAGGCGATCGTGCAGACGCCCGGCCGCAAGGTCCGTTACACCGGCGATGCGCGCATCGACGGCGTGCCGGGCACGGCGGCGCCGATCGTGCTGAACTTCATGGACGTGGTCGGCTCCATCGCCGGCAAGCTGTTGCCGACCGGAAATCTGCGCGACGTAATCGACGGCATCGAGGTGACCTGCATCGACGTCGCGATGCCGATGATCATGATGCGGGCGACGGACTTCGGGCTCTCCGGCACCGAGAACCGCGCCGAGATCAACGGCAACAAGGCACTGTTCGCGCGCATCGAGCCGATCCGGCGGGAAGCCGGGCGCCGCATGGGCTTCGGCGACGTCACCGACAAGGTGATTCCGAAAGTCGGGCTGCTGTCGGCCGCGCGCGACGGCGGCACGATCACGTCGCGCTATCTCACGCCGCACGCGCTGCATGCCGCGCACGCAGTCACCGGGGCGGTCTGCGTCGCGTCCGCCTGCGCGCTGGAAGGCACGATCGCGCATGAATTGGCAAAGCCGGAGGATGCCAATCCGCGCACGATCTGGATCGAGCATCCCTCCGGCCAGGTGGATGTGCGGCTGCTGACGACAGGCAAGGGCGCCGACATGGACGTCGTCGCCGGCACCCTGCGCACCGCGCGCCCGATCATGAAGGGCGACGTGTTCGTGCCCGCGAGCCTCTGGCCGGAGCGCGGCTGAGACCGTCAGCCCATTCCCAGATAGGCCTCCTTGAGCTGCGGCGAGGCCGCGAGCGTCTTCGGATCGCCGCTGAGCACGACCGAACCGCGCATCAACACATAGGCATGCGACGCAACGCCGAGCGCGATCACGACGTTCTGCTCGACCAGAATTCCGCCGATGCCCATCTCGCGCCGGATGCGGTCGATCGCCTGATGTACGCGTTCGACGACGAGCGGGGCGAGCCCGAGCGAAGGCTCGTCCATCAGGATGAAGCTCGGGCGCGACATCAGCGCGCGGCCGATGGCGAGCATCTGTTGCTCGCCGCCCGACAGCGTGCCGCCGATCTGGCGGCGCCGCTCGCCGAGCGTCGGAAACAGCGCATAGATATCCGCGAGCCGTTCGCGAACCTCGGCGGCGCTGCGCACCACGCCGCCGACCTGGAGGTTTTCTTCCACCGTCATCTTCTTGAAGATCCTGCGGCCCTCTGGCACGAGCACGATGCCGGCGCGGGCGGCCAGATGCGCCGCCTCGCCCGCGATATCGCGGCCGTCGAGCAGAACGCGGCCCGCGGTCGGCTTCACCAGCCCCATGATCGCCTTGATAGCGGTGCTTTTTCCCGCGCCGTTCGCGCCGAGGAGCGCGATCAGTTGCCCCTTCTCGACCGAGAGGCTGATGCCGTGCAGCACTTCGATCTCGCCATAGGCGGCGCACAGGCCTTCAATCGCGAGCGTCATCCCGGCCTCCAATGAGCTGGTTGACGCCGAGATAGGCTTCGATCACGGCCGGATCGTTTTGTGCTGCCGCGGGCGTGCCGGTGAAGATGCGCCGTCCGTGATTGATGACGGTGACGCGGTCGCACAACCGCCCGACCAGTTCGAGATCATGCTCGATCAGGACGATCGCGCAGCCAAGCGCCGCGATATCGCGCACCAGTTGGGACAGGCGCTCGCGCTCCGGCTCGGTCAGCCCGGTCGCCGGCTCGTCGAGCAGCAGGAGCTTGGGTCCAGACACGATAGCGCGGGCGATCTCGACGAAATGCCGCCGGCCGAACGGCAGCGATTTGACAACGGTGCCGGAGACATCGGAAAGGCCGACGCGTTCCAGCGCTTGCCCGACCGTCGTGACGGCCTCGCGCGTCGACAAGGGCCGCAACACGCGCAGCCACCCGCTCGAATTCGCGAACCAATGGCCTGCGAGACCGGCGACGACGTTCTCATAGACGGTCAGTTGATCGGCGAGCCGGACCTTCTGGAATGTCCGCGTGATGCCGATGCGCGCGCGCCGGTGCGCCGGGAGATTTTGCACGCCGTTGCCCTGGAAGCGGATGGTTCCGGCATCGATGCGCAGCACGCCGGTGATGCAGGCAACGAGCGTCGATTTGCCGGCGCCGTTCGGGCCGATCAGCGCCGTGATGTCGCCGCGCGCCGCCGAAAAGGACAAGTCGTCCACCGCGACGAGGCCGCCGAACCGCATGGAGAGATGCTCCACGCGCAGCACGGGAGCGGCGGGAGCCTTGCTCATCCGTGGCCTTCCTTCACGTGCGAACCGAGGATGGTGCGGCGCTCCTTGTAGATCGCCGACGGCTCGCGCGTGCCGACGAGGCCGCGCGGCTTCCAGATCATGATCAGCACCATCGCGAAGCCGAACAGCAGCATGCGGTACTGGGTCGGATCGAAGTCGCTGCCGAAAAAGTATTTGAGGAAATCGAGGTCGCGCATGATCTCGGTGCCGCCGATCATCGCGACGGCCGCGACTGCGACGCCGATCTGGCTGCCCATGCCGCCGAGCACCACGATCGAGAGGATCGTCGCCGACTCCAGGAACGTGAAGGACTCGGGCGAGATGAAGCCCTGCCGCGCGGCGAAGAAGGAGCCAGCGAACCCCGCGAACATCGCGCCCATCGCAAAGGCGGTGAGCTTGGTATTCGTGGTGTTGATGCCGAGCGAGCGGCAGGCGATCTCGTCCTCGCGCAGCGCCTCCCAGGCGCGGCCCACGGGAAGCTGGCGCAGGCGGATGGTCACGTAAGCCGTGACGAGAGCGAGCGCTAGAATGACGTAGTAGAGAAACATCGACCGATAGATCGGCGAGAATTCGAGCCCGAAGGTCGCAGCGAACCCATCGTCATTGGCGTTGAACGGAATGCCGAACAGGGTCGGGCGCGGAATCCCGCTGATGCCCGCATAGCCGTTGGTGAACGAGACCCAGTTGATGAGGATGAGGCGGACGATCTCACCGAACGCAAGCGTCACGATCGCGAGATAGTCGCCGCGCAGGCGCAGCACCGGGAACCCGAGCAGGACGCCCCAGAACGCCGAGAGGAATCCGGCGAGCGGCAGCAGGATCCAGAACGAGAGGCCGAATTCCTTGGCGAGCAGCGTATAGGAATAGGCGCCGACCGCATAGAAAGCGACGTATCCGAGATCGAGCAGGCCCGCGAGGCCGACCACGATGTTCAGTCCCCAGCCGAGCATCACGTAAATGAGGATCTGGATGCCGAAATTGTCGACCCATTTGAGCGCGCCGGTGCCGCCTGTGACGGTGAAAATGAGAATCGGGTAGACGACCGCGAAGCCGAGCGCGAACGGCGTGAACCAATGCGCCAGGAGGGTCTTTGCTTTGGCGAGCGTCGCGTTGGTGGGCGCGGGATTAAGCGCGCGCCGCTCGCGCCACGGCGCGATCACGAGCGAGACGAAAAGCTTCGCGCCGGCGATGATCGCGACGAACGTCAAGAGCAGCGCCAGGCGCGTCTCGAGCTCGAGCTCGTTGCGCATGTTCTGCACGGTCTTGAAGCCGATCAGCGGCAGGAACAGTGCGAAGGCGATGGCCGCGGTGATCGCGGTGTCCTTGAGCGCGCGGCCGATATTAACGTGAACCGTCGCTGTAGAAGCGGGCGCTGCTGCCGGCGCGCTCATCCCTTACACCTTCTCGACTTCCGGCCGGCCGAGCAGGCCCTGCGGCAGGAAGATTAACGTGATGGCGAGGATCGAGAAGGCGGCGACATCCTTGTAGTCGATCGAGAAATAGGCCGACCACATCGTCTCGATCAGGCCGATGAGCAGTCCGCCGATCACGGCGCCGGGGAGCGAGCCGATGCCGCCGAGCACGGCGGCGGTGAACGCCTTGATGCCCGGTACGAAACCGTCCGAGAAGCTCACGACGCCGTAATACATCAGGTACATGGTGCCGGCGACAGCCGCGAGCGCCGCGCCGATCACGAAGGTAATCGAGATGGTGCGGTCGACGTCGATGCCGACCAGCGCCGCCATCTTCTGATCCTGCTCGCAGGCGCGCTGCGCCCGGCCGAGCGCGGTCTTGCTGACGAGATACCAGAAGATCGCGAGTAGCACGGCGGTTACGCCCCAGATGATGAGCTGCCGGTAGGACACCGTTACGTCGTAGTCGCCGTGCATCACCACGATGACGTCGCGCAGCAGCGGGGGGATCGGCTTGTTGCGCGGGCCTTGCGTGACCTGCACGAAGTTCGAAAGAAAGATCGACATGCCGATCGCCGAGATGAGCGGAGCGAGGCGGAACGAGCCGCGCAGCGGCCGGTAGGCGATGCGCTCGATCACCCAGTTGACGAGCGAGGTGAACACCATCGCGACGACGAGCACGATTAGCAGCGCGAGCGCGACCGAGCTCATTCCGAGCCAGGTGGTGAGGATCAACAGCGCGATCAGAGCCACGAACGCCGAGACCATGAACACGTCACCATGGGCGAAGTTCACCATGCCGATGATGCCGAACACCATCGTGTAGCCGATGGCGATGAGCCCGTAGATCGAGCCGAGCGTGATGCCGTTGATGAGCTGCTGGACGAAAACTTCCATGCGGTCGTAGCGCCTCGAAAGAGGCTTCCCCTCGCGACCTCGGCGTCCGGATCGCCGCGCCAGAGCCGCCTCATGCGACACCGGGCGCGCGAGCCCTGCGCGCTCAGTCTTAACAGGGGCGTTCCGGAGCGGCAACGCGGCTCGCGCGGCGCCTTCTGCCACGAGGCCCGGAAAACTGGCCGCCGGATCCCTGATTTCGTACCTTTGCGGCGGCGCGGCGCGGTGCCATGGTCGCGCCAGAAGCCTGAATGAATCCCCGGCCGCGGCCGGAGCCCGGGAGGACGTAACAATGATCCAAAAGCCCGAGGACGTGATCGCCGGCAAAGGCCGGCCGTTCACCGGAAGCGAATATCTGGAATCCTTACGCGACGGGCGCGAGATCTACATCTACGGCGAGCGCGTCAAGGACGTGACCAAGCATCCGGCGTTCCGCAACGCTGCGCGCTCGATCGCCAAGCTCTATGACGCCCTGCATGATCCGAAGCACAAGGACGTGCTCACCTGTCCGACCGACACAGGGGCGGGGAGCTTCACGCACAAATTCTTCCGCGTCGCGCGTTCGCGCGAGGACCTGATCGGCCAGCGCGAGGCGATCGCCGCCTGGGCGCGCATGTCCTATGGCTGGATGGGACGCACACCGGACTACAAGGCGTCGCTGATGAATACGCTCGGCGTGCAGCACGAATTCTACGACAAGTTCGCACCCAACGCGAAGGCTTGGTACCGTCGCGCGCAAGAGAATGTGCTGTTCATGAACCACGCGATCGTCAATCCGCCGCTCGATCGCAACAAGGCGCCCGAGCAGGTGCGCGACGTGTTCATCACGATCCAGAAGGAGACCGACGCCGGTTGCTATGTGTCCGGTGCCAAAGTTGTGGCGACCTCGTCGGCGATCACGCATTACAATTTCCTCGGCCAGAACGCCGCGATGCCAGTCAGCGATCCCGACCTCGCGATCATGTTCATCGCACCGATGAACGCGCCGGGCGTGAAGCTGTTCTGCCGCGCCTCCTACGAGATGACGGCGAGCGTGATGGGAACGCCCTACGATTATCCGCTGTCCTCGCGCTTCGACGAGAACGACGCGATCTTCGTGTTCGACAACGTGTTCATCCCCTGGGAAGACATCCTGATCTATCGCGACCCCGAGAAGCTCAAGACCTTCTATCCGCGCTCCGGCTTCGTGAACGGCTTCCAGTTCCAGGGCTGCACGCGCTTTGCCGTGAAGCTCGACTTCCTCGCCGGCATCGTCGCCAAGGCGCTGCGCGTCACCGGCGCGGACAATTTTCGCGGCAATCAGGCGATGCTTGGCGAGATCATCGCCTGGCGCAACCTGTTCTGGGCGATCTCCGACGCGATGGCGATGAACCCGGTGCCGTGGACCGCGGACGCGGTGCTGCCGAACGCCCAATCGGGATCGAGCTATCGGGTGTTCGCGGGCGACGCCTATGGACGCATCAAGGAGATCGTGCAGAAGATCATCGCCTCGGCGCTGATCTACCTGCCGTCATCGACGCGCGACTTCGGCAATCCCGCGATCGACAAGTATTTGGCGAAGTACGTGCGCGGCTCGAACAATATCGGATACCGCGAGCGCATCAAGATCATGAAGCTTCTCTGGGACGCGGTCGGCACCGAGTTCGGCGGGCGCCACGAACTCTACGAGATCAACTACGGCGGNNGGACATCCGCATCCAGGCGCTGTTCAATTCCAAGAGCACGGGCTCCTACGACAAGATGATCGCGCTCGCGGAGGCCTGCATGGCCGACTACGACGAGAACGGCTGGGTCGGTGATACGTGGCTCAATCCCGACGATGTCGCCTATCCGGGCTTCGAGCCGGCCGCGCGCGCGGCGGAGTGAGATGCGGTCGCGCCGCAACCGCGATGGGCTCTCTCTCCCCGTCGGGGGAGGGGGCTGGGGTGAGGGGGCCTCGGTCCATCGATGAGGGCTCCCCCTCACCNNCTTCGCTCGCGACCTCTCCCCCGGAGGGGAGAGGTTGACGGAGTTCGCGGCGCCAGCCTTCCGCACGCACGCGGTTCTGTTAGTTTCCTCCCCATGAGCTGGATCGACCAACGCCCCGACGACGCGATGATGGGCTCCTTCGAGGCGATCGGTCCGGAGCCGATTGCAACGGTTGCGCCCGCGCAGTTCCGCGAAGCGATGAGCCGGCTCGGCGCCGCCGTGCATGTGGTGACGACGGCGGGGCCCGCCGGTAAAGCCGGATTCACCGCGACTGCGGTCACCTCGGTCTCGGACCAACCGGCGACGTTGCTCGTCTGTCTCAACCGCCGCAGCCAGGTGACGCCGATCCTGCAGGAGAACCGCGTGCTCTGCATCAACACGTTGCGCGCGGGCGGCGATCCGGTCGCCGACCTATTCGCCGGGCGCACTGGCGTTCCGATGGCGGAACGGTTCGCCGGCATGGACTGGATGTCGCTCGACACCGGCGCGCCGGTGCTGCCGAGCGCGGTGATCGCGTTCGACTGCCGCGTCATCGAGGTGAAGGCGGTGGGAACTCACAACGTCATCATCGCCGGCGTGGTCGCGCTACGGCTCGGCGAGCCGGGGCCGGCGCTCGTCTATCACGAGCGCGCCTACAAGCAGGTGTGACCACACCGCCCGGAACAATCGTGCTGGAACCGGGTTCCATGTTGCGGAGCAAAATCATTTTTTTCCGGAACGGCTTGCCGTCCGGTTCGTTGGTCCGTGGGGCGTCCCATGGAGACCAGCACAAAATGACCAACCAGAATCCGAACCAGAACCAGAACCCGCAGC
Organism: Hyphomicrobiales bacterium; assembly: GCA_003140315.1. Classification (GTDB taxonomy): domain Bacteria; phylum Pseudomonadota; class Alphaproteobacteria; order Rhizobiales; family Xanthobacteraceae; genus PALSA-894. The sequence continues at coordinate 14,670 of PLJS01000203.1, forward strand.
ATCAGCAGAACAATTCGGGTCAGCAGGGCGGTCAGAACAAGCCCGGCCAGCAGCAGCAGGGCAATCCGCGTCCGGATCAGGGCAAGCCCGGCCAGCACCAGCAACAGGATCCCAACAAGGGCGGCACCCAGCAGGGCGGCCGCTAATCGTCTCTGACGCGACGGCGAGACCCCGGGAAGACGCGGGGTTTCGTTGTTCTTGCGCCTTTTCTGCCGCAGTCCAATCTGGTGGATGAGCGCGCTGGCGGCGTTTTCCGCCATGGCGCTCTCCGCTATGGTGGGGTATGCCCAGCGCGTCCGTCCTGCCGCTGTTTCATCTCTACGGCGATCCGCCGGACGATCAGGCGTTCGATTTCATCCATGTCGAGACCGTGTTTTCGCGCTCTTCGGCGAATGACTGGACGATCCGCGCGCATCGCCACCGCAACCTCTTCCAGATCTTCCTGATCGAGCACGGCGGCGGTGAGATGATCTATGAAGCGACGACGCTTCCCGTCGAGGCACCGGCCGCGATCCTGATGCCGGCGACCGTCGCGCACGGCTTCCATTGGCGCAACGGTACCGACGGCTGGGTGGTGAGCTTCACCGAGGATGTCGCGGACGCGCTCGGCGAACGCTCCGGCGCCGCTCTCTCCCGCCTCAAGGCGTTGGCCGAGACGCCGGTCGTGCCGCTCACCGACGAGGCCGGCACCAAGCGGCTCGCCGCCCTGTGTGCCGAACTCTACGAAGAGCATTTCCTCGCGCGCGAAGGCTACCGGCTCGCGATGCGCGGGCTCCTCGCGGTGATCGCCATCGCGGTCGCGCGCCTTGCGGCCAGCCGCGCGCGTTCGGGCACCGTGACGCTCGCGCCGGCCGACGCGACCGTCGATGCGCTGCGCAAGCTGGTCGAGGAAAACTTCCGCAAGGAGCGCCTCCTCGCCTNNTCGCCAGCGCGTGCTGACGGAAGCGAAGCGCCAGCTCGTCTTCACCAATCTTTCGATCGGCGAGATCGCCTACGATCTCGCCTTTTCCGACCCCTCCCATTTCGCCCGCTTCTTCCGCAAGCAGACCGGAACGACGCCGCACGAGTTCCGCGAGGGGCGGGGATGAACGACGACCCCCGGCATTAATCCTTAATCAACCATGATGTTGCGACGCCTCGCGTGCCGTGATTGTCTCGCCGCTCGCGCAAGATCTTACGCGCGTAGCGGATGAGGCGATCATGTCCATCAGGCACCGTGCGGCTCGCATCTCAGCCTATCTGATCGTTCTCCTGCTCGCGTTGGTCTGGAGCGCAGACGCCGCCGTCTCGCTTAACAATCCGCTGCTCGATATCGTCCGGCCACATGTCGGCGAAACGATCGTCAGGCTCGGGCGCCTGCTCAGGCTCTCGGCGCAAGGCACGGTCTCGCTCGCGCAGCTCCTTGCCGGGTTGAAGCTGTTCATCGGCATCTACCTGTTCATCACCGTGTTCGGCGGGATCATCGATTGGGCGCGGCACGGGACGAGCGACGACGCCATGCTCGATGTCGGGCTTTTGGTATCGGCGGTCGCGAGCCTGATCGCCGCGATCCCGGTTGCCGGGCTCGGCGGCGAGCCGCTGCAGGGGCTGATCGGCGAATTGATGCTTGCGGCGATCGCGAGCGCGCTCGCGATCTATGGCCGCGGGTTCATCGTCGCTGTCGAGATACCGCCGCTGCGGCGGCGCCCCGAGGCGTTCGTCATGAGCCCGTCCTTTTAGCCTTCATGCGCTGACGCCGATCTCCTCGGCGGCAATGCGGTGTGCTTCGTTCGCGGCCGGGATGCCGCAATACATCGCGACCAGCAGCAGGATTTCCTGGATTTCATCCGGCTTACAGCCGTTCTTGAGCGCGCCCTTCAGGTGCACGCGCAATTCGTTCCCGTGGCCGGCTGCCGCCATCATGGCGACCATCGCGAGCGACTTTGTGCCCGGCGGCAGCGCCGTCCTCTGCCACACGTCGCCATACGCGTAGGCATTGATGATGTGCTGCAACGGCTTGCCGAAATCGCCGAATGCGTTCATGCGCTTCTCGACCGCTTCGCGGCCGAACATCTCGGTACGCAGCGCCAACCCGCGCTCATGCTGTTCGCGTGTGTCCATCGTGTCCCTCCCGTTGATCGGCGATTGCCTGTCCGCGCCATCATGTCATGATCCGCGCCCATGATTAATGCAGCCGTCATCGGCCTCGGGCGCTGGGGCAAGTCGATCGTCGCGGCGAGCAAGGCCACGCGCCTGCGCATCGTGCGCGGGGTCAGCATGGAGCCGGAACTCGTCCGGGACTTCGCGCAACAGCACGGCTTCGAGCTCGGCACGGATTTCGCCGATGCGGTCGCCGATCCGCGCGTTGCGGCCGTGTTCCTGGCGACGCCGCATTCGCTGCATGTCGAGCAGATCGCTGCGGTTGCCGCGGCCGGCAAGCCGGTGTGGTGCGAGAAGCCGCTCGCGCTGACGCTCACGCAAGCCGAGCGCGCGGTCGCGGCCTGCCGCGCGGCGGGCGTTCCTTTCGCACTCGGCAACAACAAGCGCTGCTTTGCGTCGATGCGCGAATTGAAGCGCGTGGTTGCCGATGGCGAGATCGGCGAGGTGCTGCACATCGAGGGTCATTTTTGCAACGAGCATTCGACCCGCGTGATGGGCGGCTGGCGCGACGACCCGAACGAGTCGCCGGGCGGCGGCCTGACCGGCGCGGGGCTGCATCTCATCGATGCGCTGGTCCACCTCGGCGGACCGATCGCAAGCGTCGATGCGAAATTGTTCTCGCGCAAGCCATCGCCCGATCCGCGCGATGTCGCGGCGGCACTTGTTGAGTTCGCGAGCGGCGCCACCGGCCAGATCGCGACTGTGCGTGCCGCGCCGATGTTTTGGCGCGTGCACGTGTTCGGCACCAAGGGCTGGGTGGAGGCGCGCGACGAAACAGTGCTGACGGTCGCGCGGCCCGGCGAACAGCCGCAGACGCAAATGTTGGCGCAGGTCGATTCGCTCGCGGTGCTGCTCGAAGCGTTCGGCGAGAGCGTCGAAACCGAAAAGCCGTTTCCGGTGACGACCGACGAGATGCTCAATGTGGTTGCAACGTTTGAAGCCGCGATCAAGTCGATGCAGACGCGCGCGCCGGTGCCTGTAGGCCGCTAATCACTGCTGCGGAATGCCGGCGGCTTCGCGCACCTTGTTCCAGCGCGCAAGTTCGTCGGCCATGAACTTGCCGAAGGCTTCCGGCGTCGAACCCTGCACGATCACGCCGGCTTTGATCAGCCGTTCGCGCACGGCTGGTTCGGCGATGCTTTCGTTGAGCGCCTTGTTGAGCTTGGCGACGATCGCCGGCGGTGTGCCGTGCGGCACGAAGAAGCCGTACCATGTCGTCACGTCGTAGCCGGGCATCACGCCGGATTCGAGCACGGTCGGCACATCCGGCACAATCGGGAAGTGCTCCTTGCCGGTCACCGCGAGCGCCTTGAGCTGGCCGGATTGGAGTTGCCCGAGCACCGCCAGCACCGTGTCGAACAAAACGTCCACCTGCTTGCCGAGCAGCGCCGAGATCGCCTCGGGCGAGGAGCGGAACGGCACGTGCAGCATGTCCACGCCCGCGGTCTGCTTGAACAGCTCGGCGGCGAGATGCTGCGTCGCGCCGAACCCCGGGCTTGCGAACACGACCTTGTGCGGATTGGCCCTCGCCATCTCCACCAGCTCCTTGACGTTGCTGGCCGGAAAGTCCAGACGCGTCACCATGATCAGGCTCGCGGTCGCGACCTGCGCCACCGGATCGAACGCGGTCAGCGTGTCGTAACGCAGCGACTTGTTGATCGTCGCCGCGATGATCTGGCCGGCGGTCATGATGCCGAGCGTGTAGCCGTCCTTCTCGGCACGCGCTACGACCTCGTTGCCGATGGTGCCGGCCGCGCCCGGCCGGTTCTCGATGAACACCGGCTGGCCGAGCTTCTCCGAGATCGACTGGCCGAGGATGCGGCCGACGATGTCGGCGCCGCCGCCGGGGCCGAACGACACGATGAGACGGATCGGGCGCGTCGGATAGTCCTGCGCCGAGGCTGGTGTGAGCGTGAGCGCGAACACGCAGGCGGCGACGAACGTCCGCAACAGCTTCATGACTTCCCTCCGGTCCCTGCGAACGCTGTCGTCACGTCTACAGCAGAAACTTGAGCATCGTTCCGGTGTAGTCCTTGGCGAGTTCGACGTTGGCGATGTGCGCGGCGTCGAGCACGGTGAGATTCGAATCCGGCACGCGGCTCTTGATGTATTCGGCATCCGCGACCGTGGTCCCGGCATCGTGCCGGCCGGCGATGATCAGGGTCGGCGCCTTGATGTTCGCCAGCAGCTCGCGGTGATCCATGTCGCGCACCGCCTCGCCGCAGCCGATATAGCCTTCCGGGTCGGTTGCGAGAAACATCCCGTTGATCCAGGCGACCGCCTTCGGCTCGCGCTCGCGGAAGGGCGCCGTGAACCAGCGTTCCATGGTGCCGGCCGCAATCGAGGTGAGGCCCTTCTCGCGCACCGTCTTGATGCGGCCGTTCCAAACCTCCTTTGCCGCCATATAGGCGGAGGTGTTGGACAGGATCAGCCTCTCGACGCGCTGCGGCGCGTTCGCACCGAGCCACATGCCGACCATGCCGCCCATCGAGAGGCCGCACCAGTTGATCTTCTCGATCTTGAGCGCGTTGAGCACGCCGAGCACGTCGCGGCCGAGCATCTCCATGTTGTAGGGGCCCTCAGGCACGGCGGACTTGCCATGGCCGCGGCGGTCATAGCGCACAAGGCGGAAGTGCTCAGTCAACGGCTTCACCTGCGGGTCCCACATGTGCAGGTCGGTTCCGAGCGAGTTCGACAGCATCAGCACCGGCGCGCCGGCCGGGCCTTCGACCTCGACATTGATGGTCGTCCCGTTCGACTGGATCAGGGGCATCGGCGTTTCCTCGGTGTTGTTGAGATCAGTCTGTCATGATTTTCGCGCGGCGGCGATCAGGCGGTCGATGAACTGCTGCGCGACGCCCTGATAGGCGAGGGGATCAAATAGCCGTGCGACCTCGCCGGCATCGAGATGCGAGGTCACGCGCGGGTCGGCGGTGAGCATGTCTTGCAGCCCGCGCCTTTCGGCGATCGCCGTTTTGGACGCTTCCTCGACGATGTGATGGGCTTCGAGCCGACCGATCTTGCGGCCAAGCGCGATCATCACGGCTTCCGCCATGATCAGCCCCCCGGTCGCCGCGAGGTTTTGGCGCATGCGCGCGGCGTCGATTTCGAGGCCCTCGGCGATGTCGACTATCGCCGCGAGCGCGCCGGAGGTGACCAGCAGCAATGCCGGCATCGTCGGGCCTTCGGCCTGCCAGCCGCCGAGCGCGCGCTCGTGTTCTTGAACAAGCCCGGCGAGGATCGTGGCGGCGAGATTCGGCGCCATGGTGGCGGCCGCAAGCGCGGTCGCGGCCGCAATCGGATTGCGCTTGTGCGGCATCGTCGACGATCCGCCGCGCCCAGCTGCGGCCGGCTCGAAAGCTTCCGCCGTGTCGGTCTGCATCATGAGCGAGACATCGCGCGCGATCTTGCCGCAGGTGCCGGCGAGGATCGCGAGTGCGGAGGCGACCTCTGCGACGCGGTCATGGTGGCTGTGCCAGGGCGCTTCGGGGAGCGGCAGATCGAGCTCGACGGCGAGTTTTTCGGCGACATTCAGTCCATCATCGCCAAGTGCCGCGAGCGTGCCGGCGGCGCCGCCGAACTGCAGCACCAGGGCGTCGCGCTCAAGCCGTGTCAGCCGGGCGCGCGAACGCGCCAGCGCCGCCGCATAGCCGGCGAGCTTCAGGCCGAACGGCAGCGGCAGCGCGTGCTGCAACCAGGTACGGCCGACCATCGCGGTCGCCCGATGGCGCTCGGCGAGTGACGCGAACCCCGCAATGGCGCGGTCGAGATCGGCGACGAGCGCGCCGATCGCTGCGCGCAGTTCGAGCACCAGCGCGGTGTCGATGATGTCCTGGCTGGTCGCGCCCCAATGCACGTAACCAGCCGCCGTCTTGTCGGTCTTCGCGACCTCGGCGGTGAGCCACTTCACCATCGGGATGGTGACGACGCCCGACGATCTTGCCGCCTCGCCAAGCGCCGCGATGTCGAAACGCGCCGCGTCGCAGGCCGCCTCGATCGCCGCCACGGCGTTCGCCGGGATCACGCCTGCGGCGGCTTCCGCGCGCGCCAATGCTGCCTCCACGTCGAGCATGCGCTGCAGCCGCGCGCGATCGGTGGTGAGCGCGCGCATGGCGGCGCTGGCGAATAATGGCCCGAGCAGGGAGGACGAATGCGGGTCGGTCATCGGTGGCGACTATAGCGGCAGGACGCCGTGTTGGCGCTACGTTCCGCTGCGCGGCCGCTTTTGCTATCCTGCGCGGATGCGTGATGCCCACGGTCTTGCCATCTCGACCTCCTCGCCCGAGACCGGCGCGGCGTTCGACCGCGCGATTCTGGCGTATCTGAAATATCGCGCCGATACGCCGCTCCGCCTCAACGCGCTTTTGGCGGCGGAGCCGGACTTCGGCCTTGCGCACTGCCTGAAAGGATATTTCGCGCTGCTCTCCTATAAGCAGGCCAACGTGCCGGCGGCGGTGGAGGCCGCGAGCGCGGCGCGGCGGCTCACCGCGCGTGCAACCGCGCGCGAGCAGGCGCATGTGGCGGCGCTCGATGCCTGGATCGGCGGCGATCTCGACCGTGCGATCAACGTCTGGGAAGAGATCCTCAGCGCTCATCCGCGCGACGTGCTGGCGTTTCGGCTCGCGCACTTCAACAATTTCTGGCTCGGCCGGCCGGGCGCGATGCTCGCCTCCGTGGAGCGTGTGCTGCCGAAGTGGAGCCGCAACCTGCCGGGTTATGGGACGGTCTTGTCCTGCCAGTGCTTCGCGCTCGAGGAGTGCGGCCAGTACGGGGCTGCCGAGCCGTCGGGCCGCGCGGCAGTCGAGATCGACCCGGGTGACGTCTGGGGCACGCACGCGGTCGCGCACATCATGGAGATGCAGGGCCGTCACGCCGAAGGCATCGCCTGGCTGGACGAGTTGGAGCGGCACTGGCAGGGCGGAAACAATCTGCTGCATCATCTGTGGTGGCACCGCGCGCTGTTTCATCTCGAACGGCGCGAGTTCGACGCCGTGCTCGATCTCTACGACCGGCGCTTCCGCAATCTCTCCAGCCTGCTGACGCAAGCGCAGCCGGACCTCTACATCGACGTGCAAAACGCCGCCTCGATGCTGTTCCGGCTCCATCTGCTCGGGATCGATGTCAGCGACCGCTGGACCGAGATCGCCGACAAGGCCGAGGCGCGGCTCGGCGATTGTCTTTCGGCGTTCACGCTGCCGCACTGGATGATGGCGCTCGTCGCGGCGGGCCGTCTGCAATCAGCGCGGCGCATGCTGGACGCCATGCGCATGTTTGGTGAACGCGAGGGAACGGTGAATCGTATCGTCGGCAAGGTTGCGCTGCCGGTCTGCGAGGCCGTCATGGCCCATGGGCGCGGCGACCATCCGCGCGCGGCCAGCCTGATGTGGCCGGTGCTCGACACGATCCATGAGCTGGGCGGCAGTCATGCGCAGCAAGACGTGCTGGTACAGCTTTTCCTCCACAGCGCCATGAAAGGCGGTCGCGCGGAAGATGCTCGCCTCGTCCTGGAGCGAGCATTGCAAGCCGGCGCGCACATCAAGAACAGAGTCGGATATGCGGAGGTCGTTCTGCAATTCGTGCATTGATACGGCAATTGGTGCATTCATGCATTGACGGCTGCGCCCGGCCGCGCCTTTATCGGCGAAAATCGTCCAAGGAGATCGCAATGGCCATGACGATGACAGGCGAGGTTCAGCTCGCCGCGCCCCGCCAGACCGTGTGGGAGGCGCTCAACAATCCCGAGGTTCTCAAGGCGACTATTCCGGGCTGCGAGTCGCTCGAGAAGACGTCCGACACCTCGTTTGCGGCGGTCGCCGTCACCAAGATCGGCCCGGTCAAGGCGAAGTGGAAGGGCAAGGTGACGCTCACCGATCTCGATCCGCCGAACGGCTACAAGATCGTCGGCGAGGGGGAGGGCGGCGTCGCGGGTTTTGCCAAGGGCAGCGCGAACGTGCGGCTCTCCGACAAAGACGGCGGCACGCTGCTCAGCTACAGCGTGGACGCGCAGATCGGCGGCAAGCTCGCCCAGCTCGGCCAGCGCCTGATCAATGGCGCGGCCAAGAAGATGGCGGACGATTTTTTCCAGAAGTTCGCGGCGGCCGTGATAGCCGGGTAGAGCCTTATCGGATCACGGTACCCGACTGCGTCGTGGTCATGTCAGGCCAGCGACTCGCAAACGTCGTCGGTGCGGCTTGAGATGCATCGCGGAAGGCCGGCTGGTGCGTCCTCAGCCACAGTGTCGTGCCGAGCATGGCAAGGATCGCCAGGGGCAATGCGACCAGCACCGCCAAGAGCGGGACGAAAAGCCACATCTCGCGCCGGGTCATGACGTCGTCTCGCGTAAATTCTACCGAATTCGATGATGAGCGCGGCTGTTCGGATTTCATTGTCGCTCTCCTTCATCAGCACAACCAATGACGCGGAAGCAGGTTCCGGCTAAGGGCTGGGGCGGTTTTGGCAGATTGCCTGCTTGACCTCGCCGGTATCGCGGGTTCAGAGTTGTTCTTGTTCCAAACAGCGATTTCCGGCAAAAACGTCCCGATTTCGCCCGCAGTTCCGGCCGAGCAGGCGTGTTCGGCCTCAAAATGAGGGCCTTTGGCCCCGCTTTCGAGGAGGAGGGATATGCCCGCAATCTCCATGACGGTTAACGGTAAGGCCGTCACCGCGGACGCCGATGCGCGGACCTTGCTGGTCCAGTTCCTGCGCGAAGGCCTGCGCCTGACCGGGACCCATGTCGGCTGCGATACCTCGCAGTGCGGCGCCTGCGTGGTCCATGTCGACGGCAAGGCCGTGAAGGCTTGCACAATGTTTGCCTGGCAGGCGGCCGGCGCGAATGTGCTCACCATCGAGGGCCTTGCCAAGGATGGCAAGCTGCACCCGATGCAGGAAGCCTTCCGCGACAATCACGGCCTGCAGTGCGGCTTCTGCACGCCCGGCATGATCATGACCGCCGTCGACCTGGTTCAGCGCAAGGGTCACAACCTCGACGACCAGACGATCCGTCACGAGCTCGAAGGCAACATCTGCCGCTGCACCGGCTACCACAACATCGTGAAATCGATCGCGGCCGGCGCGAAGGCAATGGCGTGAAGCTGCCCGCAGAGGCAGACCAGGAAACATCCAATCGTATCCCGATGGAGGAAACGCCATGAGCGCGACCGGGATCGGCGCGGCAGTCCGCCGCAAGGAAGATTTCAGGTTCATCACCGGCAAGGGCCAATATACCGACGACATCAACCGTCCGGGCCAGACCTACATCCATTTCATCCGCTCGCCGCACGCGCACGCCAAGATCAAGGCGATCGACGGCGCGGAGGCGAAGACGTTGCCGGGCGTTGTTGCAGTGCTGACAGGCGCCGATCTCGCGACCGACAAGATCGGCAATCTGATCTGCGGCTGGGCGATCACGTCGAAGGACGGCTCGCCGATGAAGATGTCGGCGCATCCGGCCATTGCCAACGTGAAAGCCTGCCACGTCGGCGACGCGGTCGCGGTGGTGATCGCCGAGACGCTAGCGCAGGCCAAGGATGCGGCCGAGAAGGTCAAGGTCGACTACGAGGTGTTGCCCTCGGTCTCCGATCCCGCCAAAGCCCAAGCAAAAGGCGCGCCGCTGATCCACGAGATCGCGCCGCACAATACGATCTACCAGTGGCATCTCGGCGACCAGAAGGCGACGGAGGCCGCGATCAAGGCGGCCAAGCACGTCACCAAACTGCATTTCATCAACAACCGCCTGGTGCCGAACGCGATCGAGCCGCGTGCCGCGCTCGCCGACTATGACGCCGGCAACGATTCGCTCACGCTCTGGAACACGTCGCAGAACCCGCACGTCGCGCGCCTCGTCATCGCGGCGTTCGTCGGGATGGCGCCGGAGCACAAGCTACGTGTGATCGCGCCGGACGTCGGCGGCGGCTTCGGCTCCAAGATCTTCATCTATCCCGAAGAGGTCGTCTGCCTGTGGGCGGCGCGCAAGGTCGGCCGGCCGGTGAAGTGGAATTCTGATCGCTCCGAGGCCTTCCTCACCGATTGCCATGGCCGCGACCACGTCACGCATGCCGAGATGGCGTTCGACGCGGAAGGCAAAATAACCGCGCTGCGCGCCAAGACCATCGCCAATCTCGGCGCCTACATGTCGACCTTCTCGTCGTCGGTGCCGACCTATCTCTACGCGACGCTGCTGTCCGGGCAGTACGGCATCGCGAACATCTATTGTGAGGTCGATGCGGTCTATACCAACACCGTGCCGGTCGATGCGTATCGCGGCGCGGGGCGGCCGGAGGCGACCTACGTGGTCGAGCGACTCGTCGAGGTCGGTGCGCGCGAGCTGGGAATCGACCCCGCGGATCTGCGCAAGCGCAACTTCATCAAGACGTTCCCGCACCAGACGCCCGTCATCATGGCTTACGACGCCGGCGACTACCATGCGTCGCTGAAGAAGGCGATGGACCTCGCCGACGTGAAGGGCTTCGGCAAAAGAAAGCGCGATAGTGCTCGTCACGGCAAGCTGCGCGGCATGGGTTACTCGACCTACATCGAGGCCTGCGGCATCGCGCCGTCGCAAGCCGTCGGCTCGCTCGGGGCCGGCGTGGGCTTATGGGAATCCGCCGAGGTGCGGGTGAACCCGACCGGGTCGGTGGAAATCCTCACCGGTTCGCACAGCCACGGCCAGGGCCACGAGACNNCGATCGTCAAGGCGCTCGACAAGATCGAGGCGAAGGCGAAGAAGGTCGCGGCCTTCATGCTGGAAGCGGCCGAGGGCGACATCGAGTTCAAGGACGGCAAGTTCACGGTCGCCGGCACCGACAAGGCGGCCGCCTGGGGCGACGTCGCGCTCAACGCCTACATCGCGCACAAATTCACCGGCGCCGAGCTCGAGCCCGGCCTCAAGGAAGGCGCGTTCTACGACCCGACCAACTTCACCTTCCCGGCCGGCTGCCACATCTGCGAGGTCGAGATCGATCCCGAGACCGGCAACACCGATGTGGTCGCCTGGACTGCGGTCGACGACTTCGGCGTGATCATCAATCCGATGATCGTCGAAGGCCAGGTGCATGGCGGCATCGCGCAAGGTGTCGGTCAGGCGCTCTACGAAGGCACCGTCTACGACAGTGACGGCCAGCTCGTGACCGGCTCGTACATGGACTACGCCATGCCGCGCGCCGATTATCTGCCGAACTTCAAGGTCGGCACCACCGAGACGAAATGCCCGTCCAATCCGCTCGGCATCAAGGGCTGCGGCGAGGCGGGTGCGATCGCGGCGCCGGCGGCGGTCATGAATGCCATCACGGATGCGGTCGGCACCGAACACATCGCCATGCCGGCGACGCCCGCGACCGTATGGGCCGCTATCCAGAAGATGAACCACAGCCGCAAGGCGGCGGAGTGATTAGGAGACGATAAGATGTACAACTTCACATTCCATCGCCCGACCGGCCTGCGCCAGGCCTCCAACATGCTCGGCAAGCTGGAGGAGGCAAAAATCCTCGCCGGCGGCCAGACGCTGATCCCGACGATGAAGCTGCGGCTCGCGTCGCCCGGCAACATCATCGACCTCAATACCGTCGAAGGCCTGTCCGGTATCGAGCTGAAGGGCCGCTCGATCGTGATCGGCGCGATGACGCGGCACGTCGATGTCGCGAATTCCCCGGTCGTGAAGGAGCACCTGCCGGCGCTCGCTTATCTGGCGGGGCTTGTCGGCGATCCGGCCGTGCGCCACCGCGGCACGATCGGCGGATCGGTCGCCAACAACGACCCGAACGCCGACTATCCGGCGGCCTGTCTCGGCCTCGGCGCCACCATCATCACGACCAAGGGCAAGCACACGGCCGACGACTTCTTCAAAGGCATGTTCGAGACCGCGCTCGAGCCGGACGAGATCATCACCAAGATCAGTT
>PLJS01000160.1 GCA_003140315.1 Hyphomicrobiales bacterium
TTTCTTTTTCAGTCAGACACTCAATACCCCCGCGCGTAATACAAGATCGCGCGGTCGAAGTTGCCGTTCGCCTTGCGATACGCACCGGCGAGATATTTGACCGCATAGGTGAGGTTGGTCTCGGCGTCGAGCAGGCCGGCGGCGGTTCCGGTATAGCCCATCGCGCGCGCGGTCGCGTGCTTGATCTGCATCAGGCCGTAGCAACCGCAGGCGCCGACGAGCCGGGGCTGGTAGCGGCTCTCGCGCATCACGACGCGATGGACGAGCGCCACCGGGACGGCATTCAGCTCGGCGTGGTGCGCGATCATGGGATCGAGCTCGGCGCGCGTGACGCTCGCGCGCGGCGCCTGCGGCGCAACCGAGCGCCGAAGCTCCGGCATCATCGGCGCGGCGGCCGAATTGGCGACCGAGGGCGGCAGCGTCACCGGCGTGCTCGACGCGCTCGCGAGCGTCGGCGCGGTCGGCACGTCGGGCGCCTTCGGGATCTTCGGCTTGGCGCGCGCGGCCTTGATCGGCTTTGCGTCTTTCAGGGTCGGCTTGATGTCGAGCGGCGGGCGTGGAGGCGGCGGCTCCCTGCCGCGCGGCGTCTGCGCGAACGCAGGCGACGCGAAGGCCACCAACGCGAGCGCCAGGGCGCCGGTCCGCAGGCAATCGATCACCGTCATTGTGTTCGGGGTCCCCACCACCTTCCGCTCCCGGTTCATGTGGCTGGAATCCGGCGATATAGGGGCAGGACGCGGCCGCTCGCGGCCCCGAAGGGGTAGCAAAACCGGCCGCAGCGGGTAGAACAGACGACAAATCGAGGAGAAAAGCATGCTGAAATCACCGGCCTGTCCGATCATCGCGCTGGAGGAGCATTACTGGGACGCCGAGCTCGCCGCGCTGTTTACGGGGCTCGATGCCGGCGCCCCGCCGGCGCTGGCCGGGCGGCTGCGCGACACCGGCGCGGCACGGCTGGCCGACATGGACGCAGCCGGCATCGACATCCAGGTGCTCTCGCACACGGCGCCTTCGCTGCAGAAGATCGCCGCCGCGGACGCACCCGCGCTCGCGCGCCGCGTCAACGACCGGCTCGCCGCGATCGTCGCCACGCAGCCTGCGCGCTATGCGGGCTTTGCGGCGCTGCCGACCAGCGATCCGGCCGCGGCCGCCGACGAGCTCGCGCGTTGCGTCGAGACGCTCGGCTTCAAGGGCGCGATGATCCACGGGCTCGCCGAAGGCCACTTCATCGATGAGGAGCGCTATTGGCCGATCTTCGCGCGCGCCGAGGCGCTCGACGTGCCGATCTATCTGCATCCCGCGATCCCGCATCCCGACGTGATCGAGGCCTATTACAAGGAATACGCCAAGGATTATCCCGTACTGTTGCGCGCGGCCTGGGGCTACACGGTCGAGGCCGCGACGCAGGCCATTCGCCTTGTGCTCTCCGGTGTGTTCGAGAAGCACACGAAATTGAAGTTCATCCTCGGTCATCTCGGCGAGGGGCTGCCGTTCCTGCTCTGGCGCATCAACAACGGGCTCGCGCGGCCGGGGCAGAAGCCGGTCGCGTTCCGCGAACTGTTCTCGCGCCACTTCTGGATCACGACGTCCGGCTTCTTCTCCGATCCGGCGCTGCTCCTATGCGTGCAGGAGATGGGGATCGACCGCATCCTGTTCGCCGTCGACTATCCGTTCGAGGCGAACGCGCCCGGGCCTGCGTGGCTGCAGACCGTGCCGCTGTGCGATGAGGACAAGGCGAAGATCGCGAGCGGCAACGCCAAGCGGCTGCTGCGGATGTAGTTACAAGGTGATCGCGCGAATTGTCGGAAAATTGTCACCGACTTGTCGGCAACCGGCTAGCCCAATTTCAACAGTTCATTGATACCACTCGCATCGTCGGCAGAGCATGATCCCCGAAAAGTGGGAACCGGTTTTCGGACAGGATCATGCTCAACCAAACAGTTCGATCATGATCGCCGACGGGATTCGGGCAGCACCACGATGCTGAGTTTCAGACGCAAACTCCAGCCGCACGAGCGGCGACGCAGCGAACGCCATCTCGCACGCGGTCCGGGCCAACTCCTGTTTGGCACCGGCTCGCTGCCGCGCGATTGCTGGATCTCCGATATCTCCGACCTCGGCGTGCGCCTGCACGCCGAGGTCGCGGTGCCGGACGAGTTCATCCTGCTGCTCACGGAACGCACGTTGCGGCGCGAATGCCGCGTCGCCTGGCGCCTCGGTCACGAGATCGGCGCCGAATTCATCGATGCGGCGAAACACGGCTTCGCGCGCCGCGTGGCCGGCGGGATGCGCTGACGCGGCGCTTACTGATTGAAATTATTGAAGGTGGTGGGAGCAAAAGACGTCGGCTGCGGCGGCGGCTTGGGCGTCGCCCTGGCGCGTCGTGCCTGCGCGGCCGCGATGCGCTTGGCGGCTTCGCGCGCGCGCGCCTGACGCGAGCCGCGCAACCTCTGCACGGCGGCGCGCGGTTTCCTCTTCACCACGATCGGCTTGAGATCGGACGCCTGCGTCGGCGTCAGCGCGGCCTGCTCCTGCAACGGGCCGCCGACCGGTGGCTCGGCCGACGGCGCCGCGGCGGCCGGGATCGCGGCATCCACATGGGCGGCCTCGATCGAGCCGGTCGTCTCGGGGCTGTCGGGTGCGGCGCTGGGCAGCAACGCCGTTTGCTCGGGCGCGACGACCGCGGGCTCTTCGACGGCCGGCGCCGCGACGGTCGCGACGTCGTTCACGGGCGTCTCGCTTGCGGCAGGCGGCTCCTCGCGAGCGACGCTGATCGCGGTCTCGAATTCGCGGTGCAGCGCGGCATCGGTCAGCAGCGTGTTGCGCACGGCCTGCAGCGGACTCGATTGCTTGTCCTGCGCCACACGCAAGGTCGCCGCGAGGCCGAACGCCGTCATCAGCAGCAGGACGGCTGCGACGACGGCGGCGACGACCGCGCGAAGATCGGGCAACATGGCATCGGCCCCTGACGCAATGCCAACCCCGGCGGGGCGGCAAGCCGCGAGCGGAACACGGCGGCCTCCGTTGCCCCGGCGTCATACCAGCCGATGATCCTGATTCGATGCATAACTGAATCGGCTGATTCGGGAAAAACGAATTTCCGCGTAACCGACGGTGGCGCCTTACCAAATCGCCAGCCACTCGCCGACGTCATGGATGGTCGCGACAAGCGCGAGCGCGGCAAATGCCGCCCAGACGACGCCAATGACCACCGCCAGCGTGCCGCGCCGGACAAGGTCGATCTCGTGAAGCAGGTTGACATGGGGCATAGGCGTTCTCCCGCGCCGGGGAAGAGGTCCGCTTGGTCGTCGCCAGCCCTGCAGAGACAATAAGCGCTTCGCCGCGATTCCAGTATGGCTGCCGGGCGGCCGCAACGGCCGGTCAGCCATGCAGGGGCGCGGCGCTGGGTGCCAAGCCTGTCCGGGTTGCCAGGGTGGCCGGCCCGCCGCGGCCGGCAGGCGAAGTAGCAGTTCCGCTACGCCGCGAATTGCTCTAGGTCTGCCGCGCCGGGCCCGTAGCTCAATTGGTCAGAGCCGGCGGCTCATAACCGCTTGGTTGGAGGTTCGAGTCCTCCCGGGCCCACCACGCACTCGTATAGGTTGTTTATACTAGAGAATACTCGCAGTAACTCGCGATGTTTCCGGCACTTAGTCCTACTGTGTCAGAA
>PLJS01000005.1 GCA_003140315.1 Hyphomicrobiales bacterium
TAAGTGGGGTGCTCCAACGAGCACCCTCGCCCAGTGGGATACTTCGTCGTCGTGCAAGCCGACGCAGACGGCAGGCAACCACCTGCCAAAGGGCGCACGTCGCCGGCGCGCAGAATCGGCTTGGCACGAATGGCTTCCGACACTTCCCCCGAACCATAAACAGAGGCTCTTATTGGCGCTCCCGCGCTGAACCGATCACTGCGATCGGTCGGCGGCGTGCGTCGGTGGAAGTGCTCGAAGGTTCCGCTTTCACCTCGCATGAATTGTCGGCCGACCGTATCGTTGCGGCGGTCTCCGAGCATTGTCCCTGCCGCGCCTGGAAAGGCTGATGAATGCTCCTGGTGTCGGTGCCCTCACCGAATAGTCTGGCCCCGAGGCAAGCATATCGGGGATCGTTGGGCGGGATCTTTATCGGGCGATCCACCACCGTGTTGTGTCGGGTGGCGGAAGGTGGCTCCTCAAGTCCGAATTTCCGACCGCGCTTAGGACGCTATGCCGAAGCGATAACCACGCCGCCGGCTCAATCCGGCACCCCCCCCGCGTCTCGGGTCATCCGAGAAGGGAGAAACTGTCTGGCCCACATTACGGGCAGCGTGGCTAAACCTGACGAGGAAGATTGGCGCTCTCAAGTCCATGCGGCCGTAGCGTGGACGTGCCTCCGAAGCGGGAGGGAGGGCAAGCGGAAAGGAAATCTATGGCCGGAGCAGACGCGGAGGGTTGAGATAGCTCAACGGCGTTAGGTTAGAGTTCCGAAGAAGGCACGAATGAAGACCACTGTCTTTTTGGCCTCGGTGCCGTGCATTCATCTCGCTTCGNNGCGAGGCCAGACGATCCCAAGCTGTGCGCCCTCTTTGTTTCTTGTGTGGCGCCTGCCGGAATAGACGCCAAGGAACTCAGTTCGGAGCGGCGTTGGCGCCGGGATAACGATTTCTCCGGTACTGATCTGGTTCCAGATCCGGCGAATGACGGGCGCACCGGACATCCCCGGTCGTGAGGCCGTGTCGATCAGATAGTAGCCGGTGCCGATCTGTGCCAAATCGGGTTCCGAGGCCATGCTTCCCCGTTTCCACACCGGGTAGCCGGGAGGCTCTGGGCCGAACGGATATCCCAGGACAAACACGTCCATTGCGATGCGAATGCTGAGATAGTCAGCGGTATACCTATTGATCGGATGAAGCGCGAAGATCGGATCTTCATCGCCTTGGTAAGGAAGTGGAATTGCCACCACATCAACGGCTCGGCCCCGGGAGGGATGCGCGAGCCATTGAGGCTTGTCGTCATCATCTCGAATGGTGATGACATGCTCTTGTTTCTGGAATTGTTGCATTCGTACATTGAAGAGCGTGCGAATCTTGTTTGGCCGGCCACCATGATCGAACAAATGTTTCCCGGTTCGTGCATTGCGCGCGGTGACCACATGCCAGCTTGTAATGAGATAGTTCTTCGGCCCCTGATGCCAGATGAACCCCGTGGCATCAGAGAGGTGAGTGTCATTGAAGTACAGGGACAGCGGAGCCGTCGTGAGAGAGAACTGGTCGATCTGAGTCGGCATCAGACATTTCCACCCTTCATGCCANNGACAACACGAACGCCGACGAAAACGAAAGACAGATCATCGCTTGCTCCACTCTTCCGCACGCTTGAGCACGTCAACCAACACCGCCTGATGGAGCTTGAGTGTCTGGACGGTGATTCCAAACGTGATGAAGTCGTTTCGAAGTGGTGATGCGTCTATTCCTGAGGATTGCAGATTCGATACCGCCGCATCTCGCGTCTCTTCGCTCACGCGGCATTCAATATGGCAGTTGCCGAGCTTGCGGGGATGGAACCAACAGAAATTGTAGCCGACTGTGTTCAGCGCGATGTGGGATCGGTTGTAAGTCAGGCGCGGCTCGATCTCAATCTGTCGTAACATAGAAACGATTGCGTCTATGATTGCCAAGAAGTCCGGCGGTGACTTCTTTTCCCAAAATTGCCTTGTTGTCCGCTCTACGGGGTCAACCTCTACGGCGGCGTCTATCAGGNNCGGCGTCTATCTCATTGCTCACGTTGAGCACCGTCACCGCGTGGAGGGCAACCTCATTTTCATTCAAGCGAAATGCGTTAAGTTGGACGGCGATCATCGGCACTGAACGATTGAGCAGCCGCAGCACATTGAAGAAGCGGCTTGTGATATTCTCCGCCACTATGACGGGGCGGTGATCGTAGTCCGGACGAATCTGCTTCTCGATATCCCAATATTCTATCGTGCGAATGATGTGACTTTCATCCAACGTTCCTAACATCACTTCAACTTCGTAGAAAACCTTGGCATCATTTCGCATCAGAAAATCAATCCGTCCGCGTGCCGGCTGGCGGTGCTCGCGACTGACAATTTCCAGCTGCCCCAACCCGAGCAAAGACGGGTCATCTATAATGCGCTCTTGCAGCCACCTCTCGTCCAAGCCGACCGACCGCATTCCAACAGACTCGACCCTCTTCAGCCCCAACACCATATCGTCTTCCCTTGCGTGCCCTGGGTAGTCACCTGCGGGCGGCCTCGCGCCGCCGCTCCTCGTCCACGATCGCGGTGAAAAGCTTTTTGCTTGCGGCCCGCGCCTGCTCGTCTGTCAGCNNGTACCTGTAGTTCGCCGCGTTGAATGATTGGGCAATGCGCGGATTGGAGCACTTGGCAGACTCCGCATAGGTTCGAAGCTCACCACTCAGCCGCTTGGCCCGGCACTCATTGATCGCGGTTTCGGCTTCCTTGAGAGCCGCGCGCATTGCATCCTCACCGGAACTGACCGGACGTGATGCTTGCTGCGGAAGCGTTTGCTGAACGGGCGAGATCTTGGTGGCGACCGGCGCGTTCTGTCCACCAAGTAAGATGCCGATGCAGCGGCCGGGGGATAGCGCGCCGTATTGCGCAACAAGCGCGAGATCAACAAGGCTGTCGGGTAACGCGGCGGTCAGGGTGTCCTGCTTACGGATGCTCTCGCGCAGCATACCGCACGGGGACAGCGTGCCGAAGCTCAAGTAGATTAGCACACCTATGACGATGATGGCCGCGCCAATCACTCTCATAAAGCGAGCCTTTCACCGGTGCCGAGTAGCNNGACGGTGAGGCGAAGAAGCTCACACGGAAGGCAATCGAACTCGCGTTGGCCGGGGACACCACCGCATTGCGGCTGTGTTTGGAGCGGATCGCACCGATCCGCAAAGGTCGTCCGGCCGCATTCAACTTGCCCGCCATCAACACGGCCGCTGATGCTGTGAGGGCTTTGGGAGCGGTGGTGGCATCGATGTCTGCGGGCNNCAGACGAAGCGACCGCCGTCGCCAACGTCATCGAGGTTAAGCGACGAGCGTTTGAAACATTGGAGCTTGAAGGGCGAATGCGTGCAATCGAAGAAAGGATCGAACGCGATGAATCGCAGAATTGAGCGACGTTTGGCGGATGCCGAACACCGCACGGCGCCCGCACGCAAAGAGTTTCATGTCATCATATTTGAGGGTGGCCTGTACGGCGGCGAGCCCAGGTTCGCAGAGGCTGGCGCACTTCGGTGGGTCCGGTCGCCGACAGAACCGTTCGAAACATTCCGTGCTAAGGTGCAGAAGGAAGCAATCTCGGCTGGCGAAGCGGTGGTTTTCTTCGGAGGACTACCGGGGCCGGGATTCAGCGCCTCTGATTTTGATTGTTGGAAGGACCAGCCTGACGGCGCGTGTGGCGTCAATGAAAGGGGTGATTCCAGACCNNGACAAGGAGTGATCATTGATTATCGACGCCGACCCACTGTCCTTCCGCATTTTTCATGTCGCGATGCGCTCTGCCGCTATCAAAATCGAAGCACGTCCGAATATCGCCGAACTCATTGAACACGCACATCTCGCGCGAGACGGTCGCACCGCTGATGCTGTCAGTTTTCTTTATCAGCCAGTCTTGACCCTCGTAATTGTACCAAATGCCTGTAACGCATGATTTAAGTTCCGGCTGGCAGACGCGCGTCGTTTTCGGCCGTCCGTTGTTCTGCTGCGCTGACAGCGTACTCGCGTAGTCGACCATCTGAGACCACGATAGCTTCGCTTTCGGCTGCGGTTGAGGTGGGACCTGTGAAGGGGTTGGTGCGGTTTGTGGAGGCAGCCCTGCCCGTGCCTCTGGCGAGAGTGGCAGAGGTCCAGGATCGGTAGTGGCGGGTGGCGCCGCCACTTGCGTCGGCTTACCTGTCATAGTTGCGCCCATTGATCGCAACTCGTCCGGCGTAAGCCACAGCATTTGGTCCGGCGGCGTGACAACCATCTTTCCGATGATAGACGCGGGAACTCCAAGTTCTTTCACAATGCGCGCCATCGTTACGGTGGCGGCGCCAGACCCAATCGTTTCCTTACCATTCTCTCCGGAGGCGCCGTGCACTCCAATTTGCGCGGTGTAACTCGCATACTTGTTGGAGCCCGCTGCAAATACCAAGAAGCAAGCTGACGCGCACGTTGAGCCGTTAGGAACGCTGGTGGCGACCTTAGCGAAGCGCACTAGGTCGGCCAACTTCACCGCTTCAATCAACAACCCTCCGGGTGAATTGAGACGAATGCCGGAGACTAGCTTGCCGCTGTCGTTCGCACGTTGGATTGCCTGACGAAACGCATCCGCGTCGCCTTCAATGATCTCGCCTGACACTGAAATGATTGTCTTATTTTCTTTCGTAGCGATACTTTTGAGCGACGCCGAATTACCGCTGACGCTCATACATAGAACAAGGATGCCTGCGACCAAAGGCACTCGCCCACTTGTTGTGAACTCGCCCCGCATCTTGACGCCCGACAAGAAGCTTGATCCTGGGCAATGCTAACATGCATTGCGCTGAGGGGCTAGCTATTTGGCCTGCACCCGGTTCCGAAGACACCGAGTTAGGTGTTT
>PLJS01000176.1 GCA_003140315.1 Hyphomicrobiales bacterium
CCGAACGACGCGTTCTTCGTGCGCTATCACTTGGCCGACATCCCGGAAGTCGATGCCAAGACCTGGAAGCTCGCCATCGGCGGCGACGGCGCCGAGAAGACCGCCGAGCTGACGCTGGACGATCTCAAGGCCATGCCGGCGTTCGAGGTCGCGGCGGTCAATCAATGCTCGGGCAATCGCCGCGGGCTGTTTCAGCCGCATGTCGCGGGCGTCGAATGGGGTTATGGCGCGATGGGTTGCGCGCGCTGGAAAGGCGCACGGCTGAAGGACATCCTCGACAAGGTCGGGCTAAAGAAAGAGGCGATCGAGGTCTCGTTCAACGGCGCCGATGGCCCGGTGCTCGACAAGACGCCGGACTTCATCAAGAGCATCCCGGCCTGGAAGGCGGTCGAGGAGACGACGCTGATCGCCTACGAGATGAACGGCGCGCCATTGCCGCACTGGAACGGGTTTCCGGCGCGCCTCGTCCTGCCCGGCTGGACCGGCACCTATTGGATGAAGCATCTGGTCTCGATCAACGCGCTCACCAAGCCGCTCGGCGGCTTCTGGATGGCGACCGCGTATCGCATCCCGCTCGGCAAGTTTCCGATGGTCGCGCGCTTCACCTCGCAGGAGACGGCCGCGAACACGCCGATCACCGAGATGGTGATCAACTCGCTGATCACGAGCCATGCGGACGGCGCCACGGTGAAGCCCGGTACGCCGGTCGGCGGGCTCGCCTGGGACGGCGGCTACGGCATCACGTCGGTCGATGTCTCGACCGACGGCGGCAAGACCTGGGGGCCGGCAAAGCTCGGCCAGGATTTGGGGCGCTACGCGTTCCGCGCCTTCAGCCATCCGGTGAGCGGCCACGGCAAGGTGACCGTGATGGCGCGCGCCACCAACAAGATCGGCCAGACGCAGACGACCGAATTGAACTTCAATCCGGCCGGCTATCACCACAACGTCATCCACAGTGTCACGCTGAACGTGGCTTGAGAAGAGCGCCATGCAGAAACTCGCCATTGCGCTTCTCGCCACCGCGTTCGCGTGTCCGGCGCTCGCGGAGGAAAAGCCGGTCGAGCTGAAGAAGGCGCCCGGCCTCGAGACGGTCGAAGGAAACTGCGGCGCCTGCCACAGCCTCGATTACATCCCGATGAACTCGCCGTTCCCGAACGCCGCGCTCTGGGACGCCGAGGTCGGCAAGATGATCAAGGCGTTCGGCGCGCCGATCGACGACACCGACGCCAAGGTGATCGCGGATTATCTGAAGAAGAATTACGGGAGTTGATTTAGTCGCGGCCGCGCAGCCGCGGATCGTGTGCGGTCTCGATCCAGTCGGCCCGCTTCGGGATCGCGGCGACGATCACGCTGCGCGTCCCGCAGAAGCTGCGCTTCAATTCGGCATGCGCGAACAGCGCCGCAACCTTCGGCTCGCCGCCTGCGACCATCAGCGTCAGGCGGTCGAGCGCGCAGGCGACAATGCCGCGATCCACGATTTCGAGGCCGGCGTTGCAGTACCAGCCCGAGATCACGAGGCGAGGATCATCGAAGCTGCGCATGAACCGCAGGCATTGGCGCGGTGCATTGATGGTGTGGTCGATGAACTCGGCGATCGCGACCGGGCCGAATTTGGTGGCGATCGTCGCAGGTCGCGGCGCGCCGACCGAGAGGCGCAGCTCGGGAACGCCGGCCTCGCCATCGGCGTCGCGAACTTCCGTGCCCGGGCGGTAGATTTCGACGGCCGCGGCGGGGCCCGTGCGCTCCGGCGCGTCGAACGTCAGCATATCCTTGCGGCCGCCGCCGGTTGCATGCCGCTGGATGGCGTAGCGCGGCTCGCCGATCTCCGGCAGCACCAGCGCGAAGGCCGGAAACGGCCGGCCGACATCGATCCATTCGGGTGCCGGCGCGACCGCCGCGGAGGCGGGCCTGCTTTGCCTGGCGACGAAATCCACAACGACTAGCCCAATGAGGCCGAGTGCGCAGAAATATGCAAACAGCCGTGCGAGCGTGGCATGCACCTCGCCGGCAAATACGCGCAGCAGCGAACCGACTTGGGCCACGAAACGCCTTCCCCAACCCTTACTTTCCTCCGTTTCTACGTGAGGGGACTGGTGAGAGCGTTTCCGCCGACCGGGCGCGGCGCCCATTTGTGGCCGAAAGGTCAATGAGGCGTTACGGCCGCTGGCCTCGGAACAGCGTTCCTGATACGAGCCATTCGAAGGATTTGGTTGAACTTTCGCCAGCCCGGAGGCAACTAACAGTTCACGTCGGGTTCAGGCCCGGCATGAGATGTCTGACGTGACGCGGGCACGGACCAAAAATCCGGTTTCGCCCTCCGCCAGAAGACCCCGCCCCACGCGGGACCCCGGAAGACCGAGTCGGACTTAGAGCAGGATCAGGATCATGGGCTTCAAGGTCGCTGTCGTCGGCGCCACCGGTAACGTTGGACGCGAGATGATGAACATCCTCTCCGAGCGGGAATTTCCCGCCGACGAGGTGGTCGCGCTCGCATCGCGCAAGAGCATGGGGCAAGAGGTCTCGTACGGCGACAAGACGCTCAAGACCAAGGCGCTCGACCATTATGATTTCTCCGACGTCGACATCTGCCTGATGTCGGCGGGCGGCGAAGTGTCGAAGGAATGGTCACCCAAGATCGCGGCGGCCGGCGCGGTCGTGATCGATAATTCGTCCGCCTGGCGCTACGACGCCGACGTGCCGCTGATCGTGCCCGAGGTGAACGCCGACGCTGTCGCGGGCTTCCGCAAGAAGGGCATCATCGCCAACCCGAATTGCTCGACCGCGCAGCTCGTCGTCGCGCTCAAGCCGCTGCATGACAGGGCCAAGATCACGCGCGTCGTGGTCTCGACCTATCAGTCGGTGTCGGGCGCCGGCAAGGAGGCGATGGAGGAATTGTTCTCGCAGACCAAGTCGGTGTTCCAGCTCAACGAGGTCGCGGCGAAGAAATTCCCCAAGCGCATCGCCTTCAACGTGATCCCGCAGATCGACGTGTTCCAGGACGATGGCTTCACGCGCGAAGAATGGAAGATGGTGGTCGAGACCAAGAAGATCCTCGATCCCAAGATCAAGCTTGTCGCCACCTGCGTGCGCGTGCCGGTGTTCGTGAGCCACTCCGAGGCCGTGAACATCGAGTTCGAGAACCCGATCACCGCGGATGAGGCGCGCGACATCCTGCGCAGCGCGCCCGGCTGTCTGGTGATCGACAAGCGCGAGCCCGGCGGCTACGTCACGCCCTACGAGGCGGCGGGCGAGGACGCGACCTACATCAGCCGCATCCGCGAAGATGCGACGGTGGAGAACGGTCTCGTGATGTGGATCGTATCGGACAATTTGCGCAAGGGCGCGGCGCTCAACGCGGTGCAGATCGCCGAGTGCCTGATCAACCGCAAGCTCATCGCGGCGAAGCAAAAGGCGGCGTGACCGAGCGCTTCCTCACCCTGTGATTCCGGCGAGCTTGGCGAGATCGACATTCGCGCCACAGAGCAGCACGCCGACGCGTTCGTCGGGGCGCGGCGCGTAACGTCCGCTGACGAGCGCGGCGAGCGCAGCGGCGCCGCCGGGCTCGGCCGCGATGCGCAGCCGGTCCCACAACAGGCGCTGCGCCGCGACGATCGCATCATCCGCGACCAGAGCGACGTGATCGACGTTTTCGCGCGCGATGTCATAGACGAGTTGACCGGTATTGCGCGCGCCGAGCGAGTCCGCCGCGATGCTTTCCACCGTCACGTCGACCGGTCGTCCCGCTTCGAGCGATGCATGCAGGCAGCGCGAGCCCTCGGGCTCGACGCCAACGACCTTGACGCGCCGGCCGTACCACGCCGCGATGCCGGCGATCAGCCCGCCGCCGCCGACCGCGACCAGAACTGTATCAAGTGCGGGGGCGTCTTCTTCCCATTCGAGACCGACGGTCCCCTGGCCGGCGATCGTCTCGCCCGCGTCATAGGCATGGACCGACAGCGCGCCGCTTCGCGCGATGAATTGATTACAGGCGTCGAGCGCATCCGCGTAGCGCGCACCGCCGACCCGCGTGTCGGCGCCGTAGCTTTTGATCCGCGCGATCTTCACCGGCGCGGACACATCCGGCACGAAGATCGTCGCCTTGTGCCCGAGCCGCTGCGCCGCATAGGCGACCGCGGCGCCGTGATTGCCGCCCGAGGCCGCCGCGACGCCTGCCGCCGGGACCGCGCGCGACAACAGATTGTTGAACGCGCCGCGCGGCTTGAACGAGCCCGTGTGCTGCAGGAATTCGAGCTTCAGCGTCAGCGGTGATGGCAGGGTGACGCCGAAGTCGCCGGCGTCGACCTGGATCACCGGCGTGCGGCGCACATGCGGCATCATGCGCGCGTAGGCCGCGCGAATGTCGTCCGGTCCGGTCATATGACGTTGAGTTCCTTCACTGGCCGCTTCGCTGTCACGCGCTCATAGCCGAACCGCGCGAGGTCGAGCGAGACGAATTGTCCATGCATGATCAACTCGGCGATCGCACGGCCCGCGGCCGGCGCCTGTTGCAATCCGTGGCCGGAGAAACCGTTGGCAAACAGAAAATTCTGAACCTCCGGATGCGGACCGATCACGGCATTCTGGTCGAGCGTATTGTAGTCATAATGCCCGGCCCAGGCGCGTTGCAGCTTGAGCGCCTCCATGGCGGGAATGCGGTGGGCGAGCATCGGCCAGACCACCTCCTCGAACAGCGAATAGTCGACCTCGAAGTCGCTGGTACGCTTGTCGACATCCTCCGGCGGCGAGACGCCACAGATATAGCCGCTGCCTTCCGGCCGAACCCATACGCCGGTCGCGTCGACCACCAGCGGCATGTTCGGCAACTTGGCGCGGCACGCGACCACGAACACGCAGCGCTTGCGCGGCTCGACCGGAAGCCCGACCCCGACAAGAGCCGCAATATCGCCCGCTTGCGGGCCCGCCGCATTGACCAGCACACCGCAGTCGATGCGCGAGCCATCGGCGAGCGTCACGCTCGTCGCCTGGCCGCCCTGGCATTCGATCGCCACCGCGGTGCCGTGAATGTTTTGAACGCCCTTTGCCTGCGCCGCCTTGCGCAGCAAGGCGAACAGCGAAGGGGCATCGAACCAGCCCTCGCCCGAGCGGCCGAAGGCGCCGAGCGTTAGATCGGACGTCTTAAGCCAGCGGAAATTGTCCGCGAGCGCGGCCCGATCCATCAGCTCGATGTCGGCGCCTTCGGCTTTCTGCACCGCGTTGTTCGCCGCGAGCACATCCTCGCCGGCTTCGCTCGCGAGCAGGAGATAACCGCGCTCGCGGAAGCCGATATCCGCCTCAGGGCCGAAGCGGGCTTTGAGCTCGCGGAAAAATGTGATGCCGAAGGCGCTCATCCGGATATTTTCCGGCGTCGAGAACTGCTGCCGGATCGAGGCCGCCGACAGGGTCGTCGCGGCATGCGCATAGGCCGGGTCGCGCTCGATCACCGCGATCGTGCCGGTGAAGCCGAGATCGTGGGTGAGGAAATAGGCGACCGACGAGCCGATCGCCGCCCCGCCGATGATGACAACGTCGTAGCGTTGCGACGCCACTTGTCGTTCCCTCCGTTGCAAGACAGTGGCATGCACGATGCATGGCGGCTAGGCTTGTACCCATCACCGCGAGGAGCCGTTCATGACCATCCGTCCGCGCCGCAGCGTGCTCTACATGCCCGGCTCGAATGCGCGCGCGCTCGAGAAGGCCAAGACCCTGCCAGCGGACGGCGTCATCCTCGACCTGGAGGACGCCGTCGCGCCCGACGCCAAGTCAGCCGCCCGCGATCAGGTCGTCGCGGCCGTGAAGGCCGGCGGGTTCGGGGCGCGCGAGGTCTTCATCCGCATCAACGCGCTCGATACGCCATGGTCGTCCGACGACCTGACGGCCGCTGCCGCCGCGGCGCCCGACGCGATCCTCGTGCCGAAAGTCTCGGCGCCCGATCAGCTCGCGCTCATCGGCCAACGTTTGTTCGACCTCAAAACCGATCCGCGGGTGCGCATCTGGGCCATGATCGAGACGCCGACCGCGATCTTCAACGTGCGCCAGATCGCAAAGGCCGCAGGAGACTCCGAGGCGCGGCTCGGCGGCTTCGTGCTGGGCCTGAACGATGTCGCCAAGGAGACGCGCGCGCGGCAGGTGCCCGGCCGCACACCGATGGTGCCGTGGATCACCACCTGCCTGCTCGCCGCGCGCGAATACGGCATCGACATCCTCGATGGCGTCTACAACGACATCGGCAACGCGGAAGGATTCAAGCAGGAATGCGCGCAGGCGCGCGACTTCGGATTCGACGGCAAGACCCTGATCCATCCCAACCAGATCGGGCCGTGCAACGATGCCTTCTCGCCCGCGCCGGACGAGGTCGCGCAGGCGCGCAAGATGATCGCGGCGTTCGACCTGCCGGAGAACAAGGACAAGGGCGTGGTGCAGCTCGACGGCCGCATGGTCGAGCGCATGCATGCCGAGATGGCTCGGCGCACGGTCGCGATCGCCGAGGCGATCGAGGCGCGAGCGAATTAGTGCCGCGGCAGATCGCGAGCATCATCGACCGGCAAACACCGGCGCTCGCTTCTCCACGAATGCGTACGCGGCTTCCTTGTGGTCCTCGGTGCGACCGGTTTCGACCTGACCCTGCGCTTCCAGATCAAGAAGTTCGGACAGCGAGGCGTGTTCGGCGGCATTGAAGTTCCGCTTCATCAGACCGAGCGCGATGCGCGGCCCGCGTGCCAGTTTTCGGGCGAAATCCATCGTGGTCTCGACGAGGCTCGCGTCCGGAATAACGCGATTGACCACGCCGAATGCCAGAGCCCGCGTCGCGTCGATAGGCTCGGCCGTGTAGTAGAGCTCGCGCGCTTTCGCGGTGCCGACCAGCTTGGAAAGGAAATAGCTTCCCCCAAAGTCCCCGGAAAATCCAACCCTTGCAAAGGCGGTGATGAACCGCGCGGACTCTCCGGCAAACCGCAAATCGCATGCAAGCGCGAGCGCCATTCCGGCACCGGCGGCGGGCCCGTTCACCATCGCAATCGTCGGCTTGGGCAGCTCATGCAGCAGCCGAGAGATTTCCATCCTGCCCCGAAGGCGCGCCACGGCGTCGGGCGCGCTGCGCTCATCGGGCTCCTCCGCCATGCGCTTGACATCACCACCGGCGCAAAAGCCTCGGCCCGCGCCTGTCAGCACAATGACGCCCACGCGCCGATCAACGGCAAGGCGCGGCAGCGCCTCAAGAAGACCTTCCATGATCGGGGTCGAAAGCGCGTTTAGTCGATCCGGCCGGTTGAGTGTCAGTGTGGCGACGCCATCCGAGATCGCCTCGACGAGATGTTGTTCCATCCATATCCTCCAAGTATCGACGATCCGACGCGGCTCGCGCCGACCTCTTTGACTCACCCGCCTTGGAGAGAGCACCTGTTGGTCGTCTCGCTACGCTAGCATAGCCGACCGGACGGCTACCGATGCCAAACCTGAAAGCAAGACCCTGCGAGGAAGCGACGATCCGCTCGGTCGCACCCGCGCGGGACTGCGCGGCGCGCAGCAAAACCTGGGTGCTTACCGTCACGATCCTCGCCTCGACCATGGCCTATGTGGACGAGTCCGTCGTCAACGTGGCGATGCCGACGATCGAGCGTGAGCTGCACGCCTCAGCCGCGGTCGTGCAGTGGCTGGTCAACGCCTACATGCTCTCACTGGCCGCGCTGTTGCTGATCGGCGGCGCGTCCGGCGACCAGTTCGGCCGCCGCCGCGTGTTGCTGCTCGGCACCGGCGTCTTCACCGCGGCCTCGGTCTGGTGCGGTCTCTCGGGAGACGTCGCGCAACTCATTGCGGCGCGCGCCGTGCAGGGCGCGGGCGCCGCGCTGCTGATCCTCTGCTCGCTGGCGATCATCGGCGCGACCTTCGACGAAACCGAACGCGGCAGGGCGATCGGCACCTGGGCCGGCGTCTCGGCGATTTCGGCGGCCTTCGGTCCGCTGCTCGGCGGCTGGATCGTCGACCACGTGTCGTGGCGATGGATTTTCCTCATCAATCCGTTCCTCGCGGTGCCCACGATCTGGATCGCGCTCATCCATGTGCCGGAAAGCCGCGACCCGCAGGCCGGCCGGAGCCTTGATTGGCGCGGCGCGACTCTCGCCTTCGCCGGACTCGGCAGCCTCGTCTTCGGCCTCATCGCGCTGCCGACGACCGGCTGGAACGACCCAACGGTCCTAGCCGCATTGGCGGCCGCCGTCGTGCTCCTGATCGCTTTCGTGTGGGAAGAGGCGCGTAGCGCCGCGCCGATGATGCCGCTTGCGCTGTTCTCCTCGGCGATGTTTAGCGGCGTCAACATCCTGACGCTGCTGCTCTATGCGGCGCTCGGCGGCGCATTCTTCTTCCTGCCTTTCGCGCTGATCCAGGTGCATGGCTATTCGGCGACGCTCGCCGGCAGCGTCTTCATCCCGTTCACGCTGATCATGGCCGCGCTGTCGCGCTGGTCCGGCGGTCTGCTCGACCGGTTCGGGGGCGCGCATTCCGTTGATCGTCGGGCCGGCGATCGCGGCCCTCGGGTTCATGCTGCTCCCGCTCCCCGGCACGGGCGGCTCGGTCTGGGTCAATTTCGTGCCGCCGATGATCGTGCTCGGTCTCGGCATGGCGGTGACGGTCGCGCCGCTCACCACATCGGTGATCAACGCCGTGCCGACGCATCAGGCGGGTGTCGCGTCGGGCATCAACAACGCGGTCGCGTCCGTCGCGAGCCTGCTCGCGGTCGCGATCCTCGGCGCGGTCGCGCTGGGAACCTATAATCGCGCACTCGAGCAACGCGCGATCGCGCAGCCGTCGGCTCTCGTGCAGGAGGCCGTATTGGCGGCACGCGGAAAATTCGCCGCCGAGCCCGTGGCGCTGCAGGGCGACGAACGGCAAGCCGCGACAGTCATCGTCAAGGAGTCGCTCGCCGGCGCGATCAGACTCGTCATGCTGCTCGCCGCGGCACTCGCACTCGCGAGCGCGGTGTGCTCGGCGCTTACGATACGGCCGGAGAAAAAACCAGTGCAGCCGGCGGAAACTATTCCAATCAATTAGGGGGCATTTACGCCCAAGGCCGTGTGGCCTTCGTCCTCTCCTCGTAGCTCGCGATCTTGTCCTTCTTGACCATGGTCAAGCCGACATCGTCGAGGCCGTTGAGCAGGCAATGCTTGCGGAACTGATCGATCTCGAAGTGCACCACGCCACCGTCGGGCCCGCGGATTTCCTGAGCCTCCAAATCGATCGAAAGCGTCGCGTTCGCGCCGCGTTCGGCGTCGTCGAACAGCTTCTCCAGATCCTCGGGGCGGACCTTGATCGGCAGGATGCCGTTCTTGAAGCAATTGTTGTAGAAAATGTCGCCGAACGAGGTCGAGATCACGCAGCGGATGCCGAAGTCGAGCAGCGCCCAGGGCGCGTGCTCGCGGCTCGAGCCGCAGCCGAAATTGTCGTCGGCGACGATGATCTTGGCGTTGCGGTAGGCCGGCTTGTTGAGCACGAAATCCGGGTTTTCGCTGCCATCGTCCTTGTAGCGCTTCTCGGCGAACAGGCCCTTGCCGAGCCCGGTGCGCTTGATCGTCTTCAGGTACTGCTTGGGGATCATCATGTCGGTATCGACATTGATCATCTTCAGCGGCGCCGCGACGCCTTCGAGCTTGGTGAACTTGTCCATCTTTTGCTTCCTGGCACGAACCGCGCCAGTTTATCGCAATCCGGAGCGATCCGGAAGCCCGGTCACTCCGCGCTCGCCTCCATAGGACGCCGCGTCAGTCGGCCGTCCGTTCGATCGCCTCCATATCGGCGTCCAATAGTCCGAAATGGTGGCCGATCTCGTGCACCAG
>PLJS01000173.1 GCA_003140315.1 Hyphomicrobiales bacterium
TTACTTCTCGTACGATCTTGCCTGTGTCATCCACAATGCAGACGCTGGTCTCCTTGACCGATACGTCTAATCCAGCAAAATGGTCCATGCTGCGCTTCTCCTTCTGATGCTTGAGGCCGTATCAACGGACCTCGTTTCACCATCAGCCTGAAGCGCAGCACCCAAATTCTTCAGCTATCCACAAGCTGCCGGCCGATTACCCCATCTCTTGGGTCGACAACGACCAAATGGTCCTGAGACGGAAGGATGTTCAGGCCCGTTGCGCAACCGTGAGCGGGACGGCTCGCGCGGCAACGCCGGTCCCGGATTTCGCTGCGCTCATCCAGGCTACGAGGCGTCCGGGTTACGTCGCCGTCACCTGATACGCGATCGGCTGGCCCGTAAGCACCGCGCGGCAGTTGTTCAGGACCGTCTCGATCTCCTTCAGCACGCCCTTGCGCGAGCCGCCCGCGATGTGCGGCGTCAGGATCACGTTGGGCAGCGTGACGAGCCGATCCTGCGTCGGGCGCGGCTCCTCGGCATGCACGTCGAGGCCGGCGCCGGCGATGGTCCCCTTGGTCAGCGCATCGTAGAGCGCGGCCTCGTCGACGATCGGCCCGCGCGCGGTATTGACGAAGAAGGCCGAGGGCTTCATGGCGGCGAAGGTCTTGGCGTCGATCAGGCCGCGGTTCTCCGGCACATTGGTCGTATGCAGCGATATGAAGTCCGATTCCGCGAGCAGCCGGTCGAGGCTCGCGTATTCGACGCCGAGCTTCTCCTCCTGCGCGGTCGGCAGCCGATTGCGGTTGGTATAAAGAACGCGCATCGCAAAGCCGCGCGCCATGCCGGCCGCGAGCGAGCCGACCTCGCCGAGGCCGATGATGCCGAGCGTCTTGCCGAACAACCCGCCGATGTTCTCGATTCCCGCCCAGTTGTAGGCGACGCCGTGATCGGGTTTGACGCGATCGCGATCCCAGCGGTCCTTGCGCACCGCGTCGTCGGCTTCGATGAGGCGTTTGCCGAGCGCGAGCATCATCAGGATCGCGTGCTCGGCGGTCAGGTGCAGCGTCGCGCGTGGCACGCAGGAGACCAGGATGCCGCGCTCCGCCGCCGCCGCAAGGTCGATCGCGTCCGCGCGCGCGCCGAGGCGCTGGATCAGCTTGAGCTTCGGGTTGACGTCCATCAGCGCCGCGTCGACCGCGCCGCGGCGGAAGATCAGGACCGTGGCGTCGGAGCCCTGGCGCAGGTCGCGTTTTGCCGCCATCGGGATCAGCGACACGCCGTCGGCCGGATGCAGGCCGTCGCCGAGCGCAAATACGCACGCAAGATCCATCTCCTCGGGAAGGAAGAACGCGCGCGCCCAATCTCGCGTGATCTCGCCCGGACCGCCGAGCGCGTAGCGGGTGAGGCGGATGACGTGATCGTCATCCAGGATGGCGATTTCGACGGGTGCGGGCACGGGGATGTTCACGCGCTGAGGGAGGGAGACGGACCCTAGCACAAGGTCGCCTTGAAGTTCGCGGGTCATTCGGCTTTGCTGGCCGCTCAAGGCGGCCGATGAGCCGTCGCAGCGAAGGAAACGTCCCTTGCCCGACAGCATTGCAGAACTGCGCCGCGACCTTTCAGAGGCTTACCGGATCGTGGCGAACGAGGGCATCCTCGACGCCTTCGGCCACATCAGCCTGCGCCACCCGACCAATCCGCAGCGCTATTTCCTGTCGCGATCGCGCGCGCCGGCGCTGGTGCAGCCCGACGACATCCTCGAATACGATCTCGATTCGAACCCGATCGTGCCGCCGGTCGTGCGGCCGTATTCGGAGCGCGTGATCCATGGCGAGATCTTCAAGGCGCGGCCGGACGTGAACTCGGTCTGCCATCATCATGGGCCGTCGATCATGCCGTTCGCGATTTCCGGCGTGCCGATGGTTCCGATCTACCATCTCGGCGCCGCGATGGGGCAGAGCGCGCCGTTCTGGGACAGCCGCGACGAATTCGGCGACACCAACCTCCTGGTGGTGAAGCCCGAGGAAGGAGCCTCGCTCGCCCGCGCGCTCGCGCACCATTCCGTCGTGCTCATGCGACGGCATGGCGCGACCATCGTCGGCGGGAACTTACGCGAACTGGTGTTCCGCACGATCTATTCGGCAAGGAATGCGGAGTATCAGCTTGCCGCGCACATGCTCGGCCACGTCTCGCCGCTGACGCCGGGCGAGGCCAAGATGGCGGGCGGGCTCAATCTCGCGCCGGGACCGGTCGGGCGCGCCTATGAATACTGGGTGCGGGCGCTTGCCGAGCGCGAAGGGCGCGGCGCCGACGATCCGTCCGTGCGCAGGGCGGAAGCGGCCGCGCGCCTGCCGGCGCCCTCGCAGCCGGCGGGGAAAAGCCCAAAGTCGGGGACGGCCAAGAAAAAGCGGAGGACGTCATGACGCAATTGCGGATCGCTTGCGCGTTCGCGCTGATCGCGCCGCTCCTCTTACACGCGCCGCAGGCGCGCGCCGAAGACACGCTCAAGATCGCAATCGGTCAGATCAACAATTGGGAGAACCAGGCGCCGACGCTCGGCGAGGCGGCCGGCATCTTCAAGAAGCACAATCTCAAGATCGAGGCGTTCGGCACGCAGGGTGCCGGCGAGACCATCCAGGCGGTGCTCTCCGGCTCGGCCGACCTCGGCGCCGGCGTCGGGCTTGCGGGCGTGATGCGCGCTTTCGCCAAGGGCGCGCCGGTGCGCGTCCTGCTGCCGGCGTTCACCGGCACCGGCGACCTTTATTGGTATGTGCGCGCGGACTCTCCCCTCAAGACGCTCGCCGACGCGAGCGCGCAGAACACGATCGCCTATTCGACTAGCGGATCGAGCTCCAACAACATCGTGATCGCGTTCGGTCAGGAACTGGGACTGAAGGCGAAGCCGACCGCGACCGGCAGCCCGCCCGGCACGCTGACCCAGGTGATGACCGGGCAGATCGACATCGGTTGGGCTGCGCCGCCGTTCGGTATGAAGGAAATCCGAGAAGGCAAGATTCGCATCATCGCGTTCGGCAGCGACGTGCCCTCGCTGCGCGGCCAGACCGTGCGCGTCATCATCGTGAACGCCGACGCGCTCAAGGAGAAGAGGGACGCGATCCTGCGCTTCGCCGCTGGCTATCGCGAGGCGGTGGACTGGATGTATGCCGACCCGAAGGCGCTGCAAATGTATTCGGACAAAATCCAGCAGCCGATCGACATCCTGCAGGAGTCGATGAAGAAGTTTCACCCGAAATCTGCGCTGCAGACCGAGCACATCGCCGACCTCGAAGGCGCGATCGCGGACGCCGTCAAGCTCAAGTTCCTCGACGCGCCGCTGACCAAGGAGCAGATTACCGAGCTGCTGCAGATCCCGCCGGCGAAATGAGCCGTGTGATGACGACGCGCGCGCTGCTGGTGGTCGCGGCGCTTGTGACCGCGGCGCCCGCGGTGGCGCAGGACCACCTCAAGGTCGCGATCGGGCAGATGGACGCCTGGGCGAACCAGGTGCCGACGCTGGGCATGCGTGCCGGCATCTTCCAGAAGCACGGCATCGAGCTCGAAAACTTCGGCACGCAGGGCGCGGGCGAGACCTTGCAGGCGGTGATCTCAGGGAGCGCCGACATCGGCATCGGTGTCGGCACGCCGGGCGCGATGCGCGCCTTCGCCAAAGGCGCGCCGGTGCGGGTGATCGCGGCCGCCTATACGGGTGTCGCCGACCAGTATTGGTACGTGAAGCCGGACTCTCCACTCAAGAGCCTGCAGGACGCGACCGGACGAGAGACGATCGCGTACTCGACCAACGGCTCGACGTCGCATGTGCTCGCGCTGGCTCTCGTCAACCAGCTCGGCGTCAAGGCAAGGCCGGTCGCAGGCGGCGGACCGACCGCCGTCTACACGATGACCATGACCGGACAGGTCGACATCGGCTGGGGCGTGATGCCGTTCGGGCTGGCCGAATACCAGGCAGGCAAGTTCCGCATCATCGCGCGCGGCAATGATGTCACCTCGATGCGCAACCAGACGGTCCGGGTCGAGATCGTCAATGCCAATGCGCTGAAAGAGCGCGCCGACGTGGTGCGGCGCTTCATGCTGGCCTATCGCGAGACGCTCGACTGGATGTATTCCGATCCGCGCGCGGTCGCGTTGTACGCGGAGGCGATGCGGATGCCGGAGAGCCTCGTCATCCTGCAACGCGACGAGTTCAATCCCAAGGAGGCGCTGTCGCCGGACCGCCTCTCTGATCTCGACGGCGTGATGGCCGACGCGGTCGCGCTGAAATTCCTCGACGCGCCGCTGACCAAGGAACAGCTCGCGGAGTTTTTGCAGATGCCGGGGCGATAGGCTCTCATCCCTCCCCTGAAAGGGGAGGGTCAGATCGCCGAAGGCGATCCGGGGTGGGGTCCTACCTCGGAAAGATGACCCCCACCCGGCGCGCTACGCGCCATAGCCGATGCTTTCGCATCGGCGTTCTAAGACGGCGGCGCAGGCCGCCTGGTGCTCCCCCTTTCAGGGGGAGGTATAAGAAAGATCAATGCCGGTCCTTCACCGCCGCATTGAGCGCATCGAGCATCGCGGCGGCGCCCTCGCGCTTGGCCGAGCGGACGCCGTCCTCCTTGCCGAGCTCGCCCATCTGGCGCTGGCGCTTTACTGTCGCTTCGGCCATCAGCGGTGCGATGCCGAGCTCGCTCAAGGTCACGGCAACCTGCTCCATCTCGTCGGCGCGGCGGATGCCATGGCTCGCCATGCGTTCGAGGTTGTATTCGATCACTTTCGGCCAATCGAGGCCCGGATAGTTGTTCTTCAATGACGCCGCGACCCCATCGACGATGCCGGCGCGCTGTGCGGCCAGGAAGCACTCGGCGGTGAGTGCTTCGATGCCCTTGATCATCACGCTGCGGATCATCTTCAGCGCCGCGGCGGCGCCGACCTGGTCCGAGGCAATCGCTCCGCGCATGTCGAGCTCGTCGATTAAGAGCGGCAGCACCGCCTGCGCGTGCGGGCCGGCGAGGAGGAGCGGCGTCTGGTGGCGTAGGGGATGGATCGGCGCGAGGATCGCGACATCGACGTAGCGCGCGGCCGATCCAAGCAGGCGCGCGGTCTCCTGCTTGCGGCCGGGCGAGACCNNGAGACCGAATTGATGTCGAGGTAGTAGGGATTGCCGGAGACATGCGGCGCGACCGAGCGGGCAGCTTCCAAGCTGGACGCTGCCGTGACCGCCGCGACGATGATGTCGGAGTTTGCGACGGCATCGGCGGCGGTNNGGACGCCGCCAGCCGCGCGCCGATCGCCTCGCCCGCCTGCTTCAGTGGCGCGCCGCGGCTTTCCGGAAACAGGATGTCCCACGCCGCGATGGTCTCGATGCCGGCTTGGCTCAGTCCCGCGGCGATCGCCTGGCCGGCTTCGCCGAAGCCGATGAAGCAGAGGCGGGGTTTGTTGCTGGTCATCGCACGTCCGCGAGCTTGCGTTGGACCCGTTGGTCGAAGCGCGCGACGTTGACGATCACGCGCGTGTGGGTCCCGTCGCCGACGCGCTCCTTGTCGTCGAATGCCTCGACGCGGAAGTCGACCGTGCGGCCGTCGACCTTGGTCACGACCGCGGTCGCGCGCAGACCCATGCCGACCGGCGTTGCGGCATAATGCCCGACGTTGAGCTGTGTGCCGAGACTCTGGTGTCCGGCCGGCAGCAGCCGCTCGATCGCGTCGAGGGCCGCGGCCTCCATCATGTTGATCATGACCGGGGTCGCGAGCACGCGGACGAGCCCGCTGCCGATGCGCGGTGCCGTGTGCTCCTCGCCGACCGTGATGGCGGCGGTGCCGGTCAGTCCTTCCGTCAGCGCTGTCAGGTCAGGCATGGAGGGCGGGAAATGTTGGATCGCGATGATGTCGCGGCGACGCTAGCATAAAGAGGGACAAACCGCGGTTCGTGGGCGCGAATTCGGCAGCTTCCGTTGTTGCCTATATTTTATGCATATTGCATCGCAAATAACCTATGGTAATTGACTGCCTAATGGGCAGGCTTCGGAACGGGGGGATTCCCGTCGCCGATTCAATGGATTGCGGCCGATCTGGGGATTGGCACGTCCTTTGCGAACTCCGCTGCGCGCGTTGACCCCTGCCGGGTCACGAACGCGCGTGTCAACGCAGAGGGATGCTCAATGCACCATTCCAACCCCGTTAGCCGCCGATGGCTTATGGCCACGGCCGGCGTTGCTTTTGGCCTGGCGGCGGTCCTGCCGGCCAAAGCGCAGGATACGATCAAGGTCGGGATTCTCCATTCGCTTTCCGGCACCATGGCCATCAGCGAGACGACGCTGAAGGACGTCATGCTGATGCTGATCGACCAGCAGAACAAGAAGGGCGGTCTTCTCGGCAAGAAGCTCGAGGCCGTCGTTGTCGATCCGGCATCGAACTGGCCGTTGTTCGCCGAAAAGGCGCGCGAGCTCATCACCAAGGACAAGGTCGCTGTCGTATTCGGCTGCTGGACCTCGGTGTCGCGCAAGTCGGTACTGCCGGTGTTCAAGGAATTGAACTCGATCCTGTTCTATCCGGTGCAGTACGAAGGCGAGGAGAGCGAGCGCAACGTGTTCTACACCGGCGCCGCGCCGAACCAGCAGGCGATCCCGGCCGTCGACTACCTGATGAAGGATGAGAAGGTGAAGCGCTGGGTGCTCGCGGGCACCGACTACGTCTATCCGCGNNACCAACAAGATCCTCGAGGCCTACCTGAAAGCTAAGGGCGTCGCCCCCGAGGACATCATGATCAACTACACG
The DNA here is from genome assembly GCA_003140315.1 of Hyphomicrobiales bacterium. Classification (GTDB taxonomy): domain Bacteria; phylum Pseudomonadota; class Alphaproteobacteria; order Rhizobiales; family Xanthobacteraceae; genus PALSA-894. The sequence continues at coordinate 6,753 of PLJS01000173.1, forward strand.
CCGTTCGGGCATTCCGACTGGCAGACGATCGTCGCCGATATCAAGAAGTTCGGCTCGGCGGGCAAGAAGACGGCGGTGGTCTCGACCATCAACGGCGATGCCAACGTGCCGTTCTACAAGGAACTCGGCAACCAAGGCATCTCGGCCAAGGACATCCCGGTCGTGGCGTTCTCGGTGGGTGAAGAAGAGCTCGCCGGCATCGATACCAAGCCGCTGCTCGGCCATCTCGCGGCGTGGAACTACTTCATGTCGATCAAGACGCCCGCGAATGCCGCCTTCATCAAGGAATGGCAGGCTTTCACCAAGAACCCGAAGCGCGTCACCAACGACCCGATGGAAGCCCACGTGATCGGCTTCGCCATGTGGGTCAAGGCGGTAGAAAAGGTGAAGTCGACCGATCCGGATAAGGTCATCGCCGCACTGCCCGGCATCGAGGCGCCGAACCTGACCGGCGGCATCTCCAAGATGCTTCCGAACCACCACATCACCAAGCCGGTGTTCATCGGCGAGATCAAGGGCAACGGCCAGTTCGACGTGGTGTGGAAGACGCCCGGCCTCGTGCCCGGCGACGCCTGGTCCAAGGAGCTCGAAGGCTCGAAGGATCTGGTCGGCGATTGGGTCGTGCACAAGTGCGGCAACTGGAATACCAAGACCAACAAGTGCGGCAGCTAAGGCCGCTCTTTGAAAGACTGATCATCATCGGAGGCGGCGGCATGCCGCCGCCTCCTCGCCGATGCCGGGATTGGGAATAATTCGAATGCTGTCGTACGAACGCTTGGTCGCGCTCGTATTCGCCCTCGGCTTGCTATTCGCCGGGGCGCTGACCGCGAACGCGCAGGGCACTGCCCAAGGCTACGAGGCCGCGCTCGCCGGCTTCACCACCGACGATTTCAGCGACACCGACGAGGCGATCAACGCGGTCGCTGCCAGCGGCAACCCGCTCGCAGCCGATGTGATCCAGGCGCTGCAGGATGGACGGCTGCAGTTCAGCGCCGAGGCCAAGAAGGTCTTCATCCAAACGCCGGATGGCGCGCTGCTCGATGCCGCGACCGGAAAGCCGATCGTCGGCGATCCACCGGCCGATCTCGCGTCGGTGCGGCTCAACAATCGTCTGCGCCGCACGTTGGATGCCGCGATGGGCGGCCTGACCCTGCTCGCGGCCGACCCCGCCAAACGCTACGAGGCCGCGCAGGCCGTGTTCAAGTCGCGCGAAGCGAGCGCGCTACCCAATCTCGAAGCAGTGCTTGCCAGGGAGACAATTCCGCGCGTGAAGCGAGCGCTCGCCGAGGCGCGCGCCGCCGTCATTCTGTATCAGGACGACTCCAAGGAAAGCGATCGGCTCGACGCCGTCACGGTCATCCGCGACCGCGCCGACCAGGACGCGCGCGGGCTGCTTGCCGGCCTGCCGGCCAACCAGCCGCCGGCCGTGCAGAAGGCCGCGGCCGACGCCGTCACGGCGATCGACAATCGGCTGGCGCTCTGGAGCACGGTGCAGAACGCCTGGTACGGGCTCTCGCTCGGCTCGGTGCTGCTGCTNNTTCGGCGTGATGGGCGTCATCAACATGGCGCATGGCGAGATGGTGATGCTTGGCGCCTACACCACCTACGTGGTGCAGGATCTCATCCGCACGCGTAATCCCGGACTGTTCGACTATTCGCTGATGATCGCGCTGCCGCTCGCCTTCCTGGTCGCGGGCGCGGTCGGCATCCTGATCGAGCGCACCGTTATCCGCTTTCTGTATGGCCGCCCGCTGGAGACGCTGCTCGCGACCTGGGGCATCTCGCTGATCCTGCAACAGGCGGTTCGCTCGGCGTTCGGCCCGACCAACAAGGAAGTCGGCAATCCCGGCTGGATGAGCGGCGCGTTCGAGCTCGGCGGTATCACCATCACGTACAACCGGATGTGGATCATCGTGTTCACGCTTGCCGTGTTTGTCGGGTTGCTCGCGCTGCTGCGCTTCACGCGGCTCGGTCTGGAGATGCGCGCGGTCACGCAAAACCGGGCCATGGCGGCCTCAATGGGGATACGCACCGCGCGCATCGATGCGCTCACCTTCGGGCTCGGCTCGGGGATCGCCGGTATCGCGGGTGTCGCGCTCTCGCAGATCGACAACGTCAGCCCCAATCTCGGGCAGGGCTACATCATCGACTCGTTCCTCGTCGTCGTGTTCGGCGGCGTCGGCAATCTCTGGGGCACGCTAGTCGCCTCATTCACGCTCGGCATTGCCAACAAGTTCCTTGAACCGTTCGCCGGCGCGGTGCTCGGCAAGATCGCGATCCTGGTCTTCATCATCCTGTTCATCCAGAAGCGTCCGCGCGGCATGTTCGCCCTCAAGGGCCGGGCGATCGAGGCATGACCTCCTCGCCGCTCATCCGTGCGCTCGACCGCGGCGCCGTCGCGTTCATCCTGGTGCTGGTCGCCATCGGGGTCCTGGTGCCGGCGCTCAATCTGCTGACGGCGGAGTCCTCGGTCTGGCACGTGCCGACATATCTCGTGGCGCTGTGGGGCAAATATGTCTGCTACGCGATCCTGGCACTGTCGATCGATCTGATCTGGGGCTATTGCGGCATCCTCTCGCTCGGCCACGGCGCGTTCTTCGCGCTCGGCGGCTACGCGATGGGCATGTATCTGATGCGCCAGATCGGCACGCGCGGCGTCTACGGCAATCCGATCCTGCCCGACTTCATGGTGTTCCTGAACTGGCCGGAGCTGCCGGTCTTTTGGTACGGCTTCAATCATTTCGCCTATGCGGTGCTGATGGTGTTCCTGGTGCCGGGCGTCCTGGCCTTCGTGTTCGGATGGTTCGCGTTCCGCTCGCGCGTCACCGGCGTCTATCTGTCGATCATCACCCAGGCGCTGACTTATGCGCTGCTGCTGGGCTTCTTCCGCAACAATTTCGGCTTCGGCGGCAATAACGGACTGACCGATTTCAAGGACATCCTCGGCTTCAACGTGCAGGCGCAGGAAACGCGCGCGGCATTGTTCGCGATCTCGGTTCTGGCGCTGATCATCGGCTTCTTCATCTGCCGCACGATTGTCGCGTCCAAGCTCGGCATGGTGCTGGTCTCGATCCGCGACGCGGAGTCGCGCACGCGCTTCCTCGGCTACCGGGTGGAGAACTACAAGCTGTTCGTTTTCACGCTCTCGGCCTGCATGGCGGGCGTGGCGGGTGCGCTCTATGTGCCGCAGGTCGGCATCATCAACCCGAGCGAATTCGCGCCCGCCAATTCGATCGAGGCGGTCATCTGGGTCGCGGTCGGCGGGCGCGGCACGCTGATCGGCGCCGCGATCGGCGCGGTCATCGTCAATTACGGCAAGACCACCTTTACCTCCGGCCCGCTCGCGCCCTATTGGCTGTTCCTGCTCGGCAGCCTGTTTGTCCTCGTCACGCTGCTGCTGCCGCGCGGCATCGTCGGCACCGTGCGGCATTATTCGGGTGCGCTGCGCGACCGCAAAGCGTCGGCGGCGGCGGAAGACGGCATCACGCCGAACGAACCAGCCCCGAAGGCGGCGGAGTAGACGGCCATGGACATGCGCACGACGCAGGCGCTGCTCTATCTCAACGCCGTCTCGGTGTCGTTCGACGGCTTCCGCGCGCTCAACGATCTTTCCATCGCGGTCGAGGCCGGCGAGATGCGCGCCATCATCGGCCCGAACGGCGCCGGCAAGACCACCATGATGGACGTCATCACCGGCAAGACCCGGCCGGACAAGGGTGACGTCTATTTCGACGGCTCGTATGATCTGACCAAGCTCGACGAGACGCAGATCGCCGAGCTCGGGATCGGCCGCAAATTCCAGAAGCCGACCGTGTTCAACATGCACACCGTCGAGCACAATCTGCTGCTCGCGCTCAAGGGCGAGCGGCGCGTGCGCAAGACCGTGCTGTGGCGAGAGGGCGTAGCCGAGCAGTCGCGCATCGACGAGATCCTCGGCATCATCCGTCTCGGCGCGGTGCGCTCGCGCGTCGCCGGCAGCCTCTCGCACGGGCAGAAGCAGTGGCTCGAGATCGGGATGCTGCTGGCGCAGGATCCGAAGCTGCTGCTGGTCGATGAGCCGGTCGCCGGCATGACCGATGTCGAGACGCATCAGACCGCGGATCTGCTCAAGGAGATCAACAAGCACAAGACCGTCGTGGTGGTCGAGCACGACATGACCTTCGTGCGAGAACTCGGCGTGAAAGTGACGTGCCTGCACGAAGGCTCGGTGCTGGCCGAAGGAACGATCGACCAGGTGTCGCAGAACGACCGCGTGGTCGAAGTTTATCTCGGGCGGTAGATCATGCTCCAAGTCAACGCGATCGATCTGCACTACGGCGCGGCGCAAGCGCTGCGCGGGATCAGCATGCAGGCCGAGCCCGGCAAGGTGACCTGCGTGCTCGGCCGCAACGGCGTCGGCAAGACGAGCCTGCTCGACGCGCTGATGGGTCAGCATGCAGTGAGCAAGGGCAACATCGTGTGGGAGGGTGACGACATCACGGCGTTGCGGCCGGCCGACCGCGCGCGCCGTGGCATCGCCTACGTGCCGCAGGGACGCGAAATCTTTCCATTGCTGACGGTCGAGGAAAATCTCGAAACCGGATTCGCGCCGCTCAAGCGCGCCGAGCGCGAGATTCCCGCCGACGTCTACACGCTGTTTCCCGTGCTCAAGAGCATGCTGCGCCGGCGCGGCGGGGACCTGTCGGGCGGCCAGCAGCAGCAGCTCGCAATCGGCCGCGCGCTGGTGATGCGGCCGCGTCTGTTGCTGCTCGACGAGCCGACCGAGGGCATCCAACCCTCCATCATCAAGGACATCGGCCGCGCGATCTCGTACCTGCGCGGTCTCGGACAGATCGCCATCGTGCTGGTCGAGCAGTATCTCGACTTCGCGCAGGAACTGGGCGACCATTTCCTGGTGATGGATCGCGGGTCGGTGGTCTATGCGTCGGACCGCGCGAAACTCGACGAGGCGGCGCTCAAGCGCGCGATGGCGATCTAGTTTCTTAACCCACCCCTGAAAGGGGGAGGTCGACGCACGAAGTGCGTCGGGTGGGGGTCTTCTTCATGCCGCTGCGCGTTGGCCCCCTCCCTAACCCTCCCCCGCAAGCGGGGGAAGGAACAGACCGAGACGCGATCTTCGCCGCCAACCGCGCGGTCGGCCGCATCGATCTTTCCGTGAAGGCACATGGCGGCGTGACGCGGCGCGAGCGCGTGCATGAGGCTGGATCGCTGCGCGTGCGCTGCCCCAACACGACGTCTCCCGAGATGGAAGCCGTCATCCTCAACACTGCGGGCGGGGTCGCGGGCGGTGACCGGTTCGATCTGGACATTTCGGTCGGGCAAGGCGCGCGCCTCGCCGTCACCACGGCGGCGGCCGAGAAGGTCTATCGGACGCTCGGACCGGACTCGACCATCGACGTGAAGCTGCACGTCAAGGCCGGGGCGGCGCTCGCCTGGCTGCCGCAGGAGACGATCCTGTTCGACCGCGCACGCCTTGCACGCACGATCGAGGCCGATCTCGCGGCCGATGCGCGGCTCCTCCTCGTGGAGGGCATCATATTCGGGCGTTCCGGCATGGGCGAGACGGTGGAGGAGGGCGCGCTGACCGATCGCTGGCGCATCCGGCGCGATGGCCGGCTGATCTATGCCGAGACCGTGCGGCTCGACGGCGCGATTGCCGCAAAGCTCGGCGAGGCGGCGGTGACGCGCGGCGGCGTCGCGGTCGCGACCGTACTCATCGTTCCGGGCGACGGCGCGACGGTTGCGGCGGTGCGCAGTCTGGAGGCCGAGTTCGTGGGCGAAGTCGGCGCGTCGGCCTGGAACGGGCTCGCCGCCGTACGGCTGTGCGCTCGCGACGGGGCGGCGTTACGCCACGACCTCGTGCATGTTATGACGGCGGTGCGCGGTTCGTTGCCGCGGCTTTGGACGAATTGACGGTGACGCGATGAATCTCACTCCGCGCGAAAAGGACAAGCTCCTGATCGCCATGGCGGCGATGGTGGCGCGCCGGCGGCTCGAGCGCGGCGTCAAGCTCAACCATCCGGAGGCGGTCGCGCTGATCACCGATTTCATTCTTGAGGGCGCGCGCGACGGCAAGTCAGTCGCCGAGCTGATGCAGGCCGGTGCGCACGTGATCTCGCGCGCCCAGGTGATGCACGGCATCCCCGAGATGATCCACGACATCCAGGTCGAGGCGACGTTTCCCGACGGCACCAAGCTGGTCACCGTGCATGAGCCGATAAGATAGGAATAGTCAGATGATCCCCGGCGAACTCTTCATCAAGGACGGCGAGATCGA
>PLJS01000259.1 GCA_003140315.1 Hyphomicrobiales bacterium
GACGCAAGGGACTTAAAATCCCTCGACTGTCAAGTCGTGAGAGTTCGAATCTCTCCGCCCGCACCAAGACTTAGCCGTTGCGAACTAGGCTCTTAGCAACGCCCTAGCAACACAGAACGCTCCCCGCGTTGATTCGGGAATCCACGCGCCGCCGTACGCGCGCTCGTAGTGGCCAACAGCTTTCTGTGCGCCAGGGTCGAGCGCCTGGAGTCGCTGGTGTCTTCGGGCTTCGCCCGCGGGAAACTTTCGCTACGCGACCTGCCGTGACTGGCCTAGAGCCGGCGAGCTCAAACTGCCATATCGTGGCTTAGCCATGAGGATGCCGACCGTGGATGACGCCCGAGTACAGCTCGTCGAAGCCGTGCTGGATGATTTGGTCAACGGCTCCAAAGAGGACTTTGCGCCCGGCACCGTCGATTTCCTGCGCACACTTCTGAATAACTTCGCCGTCGGCGTGGTCCAGGATGTGGCGCCGACCGACGAAGCCGCACGGGCCGAAGTGTTCGATAAGGCGCGCCAGCTCGCCATCAGAGTTGAGCCGAACGAAGGCAACCCCTGGGTTCAAATGGATCTGCGCATCCTGCGCGAAAGGATAGAGCGCGGACAAGTCGCCTTTGAGATTGCCCGTGTTCTGGATCGCGGCGTCAAAGAAGTCGATGAAAAGATGCGCGAGCACGGCTAAGGCTGGCCAATGTGCGGGCGCTTCGCGCGGGAATACACCTGGGCGGAAATCCACGCTTACTATAGCCTGTTCATCGTCCCACAAACGAACCTTCAGCCTCGCTACAATGTCTGTCCGACCACGCAAGTGGACGTGATCGTAATGGGCGACGGCAAACGGGCACTCGTGCCGATGCGCTGGGGGATCGTTCCCGGCTGGTGGTCGAAGCCGCTCAAGGAGTTGCGCCTCGCCACCTTCAATGCTCGGGCAGAGACGGTGCAGACGAAGCCCTTCTTCAGGGATTCGTTCAAGAAACGACGCTGCCTCATGCCGGTCTCCGGCTATTACGAATGGCACACCACGCCGAGTGGCAAACAGCCGTACTATTTCACTCGGCGCGACGGCCACGTCATGACGATCGCCGCTATCGAAGACGTTTGGAACAACCCGGAGACAAGCGAGCGGATACGCTCCTGCGCCATGGTCATCACCGAGCCCAATAAGTTCGTGGCGGAAGTCCACGACCGCATGCCGGTGGTGCTGGAAGCCAAAGACTTTGAGCAGTGGGAGCGCGGCGACGTGAACGACGCGGCGGCGCTCATGAAGCCGGGCGGGGAGGACCTGCTGCAAAAATGGCCGGTCTCGAAGCGGGTCAATAGCTCGCGGACGAGTGACGATGATCCGACTTTGATTGAGAAGATCGACCCAAGCGCATAACATACGGTACTCGATGAACAGTCCCCTGAGGCTGATGTCTTCAGGCCAGAGCTTGATGAAGGCTTCGAGCTCTGCGCGTTTCTTGCCGCTGTAGTGCCTCGACACCACGCGCAAAAGGTTCTCCTTGTTGAAGCGGAACGAGGCGCGCCTCGTACCGTCCCTGAAGCCATATCGGACGCTCCAGCCTGCTTCCACGGAGTGCACGTGGTGAAGCAGGTTTCGCAGTTTGAGGATGAAGTTGTTGAGACCGTCTGAGCCAAAGCATTCGGCAATCTTCTTGTCTCGATCCGGGAAGGTGATGGTGTCGGTCTCCAGCCGACTGTGATCCACCAGCGCATGCGCCGCCCCTGTGATCGCAAACACCTCCTTCTGGATGCGCAGCTCGATGGCTTTGAGAGTGTCTTTTCCGAGAGGGCCGATAAGGTCGTTGTCGTCATCCGTCGCCTTTGCGGCGAAGTCATCCAGAACCGCCATCAGGTCCCGATAGCAAAGCTCCATAATCGCAAAGCTGGTGCGGTAGGTCGCTCGTTTCTCCGAGAGATCGTAGGCCGGATGGTCGAGCATTATATCGCGAAAGTCAGCATCCGGCAGTTTGACGAGGAGGCCAACGTACTTGTCGGGCACAGGAGGAGGCGTCATCAGCAGCGCGTTGCGAAACTTCTCGCGTCGATCAAGCTCCCATTCTTTTTGCTTGCGCCAAATCTCGTTAAGTTCATCCTGTGAGAGCTGCGACATGGTACGCCTACCAAAGTTCTTGCTAGAGATTCTTGGCTGTGGCCATTGTGCGGGGCGGCAAACGGGAACAAATGTCAAGAGGATACAAGGTCGACAAAAGATAATCCCGATCGGACCGCGATTTAGCTCCGATAACCGACCCGAGAAATGGGCACCCCTACAGAACCGGATTTATGAGTACGCGCCCTGGTCTAGTCGACAGGCTTATCCACACCGGCGCGGCGGCAGCGTGCGGCGCGATGACCATGCCCTATCTCTCAATTCGTCGGCTTGCATCGGTGGTCGCTCCTTAGGCGACGAGCAAATTCGTCAATGTCTGAAACCGACACGCTTTGCAGATTCGGGTTGGGGTTTTTCGCGAATTGCCGTACCATCTGCCCCTTCGAAATGATGTCGCATGTCAGAAGTTCAGCCAGATAGTCAGGATCGAGCCGCTCATTGTTCGAGAGGAAAGCCACATAGTTGAGCCAGGAAATGTAAGCGCGCGTCGCCAAGGAACTCTCGACGCTGACCGTCTGCTGCTTAACGGAGACCATCATGTTGATCTCCATGCGTGCCGCGTTGAGTTCCTTGTCTTCCAGATAGTGCTTGGACACTTCCATCGCGGCATTGATACGCGAGCTTCGCTCGCTGTTCCACCATTGATAAATCGAGAACGCCGCCGTCCCTATGGAAATAATCAGCGCGGCTACGGCTAGCCCATTCGATTTGTCGGTCATCACATCCTCATTCAGATCAGGTGCGATAATAGAGCTGGCTGCTCTTTCAGCGCGGCCTGTATCCGGTGCGGCTCGTCCAACGGCACCAATAGCATGCCGGAGCGGGCGCGCGATAAGACACGTCTTCCTTGCGGGGGTTTCAAAACGCAACGAAAGTGCCTATACGACACGAATCTCCAGTTCAATATTGAGGGTCATCATGGTGAAGAAGGCACGGCGCGGTCGTCCCCCTGGCTCAAAGAATAAGAAGAAGGTCGGAAGGCCTGCGGGCGTAAAGGGTCTGACCAAGAACTTCGCGAAGATGGAAGTCGGTCAACTCCGCTCGTTCATCGCCAACCTCGAAGACGTGCTTGCGGCCAAGGTCCAGCAGCAGCGGGAATATCTTCAAGGCCAGCTCGACGGGCTCGCGGTCTACGCCAATAACAAAGTCGCCAAGGCCGTTCGTGCCGTGATGATGATTCCGAAAAAGGGCAAGCGCCGGAAGGCCGAGCCCAAGTACCAGTCCAAGAAGGACAAGAATCTGAAGTGGGCGGGCAGGGGAATGCTTCCGGTATGGATGCGGGAAGAGATGAAGGGCACCAAGCTCACCAAGGAAGATTTCGCGATCAAGTAGATGTTCGCCGTCCTAGTCCTACTGTGTCAGA
>PLJS01000303.1:0-16265 GCA_003140315.1 Hyphomicrobiales bacterium
ACTCATTGTGAGGGTTGGTATTATTCCGCGCGAGAGAATCGACAAGTCAGGTAGCCCATGCCCCCAGCGATGAGCACACACGACCGCGCCAAACCGATTCCGTTGCGCGATTTCTTCAGGAACCCGGAACGGTCGAGATTTCAGGTCTCGCCCGACGGCAGCAGCATTTCGTTCATGCAGCCGTACCAGAGCCGCATGAACGTCTTCGTGCAGTCGCGCGCGGGCGGAGACGCCGTTCGCATCACCAGCGAAACAGAGCGCGATGTGTGGGGATATTTCTGGAAGGGCTCAAGCCGCATCGTCTATCTGAAAGACTTCAAGGGCGATGAGAATGTTCACGTGGTGGTCGTCGACGCCGACGGCAAGAATCTTGTCGACCTCACGCCGTTCGAGAAGGTGCGCGCCAATATCGTCGACCCTCGTTTCGATCACGACGACGAATTGATCATCGAGATGAACAAGCGCGACCCGGAGGTCTTCGACGTCTACCGTGTCGATCTCAACACCAAACAGCCCACGCTCATTGCGGAGAATCCGGGCAACGTGACCCGCTGGGTCACTGATCACACTGGATGTATCCGGCTTGGGCTCGTCACCGACGGTGTGAATGCCAGCGTCCTGCACCGGCCTGACGAGCACACTCCCTTCACGACGGTCATTACAACGAACTTCAAGGAACAGATTGAGCCACTGTTTTTCGACTTCGATAACAAGCTCCTGTTCGCCTCCTCCAACATCAACCGCGACAAGGCGGCGATCGTGCGTGTCGACCCGGCAACCGCCAGGGAGGAGAGCGTCATCTTCCAGCATCCGGAGGTCGACGTGTCGGGCCTTGCCTGGTCACGCAAACGCAAGGTCTACACCGAGGCGCAGTTTGTAACCTCCAAGGGCCAGCGCAAGGTCTTCGACGCCGAAACTGAAACGATCTACGCCGATCTGCAAACGCAGCTTCCGGGCTATAAGATCGACCTGCAGAGCCACGATCGGGATGAAAGCATTTTCGTCGTCGCGGCGTGGAGCGATCGCACCCAAGGCGTTCGCTATCTCTACGATGCGACGGCCAAGACGTTGACCAAACTGGCCGAGATCGCGCCGTGGCTCCCCGAAGGCGATCTCGCCGAGATGAAGCCGATCGCGTATCAGGCGCGCGACGGCCTCACGATCCACGGCTACCTCACCTTGCCCCAAGGGGGCGGCAAAAACCTGCCACTCATTGTCAACCCGCATGGCGGCCCGTGGGCGCGCGACGCCTGGGGTTACAACCCGGAAGTCCAGTTTCTCGTCAACCGCGGCTATGCCGTCCTGCAGATGAACTTCCGCGGTTCGACCGGCTACGGCCGCGCGTTCTGGGAAGCAGGCTTCAGGCAATGGGGCAAGCGGATGCAGGACGACGTGACTGACGGAGTCCGGTACGCCATAGCGCAGGGCATCGCCGACCCAAAGCGCGTCTGCATCTACGGTATCAGCTATGGCGGCTACTGCGCGCTCGCCGGCCTGACCTTCACGCCCGAGTTATACGCCTGCGGCGTCGACTTCGTCGGCGTGTCGAATCTGTTCACGTTCCTGAAAACCATTCCACCTTATTGGAAGCCGATGCTCGACATGTTTTACGAGATGGTCGGCAATCCAGAAACGGACAAAGAGTTGCTCGCCGAGGCATCGCCGGTCATGCACGCGGACAATATTCGCGTGCCGCTCCTGATTGCGCAGGGCGCACAGGATCCACGCGTCAACATCAATGAATCCGATCAGATGGTCGCGGCGCTCAAAAAGCACGGCATCGCGGTCGAATATCTGATCAAGGAGAACGAGGGGCACGGCTTCGCGAATGAAGAGAACCGCTTCGAATTTTATGAGGCGATGGAGACGTTCCTCGAGAAACATCTTTCTTGAATCGACTGCTGCTCAATGACTGCTTCGGGCCCATAAGCCGAAAGGCTCCCGGTGAGGTGCCGTTGACAGACTGTTAGGCCGACTAGGCGAGTATGAGATGCCTGCGCGACGGTCATTTTCAGCGAGCTGCAACTCTATCCGACACTTTGCGGAGCGGAGACGATGCGCTTCAGTTGGGCTGCCCTGGTTCTAGCACCTTTGTTGGTGCCGCTGGTGTTTTGCGCCGTGATGCTGGGTCTTCTCCAGACGGACGGCTCGGTACTAGGGTTCCTGATCCTGTTCGTCCCAAGCTGTGTCATCTCCTACGGCACGACGATTTTCCTCTTCCTGCCCTCGCTGTTTCTGCTTTCCTTGTGGCGACCGGTGACGGGCTTAAAGGTCTGCCTGCTGGGCTTGGTACTGGGCGCGCTGGCGTTCGTGCCGCTGACCTTGTTGGCGTGGAAGAGCAGTGGCCCGGATTCGGGACCTCCAACAGAAAGTTTCTGGGTCTTCTTCCCGCGCTGGGCTGCCGATCCGCTGACGGCCATATTTCCCCTGGCCGGACTCGTGACGGCGGGACTTTACTGGTGGCTCGCGACACGGCAGCGCGATTCACGTTCGCCTCATGTCACTTCGCCGCAATGAGAAGCACGCAGGGCTGACGCCTGACCGTCGAAGATTGCGTGCAGTATCTCAGCTTGAGCGTGGTGGATCGTCGTCCGGTCTGATGACCCGTCGCCACAGCCAGACACCAAGCCACACCGGCGCCAGGATCGCGCACAAGGCCATCGCGCCACGCTGAAGGGAAACGGGAAGATCGTATTCCTTGGTGTATGCAAAACCAAAAAACGCTCCGATCGCGCCGACCAAAATCACCAGCATGCAGATCGTAATCAGCATTGCGACGGAGCCCAAAGCGTTCAGGACTATCGGCAAGGCTTTTTCAAAAAACGCTCGCATTTGGCCTGGCTTTTTGGCGCAGTAAAACCGCGGAGCTACGATGGCGGTAAGATACACTACGCTCGGGCTCACGTAATCAGGGGCGTAGCCCGGGTTGAGCGCCGCGAAACCGGGGACTGACTTTGCGGCGCGATCCCGGTTTTCGCTTTGCTCAAGCCCCGGCTACGGTTCGCCGCGTCAAGTCATCAGAATTTGTAGTTCGCGCCGACGCGCGCGATGTGGAGCGCGATGTCGTTGTATTGCGCATTGATGGTGCTTGGCGCGAAGCCCGGGGTTACGCCCCCGACCACGCTCTCGGTCAGGCCGTTGCCGCCGAGGTTGACGTAAAGATATTCGGCGCGGATCGTCCAATGGTTCATCAGGGCGTATTCGAGGCCGCCGCCAACGGTCCATCCAGTCGCGATGCGCGACGACGATCCAACGTAACAGGTCGCCGGACCGGCCGGGCAGATGCCGTCGAAGTCGGCCGGGGTGCCGGTATTGTTGTTGTAAGCGATGCTTTGCTTGACGTGCCCGTAGGCGAAACCGCCGGTGCCGTAAACCAACAGATTAGGCATCGCCAAGAAGCCCAAGCGCGCCCTGATCGTGCCGAACCAGTCGAGCTGCTGGTCGGCCGTCGAGGTGAAGGGAATGACGACCGGTGAGATGTTGTTCGAGGAGCCGTTGCCCCTTGATGCCGGACAGGTCGAAGTCCGCCTCCAGGCCGACGACCCATTGTTGATTGAGCTGCCAGTTGTAGCCGAGCTGAAAGCCACCGACCGCACCCGACATATTGAAGGACACCGGCGCGCCGGCTCCGGCGAGATCCACATGACCGCCGCCCGGAGGAGGGGGATTTGCCGCGAAGGTGGCCGTTGCATCCGACGCCGACCAGCCGTATCCGACGTTTCCGCCGACGTAGAAGCCGGTCCAGGAATCAGCCGCAACGAAAGGCCGCGGCGCTGCCTTCAGCACCATGTCGGCCGCGAAGCCGGGACCTATCGCTGCGGCAGTGAGGACGCCGCCAACCAGTATCGATGCCAGGGATTTTTGCATTCCCGCCTCCGCCCGAGTCCATATGAGCGGTACATTCGGAGCGGCGGGTTAATAACCGGTTAACCATGTAAGACGCTCAATTCATGCGTGAATTGACGGCTTCAGGTCCGCGTGCGGCGGATGAGATCTCTGGTCTTTTCCTGCAGCTCTCCGGCCAGCGGCAATCCGCCAATCGAGGAGGCCTGCTGCAACAGGGTCTTTTGCACGGCTTCCGGAAAGCTGTGCCATTGGAGCACGGCAGCGGCGCCCAGATACTTGAGCACCGTCTCGTCGCCGGGCAGGAGATGAAGCGTCTGCGGGCTCAAATCAGTCATCGGGGCCTATCCGTTTCTGTTGCGTGGCACGGAAACGCGAGACGCAACGCTTGGGGCATACGCCCGCCAATCGGATTTCACTTCAAGGCTGAACGGCTCGTGCATTCACGCCGTCACGCGACGCCGGGCTACATCAGCCACCAAGCAAGGCAGGCTCCTGCCACTCCGATCGAAAGGAGGGTCCACAACGCGTAAAGTTGGAGGGTCTTCACCATCATATTGCTCGCGATCTAGAGGCCCTCGGGAACGTACGGCGGCTCAATCGAGTGACGCGGATTTTTGACGTGAACGAAATAATCGTGGCGGTCAGACTTGGTGCGCGGTCATGAGCGCGTTGGAATTCGCCGGCGGCATTGGCGGCGCCCCGTCGAGCCAATCTGCATTGGCGGCGCGCGAAAGCCAGCTATCGCGCATGCCCAAAAGCTGCTCGCTGTCCGCTCCGGATCGCGCATGGGCCGCGAGATTTTCGCACAGATGCGCCTTGCGCCGGTACGCGGGGGCTTTCGATGAATTTTGTGTTGGGAGCATGCACGCCTCCTTCTGTTGCAGGCGGGAGCGCGCGCATCTCTCTGCTGTCAGCGCCCGATAACCAGCTGCCGACAGTAGGCGTAATATAGGGTGCCGGATCGCGATCGCCTAAGCAATTCTTCGCCGCCGGCTTGCGCGGTGCCGTCGTCATCCGCGCGTGCGCGCAGCCCTGACCTCACGGAACGACACCAGACGATGCTGCACATCATCCCATAGCGCGAGGCGAACGCAACGCAGGCTTTCAAGCAGCGTCAGCCGCCCGACGTCGCGCAGTTCGGGATGATCGCGCAGGACATGCGGCAGCCGGTAATACGGGATGCGGCTGCACAGATGATGCACGTGGTGCACGCCGATATTCGCCGTGAACCAGCGCAGCAGCGGAGGCAGGTCGTAATGCGAGCTGCCATGGAGCGCCAGTTCGTGCTGGGTCCAGGCGTCCTTGTTCGCCCACGCCGTCTCCTCGAACTGGTGCTGTACGTAGAACAGCCAGACGCCGGCGGAGGCAGCGAGCAGCATGATCGGCAGGTGAACGACGACGAACGCCTTGATGCCGATGAACCAGACCAGCGTGGCGATGATGAGCGCAACCGCGAAATTGGTGAGCATGGTGCTGAGCCACGGCATCCAACCCTCGCGCAGGAGCCCGAACGGCAAACGCTGCCGCAGAATGAAGACGTATGCCGGGCCGATCCCGAACAGCACCAGCGGATGGCGATAGAGACGGTACTGCAATCGTCCCCAGCGCGAGCGCCCGAGATATTCGCGCACCGTCAGCGTGTCGACATCGCCGATGCCGCGGCGGTCGAGATTGCCGGACGTGGCGTGATGGATGGCATGCGTGCGTCGCCAGAAGTCGTAAGGCGTCAATGTGAGGACGCCGAGGACGCGGCCGACCCAGTCATTGGCGCGCCGATCGGAGAAGAAGGCGCCGTGGCCGCAGTCGTGCTGGATCATGAACAGGCGAACGAGGAATGCGGCCGAAGGGATGGCGATCAGAAGGGTCGCCCACCAATGGCCAAGCCAGAACGTAAACCAGGCCGCGCCCCACAACGCGGCCAGCGGCAACAGCGTGATGAGCAGCTCGGCAATGCTGCGCCCGTCGCTCGGCTTGCTGTAGCTGCTGACGATCTGCCTGACGCGCCGCGCGTCGGTCGCGAGATCGTGTGAATTGTGCCCGAGGCTCAAGCGGATTTCCGCGAACGGGTGCGGCCCTGCGCGGCGCTCGGCGTGCGAGCCGCGGCTTTCTTCTTGGGTGGCAGCGCGGCGACGGCGGTCTGCGCCTCGGCGGTTTCCTTGGCGAGGCGCAAAGCGCGCAGCCGCGCGGTGTTCGCGTCGACGCGCGCGTTCTCGGCCCGGTATTCCCGCATCGCCTGAGAGGCCTCGCGTTCGCGGTCCTGCTTCTTGGCGGTCGCTCGGATCCTCTGTTCGTCAACGACTTTCGATGAGGTCATTGGGTTCTCCGCACTTGGCGCCATCGGCTCGAGGATGAAAGAGTAAGGCTATCCCGAGATCGTCATCATGAAAAGAATCCCGCGCCCGGTTGTCCCGGTCGCGGGATTCCTAAACCATAAGCTCTGCCAGTACATCCGTGGTCAAAGCAGAATGGCCCTCGCGCGATGCTACTGAGCGGCGCGCAGATTTTCAGCCGCGGACTTGCCGGTGCGGCGATCGGCGACAACGTCGAAGGACACTTTCTGTCCCTCGTTGAGCGTGCTCATGCCGGCGCGTTCGACCGCGCTGATGTGCACGAAAACGTCAGTGCCGCCGCCGTCCGGCTGAATGAAGCCGAAGCCTTTTTGACTATTGAACCACTTCACTGTTCCCTTGTTCATGGGAGACTTCCTCTATTTGCGATACACGTGCGTGGAATTCGGGCTCGCAAACCTGCGGCCGTCGTCCCGGTTCGTTCGATTTTGGATAAGTGTCTGAAACGTGCACGCCTATCAGCAACGAGGCGAAGCGGCCCAGTCATTCGGCCAAGGATCGAGACCACGATATGGGCGTCTGACGGCAAAAAGTCAAGTTTCCGGCATCGGGCGCTGGTCGACGGCGACCATCAAAGACGCGTGCGGTGCCCCAGATATAGCGGGCTTTAGCCCATTCGTGGCCCAATACTTGGCGCCCTCCGGCCGATATGGTATCGCGACAGCCGCGTGACACTTGGTCCGCCTGAGCCTGACGTTTCAAGGAACTCCGCATGTCCACCGAAGCCGTTCGCGCCGCGAAGGAAGACGCTTTCTTCTCGGCTACCCTCGCCGAATCCGACCCCGAGATCGCCGACGTGATCGAGAAGGAACTCGGTCGTCAGCGCGACGAGATCGAGCTGATCGCGTCGGAAAACATCGTCAGCCGCGCGGTGCTCGAGGCGCAAGGTTCGGTGCTCACCAACAAGTACGCGGAAGGCTATCCGGGCCGGCGCTACTACGGCGGCTGCCAGTTCGTCGACATCGCCGAGACCATCGCGATCGAGCGCGCCAAGAAGCTGTTCGGCTGCGGCTTTGCCAACGTGCAGCCGAACTCCGGCAGTCAGATGAACCAGGCGGTGTTCCTCGCGCTGATGAGCCCCGGCGACACCTTCATGGGGCTCGATCTCGCGGCCGGCGGGCACCTCACCCACGGGTCGCCCGTCAACATGTCGGGCAAGTGGTTTCACGCGGTGCATTACGGCGTGCGGCGCGAGGACCAGCTCATCGACATGGACGACGTTGCGCGCATCGCGCGCGAGAATAAGCCGAAGATCATCATCGCGGGCGCGACCGCCTATTCGCGCATCTGGGATTTCAAGCGTTTCCGTGAGATCGCCGACGAGGTCGGTGCCTATCTGATGGTCGACATGGCGCATTTCGCAGGGCTGGTCGCGGGCGGCGCGCATCCGTCGCCATTCCCGCACGCGCATGTCGCGACCACGACGACGCACAAGTCGCTGCGCGGCCCGCGCGGCGGCATGATCCTCACCAATGACGAGGCGATCGCCAAGAAGGTGAACTCGGCCGTGTTTCCGGGGCTGCAGGGCGGCCCGCTGATGCACGTGATCGCCGCCAAGGCGGTCGCGCTCGGCGAGGCGCTGCGGCCGGATTTTCGCGTCTACGCCAAGGATGTGGTCGCCAACGCCAAGGCGCTGGCCGAGCGGCTGAAATCCAAGGGTCTCGACATCGTGTCGGGCGGCACCGACAACCACCTGATGCTGGTCGACCTGCGCCCCAAGCGCCTCACCGGCAAGGTGGCCGAGGTCGCGCTCGGCCGTGCCCATATCACCTGCAACAAGAACGGCATCCCGTTCGATCCCGAGAAGCCGATGGTGACCTCGGGCGTGCGGCTCGGCACGCCGGCCGGCACCACGCGCGGCTTCGGCGTCGCGGAATTCCGCCAGATCGCCGACCTGATCGTGGAAGTGCTCGACGTGCTCTCGCAGAAGGGCGTCGCGGAGGATTCGCTGATCGAAGCCGCGGTGCGCGACAAGGTGAAGGCGTTGGTGACGCGTTTTCCGATTTACCAGGCGTAGTTTTTCTCCTCCCCCTGAAAGGGGAGGTCGGCCGCCGCAGGCGGCCGGTGGGGGTCATGGCAATGCGTTGTCCGAAGTGCGCGAGCCTCGATACGCAGGTGAAGGACTCGCGGCCGACCGAGGATTCGGCCGCGATCCGCCGCCGCCGCGTCTGCCTTGCCTGCAATTTCCGCTTCACGACGTTCGAACGCGTACAACTGCGCGAGTTGATCGTGATCAAGCGCAACGGCCGGCGCGTGCCGTTCGATCGCGACAAGCTCGCGCGCTCGGTCGAGATCGCGTTGCGCAAGCGCAATGTCGAGCCGGAGCGGATCGAGCAGACGGTCTCCAAGATCGTGCAGGAGCTCGAAAGCCTGGGCGAAAGCGAAGTCACGTCCGAGACGATCGGCGAGAGCATCATGGCGCACCTGCGCGAGCTTGATGACGTCGCCTATGTGCGCTTCGCCTCGGTCTATCGCAATTTCCGCGAGGCGAAGGACTTCGAGACCGCGCTCGCCGAGCTCGCGGGCGAGGACGAGCCGCCGAAAGTGCCCGCAACGGCGCGGAAGTAGCAGGCCTCATGCCGAGCGCGCGTGCCTGCGGAAGTCGTAGCGGTTCTTGATAAAGTCGTTCAGGAAGCGTCCCTTGGAAGAGGCTGCCCGAAACGCCGCATGGACCTGTTTCGGGACGTGATAATAGGTATAGACGCCGCCACCCACGAACGTGACATGAAGCTCGCGCGCGGCTTCGTCATAGCCGATGTGCTCCACAGCCGTTGACGGCATGGCATTTCCTCCGCACCGATAACGCATAGCGGGCGCTTGGGTTCGCGGGGTACAACGCACCCGATGCCGGATGCCGACGATCACCGCTTCATGTCCCTCGCGCTCGCCCTCGGGCGGCGCGGGCTCGGCAATGCGTGGCCCAATCCGGCGGTCGGCGCGGTCGTGGTGAAGGACGGCATCGTCGTCGGCCGCGGCTGGACCCAGCCGGGCGGGCGGCCGCACGCCGAGGCGCAGGCGCTGCGGCGGGCGGGCGAAGCGGCGCGCGGCGCGACGATCTATGCGACGTTGGAGCCCTGCTCGCATCACGGCAAGACGCCGCCCTGCGTCGACGCGATCATCGCGGCCGGCATCGCGCGCGTCGTCTCGGCGATCGAGGACCCCAACCCGAAGGTCGCGGGCCAAGGGCATGCGCGCCTCACCGCACAGGGCATCGCGGTCGATGTCGGTCTCGGCGCCGAGGAAGCCCGGCGCGCGCATGCCGGGCATATCAGGCGCGTGCGCGACGGGCGGCCGCATGTGATCCTCAAGCTCGCGGTGTCTTCCGACGGCAAGGTTGCACTTGCGGGCCGCAAGCCGGCGCGGATCACCGGCGAGCCCGCGACCGCGCGCGTGCACCTCATGCGCGCGACGAGCGATGCGGTGCTCACCGGCATCGGCACGGTGCTGGCCGACGATCCGCAGCTCACCTGCCGGTTGCCAGGGATGGCGCACCGCTCGCCGGTGCGCGTCGTGCTCGACAGCGCGCTGCGGCTGCCACCGGGATCGCGGCTTTCGACCAGCGCGGCGCAAACGCTCACCTGGGCTTTCGCCGGCGAGGCGACGCCGGCCGGAACGGAACGCCCGCTCGCGGACCTCGGCGTCGAGGTCCTCCGCGTGCCGGGCGCGGAAGGCAGGCTCGATCTGGCCGCCGTGCTGGGCACGCTCTCGGAGCGCGGCATCACCCGCGTCATGGTCGAGGCCGGCCCGATCGTGTCGGCGGCGTTCCTGGCGGCCGATCTGGTCGACGCGGCGGCGCTGTTCCGCTCGCCAAACGCCATCGGCGAGGGGATAGACGCGTTCGACGGAATGCCGCTGACCGCCTTGACGCAGTCGCCGCGACTGCGGTTGGTGCGGAGCGACCAGATCGGCGCGGATCGTCTCGACACATTCGAGCGGAGCTAGATGTTCACCGGCATCGTGAGCGACATCGGGGAAGTGGTCGCCGTCAACGAGCGAGCCGAGGGCCTGCGCCAGCTTGTGATCGCAAGCAGCTACGACTCGTCGACGATTGCCATCGGCGCATCGATCGCCTGCGGCGGCATCTGCATGACCGCCGTCGCGACGGGAATGAGCGGTAGCCGCCACACATTCTCGGTCGATGCCGCCGCCGAGACGCTGCGGCTCACCACGGTCGGGAGCTGGCGCCAAGGCACGCGCGTCAATCTCGAACGCTCGCTGAAGATGGGCGACGAGCTCGGCGGTCATCTGGTCAGCGGCCACGTGGATGGCCTCGCCGAGCTCGTTGCGCGCGAGGACCTGACCGATATGGCGCAACTGACGCTGCGCGTGCCGCACGCGCTCGCGCGCTTCATCGCGCAGAAGGGCTCGGTTGCGCTCGATGGGGTGTCGTTGACAGTCAACGCGGTTGCGGACGATACGTTCTCGGTGTTGATCATTCCGCATACGTTGACCGTCACGACGTTTGGCACGCTGAAGCCGGGCGCCGCGATCAATCTCGAGGTCGACGTGATGGCGCGCTATGCGGCGCGCCTGATGGAGACACGTTAGATGGCACGCCCTCGCAGACAGACGCAGCGCAGGGAGACGGGCGTGAAAGGCGCGCGCATCCTCGTGGTCGAGTCGCGCTATTACGACGACATCGCCAACATGCTGTTGCGCGGCGCCAGGCGCGTGCTGAAAGAGGCGCAGACGGAGTTTTCGGTCGTCACGGTTCCGGGCGCGCTCGAAATCCCGCCGGCCATCATCATCGCGATGAATGCCGCGCACAATAACGAGGAACCCGCATACGATGGCGTGGTGGCGCTCGGCTGCGTGATCCGCGGCGAGACCAGCCATTACGACATCGTCGCAGGCGAGTCCGCGCGCGCGATCATGGAATTGTCGTCCGCGCTCGGCCTGCCGATCGGCAACGGCATCCTCACGGTCGACACCGACGCGCAGGCGAAAGCGCGCGCGCGTCCGACAGGCGCGGACAAGGGCGGGGGCGCGGCGCGTGCCGCGCTTTCGCTGGTGCGGCTCAAGCGCCAGCTCTTGGGCCGGGGCAAACGATGACGCGCGCAGCGCCGAGCGACGAGGCGCGCAAGGCGAACCGCCGGGGCGCCGCGCGGCTCGCCGCCGTGCAGGCGCTCTACCAGATGGATATCGCCTCGACGCCGGTGAACGAGATCTATGCCGAATTCGAGAGCCATTGGATCGGGCGCGAGGTCGACGGCTCGCAATATCTCCCGGCCGAGGCGGCGTTCTTCCGTGGCATCGTCAGCGGCGTGCTGGCCGAACAGCGCGTCCTCGATCCGATGGTCGACCGGCTGCTCGTGGCGGGCTGGCCGCTCAAGCGTGTCGAAGCGCTGATGCGGGCCGTGCTGCGGGCAGGGGCTTACGAGCTCTCGGCGCGCGGCGACGTCCCGGCGCGGGTGGTTGTTTCGGAGTACGTCGACATCGCGCACGCGTTCCTCGATGGCGATGAGACCGGAATGGTCAACGCCGTGCTCGACCAGCTCGCGCGCAACCTGCGCGGTGCGGAGTTTGGCAAGGCTGCGGGGTAGGGTACCGTGACCGACGACGCGTTCGAATCCGCCGAAGACCGCCTGATCGCGCGCTATTTCCGGCCGCTCGCGACGCATCGCGGCGCGTTCGGTCTCGCCGACGATGCTGCCGCGATCACGCCGCCGCCTGGCCGCGATCTCGTGCTCAAGACCGACGGGCTGATCGCGGGGGTGCATTTCTTTCCTGACGATCCCGCGGACGGGGTCGCCCGCAAGGCGCTGCGCGTCAATCTCTCCGACCTTGCCGCCAAGGGCGCAAGGCCGCTCGGCTTTCTCCTCTCGATCGCGCTGCCGCGGGACATCCCGGAGGACTGGATCGCGGCGTTCGCGGCCGGCCTCGGCGAGGATGCCGAGGCCTATGAATGCCCGCTGCTCGGCGGCGACACGGATGCGACGCCGGGGCCGATCAGCATCTCGATCGCGGCCTTCGGCACGCTGCCGTTGGGCACGATGGTCCGCCGCTCGGGTGCAACCGCAGGCGAACGGGTATTCGTCAGCGGGACGATCGGCGATGCGGCGCTGGGCCTACGCCTGCGGCAAGATGCCGGAAACGCCAGCGCCTGGGGGCTCGACGCCGCGATGAGCGATCATCTCGTCGCGCGCTATCGGCTGCCGCAGCCGCGCGTGGCGCTTTCCGAGTTGGTTCGCACGAATGCCTCGGCCGCGATGGATATCTCCGACGGACTTGCGGGCGACCTCGCCAAGCTTTGCCGTGCGTCCGGCGTCTCCGCCGACATCGACGTGACGCGCGTGCCGCTCTCGCCGGCCGCCGCGCGCGCGCTCGGTAGCGATCCGAGCCTGATGGAAGCAATCCTTTCCGGCGGCGAGGACTACGAAATCCTCGGCACGCTGCCGGCCGACTGGATTCCGGATTTCCGCGCCGCCGCGGAGCGCCGCGGCATTACGGTCACCGATATCGGTCGGATCGTGGAAGGCGACGGGGCCCCGAGCTTCCTGGACCCGTCCGGATCGCCGCTGGTCCTTGCGCGCCCCGCATACAGTCATTTCTGACCCGCGCTGACCCGCGCAATTCAGGCCTGCGGCCTGCGCAGTAGCGCCATCCTCCCGGGCGGGCTAGAACGACCGGCCTTTTCTACAAGAATCGCCTACCGGGGAATTTGATGTCGGCGATCGCCGAAACGCCCTTCGATGCCGCAGCAGGCGACCGGCTCGCCAAGCGCAATGCGCTCGTGCTTGCCGTCGGGCAGGCGCTGGCCGGCGGCAACAATACGGTGATCGTGGCCACGGGCAGTATTCTCGGCGCGATGCTCGCGCCGGACCGCAGCCTCGCAACGCTGCCGATCAGCATGATGGTGGTCGGCATCTGGGCCGGCACGCTGCCGGTCGGCCTGATCGCGAAGCGCTTCGGCCGGCGCACCGCCTTCACGACCGGCGCAGTCTGCGGCGCGACGGCGGGGCTGATCGGCTACGCGGCGATCCTGCAGGCGAATTTCTGGCTCTTCCTTCTGGCGACGTTCTGCGGCGGGCTCTACGCGGCCTCGCACAACTCCTACCGCTTCGGCGCGGCCGATACCGCGAGCGCGGCGTTCAAGCCCAAGGCGGTGTCGTTCGTGATGGCGGGCGGCCTGTTCGCTGCGATCCTCGGGCCGCAACTCGTGATCTTCACCAAGGACCTCACCCCGCCGTTCCTGTTCGCGGCGAGCTATCTCGGCCAGGCGTTATTCGCCGTGATCGCGGGGGCGATCATCCTGGCGCTCTTCCGCGCGCCGGACTTCGATGCCGGACGGCAGGGCGGGGGCGGCCGGCCGCTCGCCGAGATCGCGCGCCAGCCGCGCTTCGTCGTGGCGGTCGTGTGCGGCGTCGCGAGCTACGCGCTGATGAACCTGATGATGACCTCGGCGCCGCTCGCCATGATCGACTGCGGCCATTCGGTCTCCAATGCGACGCTCGGCATCCAGTGGCATGTGCTTGCCATGTACGCACCGAGCTTCTTTACCGGCTCGCTGATACTGCGCTTCGGCGTCGCGCGGGTGACGGCGGCCGGGCTGATCATCCTCGGTCTCTCGGCCGTGGTGGGACTCTCAGGGATAACGGTCGCGCATTTCTGGACCGCGCTCGTCCTGCTCGGCGTCGGCTGGAACCTCTCCTTCGTCGGCGCCACCACGATGGTGTGCGAGTGTCATCGCCCCGAGGAGCGCAACAAGGTGCAGGCGTTCAACGATTTCCTCATCTTCGGCAGCATGGCGATCGGCTCGTTCCTGTCGGGCTCGATGCTCGCCCATTACGGCTGGTATCTCGTGAATATCGTGATGTTCCCGGTGGTGGCAGTCGCGGGCGCGATGCTGCTGTGGCTCATGGCACGTGAACGGGCGCAGACGGTCTGACTCCGATTGTTGATCGAAGGTAACGGGCGGTGGTAACGAAGCCTATGGCGCCGCCGAAGTCCAAATACCTCTTCATCAGCTATTCGTCGAAGGACACCGAGATGGCGATAGCCATCTGCGGCATCCTTCAGCGTGCCGGCATCAAGACCTGGATCTCGCGCGAGGATCTGCGGACCGGCGAGTGGGATCAGGATCTGGCGAAAGCGATCGTCCGCTCGAGCGGTGTGGTGTTCTTGTGGTCGCGCCAGTCCGACGTTTCCAGTCAGGTCAAAAAGGAACTGGTCTGGGCGGAGAATGCGAAGATCGAGATTCTGCCCCTGCGGCTGGAGGACTTCCAGGGCGGTCGGCTCGACTTCACGCTGAGCCCGATCCAGATTTTCTCCGTGGTCGGGCCGAACGGCCGGTTGAAGGCGACAATGATCGCCTCCGCCGCGAAGGACCTGCTGGCGGGATACGGCCGCACCGACGTCGAGCCCTACATGGTTGGGCGCGGCCCGAAGACGTTCCAGCAGTACACCTCCGGGCCGCAGGGCTCCGTGGACGTCACGCTCGGCAAGGAGGAGTCGGCGGGGACGCTGCGCAACAAGCTGCTACGCGGGCGGCACAGGCTGAAGAACCCGGTCAAGATCACGATCAGCGGAACGCTGTTTCCCTGCGCGCTGCTGTCGAGCGGCTGGTGGGACAAGCATACCGAAGCCAAGAACCGGCACATCAAGTGGCGTGACGAGTTGCAGCAATGGCTGTTTCACGGCTTCGACGAGTGGGGGCCTTCGTGGGACTTCACCTGGGACTTCGACAACAAGGCAAAGAACAAGAAGCGCCCCTATTTCATCGCGCAGATCGGCGATGGCGACGAAGCAAACTCCATCCCGGTCCTCCTCACGGCTTCGAGGGCACGCAAGCTACGTGACGAATTTCGCGATCATTGGGGCGGGATGGAAGCAACCGCCACCGGCGTGCTCGGCCATCGGCGGCATTTCGCAAAGCATGTCGCGCCGGGCGCGCTCGATCTGTTCGGCGGATTGCTCGACTACTGCCTCTTCATCGATGAGGAGAAGAAGGATCATAAGGTCGAGCCGAGGCTGGACGACACCTCGATCTATTCGGGCTATCTCTGGAAGTGCGTCGCGCCGAAGGAGTTCTACAAGGGCGGCAATCTGCGCCTGAACGACGTGTATTTCATCTGGGAGCACGTCAATTTTGCCAGCAAGGACGCGCTCCGATACGGGCTCGACTCGATGACGCGCAAGGAAAGGCTGATCGAAGAGCGCCGCGGCAAACTCGTGCTGGTGCAGAAATCGAACGCGTTCGTGTCGGGAACGCCCGCGCTGTCACCGGACGCCGTGTACAAGATTTTGACGACCAGGCCCGAATAGGCGAGAGCCGCTCCTTTTGGCATCCCGATCCGCGGCGATTTTATTGAGTCATCAATGGCCTAGCGTCGCGTCTTGAAAGCTCATGGGACGCGCTGCCGCAATTTGATTCCAACATTGCGTCAGCGGACGCTTTTTGGCTATATCCGCGCCACCTTTTGCCGGGTCGGGGCGGCCCTGAGTCGCCCTTTGATCTGGCGCGCCCGCGGCGGCGAGGGGGCCGGCGCCGGGTTTCTTCAGAAAACGAGGACTGTTCATGACTGCTCTTTGGGCCATCATCGGCTGTGGCGCGCTTTCGATCGTTTATGGGATCTGGGCGATCCAATCCGTGATGTCGGCGGATGCCGGCACGCAGCGGATGCAGGAGATCGCGGCCGCCATCGCCGAAGGCGCGCAGGCCTATCTCAAGCGCCAATACCTGACGATCGCGATCGTGGGCGCTGTCGTGTTCATCGGCCTGTTCTTCCTGCTCGGCGGCCTGGTCGCGATCGGATTCCTGATCGGCGCGGTGCTCTCGGGCGTTGCCGGCTTCATCGGCATGAACGTGTCGGTGCGCGCCAACGTGCGCACCGCGCAGGCGGCCACCAAGTCGCTGGCCGAAGGCCTCGCCATCTCGTTCAAGGCCGGCGCCGTGACCGGCATGCTGGTCGCGGGGCTCGCGCTCCTCGGCGTCGCGATCTACTACCTGATCCTCACCGGCCCGCTGAAGTATCCGACCGACAGCCGCACCGTGGTCGACGCGCTGGTCGCGCTCTCGTTCGGCGCCTCGCTGATCTCGATCTTCGCGCGTCTCGGCGGCGGCATCTTCAC
>PLJS01000303.1:16292-46075 GCA_003140315.1 Hyphomicrobiales bacterium
GTTCGAGACCTACGCGGTCACCGTCGTCGCCACGATGGTGCTCGGCGCGATCTTCTTTGCCGGCCAGCCGGTGCTCTCCTCCGCGATGCTCTATCCACTCGGCATCTGCGGCGCCTGCATCGTGACCTCGATCATCGGCACGTTCTTCGTCAAGCTCGGCGCCAAGGGCTCGATCATGGGCGCGCTCTACAAGGGCCTGATCGTCGGCGGGGTGCTCTCGGTCGGCGGGCTCTGGATCGCCACCAACTATCTGATCGGCTGGGAGCAGATCGGCACCGCTAACGGCGTCGCCGTCATCGGCAAGAACCTGTTCATCTGCGGGATTATCGGCCTCGTCATCACCGGTCTGATCGTCTGGATCACCGAGTACTACACCGGCACTGGCAAGCGCCCGGTGGTGTCGATTGCGCAGGCTTCCGTCACCGGCCACGGCACCAATGTGATCCAGGGCCTCGCGGTTTCGCTCGAGTCGACCGCGATGCCGGCAATCGTGATCGTCGCCGGCATCATCGTCACCTATCAGCTCGCCGGCCTCTACGGCACGGCGATCGCGGTGACCACGATGCTCGGCATCGCCGGTATGATCGTCGCGCTCGACGCCTTCGGGCCGGTCACCGACAATGCCGGCGGNNGCGGCATCGCCGAGATGGCCGGCCTGCCGAAGGAAGTGCGGCACAACACCGACGCGCTCGACGCGGTCGGCAACACCACCAAGGCGGTGACCAAGGGTTACGCGATCGGCTCGGCGGGCTTGGGCGCGCTGGTGCTGTTTGCCGCCTACACCAACGACATCAACGCCTTCATCAAGAACGGCGCGCCCTACTTCAAGGACGTCGGCACGGTTTCGTTCGACCTGTCGAATCCCTACGTGGTCGCCGGGCTGATCTTCGGCGGCCTGATCCCGTATCTGTTCGGCGGCATCGCCATGACGGCGGTCGGTCGCGCGGCGGGCTCGGTCGTGGAAGAAGTGCGGCGTCAGTTCAAGGAGAAGCCCGGCATCATGGCGGGGACCGAGCGCCCGGATTATGCGCGCGCGGTCGACCTGCTGACCAAGGCCGCCATCAAGGAGATGATCATCCCGTCGCTGCTTCCCGTGCTCGCGCCGATCGTCGTTTACTTCGGCGTGCTGTGGATCTCGGGCTCGAAGGCGAATGCGTTCGCGGCGCTCGGCGCGTCGCTGCTCGGCGTCATCGTCAACGGACTGTTCGTCGCGATCTCGATGACGTCCGGCGGCGGCGCGTGGGACAACGCCAAGAAGAGCTTCGAGGACGGCTTCATCGACAAGGACGGCGTGAAGCATATAAAGGGCTCGGAGGCGCACAAGGCCTCGGTGACCGGCGACACGGTCGGCGATCCCTACAAGGACACGGCCGGTCCCGCTGTGAACCCGGCGATCAAGATCACCAACATCGTGGCGCTGCTGCTGCTGGCGATTCTCGCGCACGGCTGAGGCGCGGGCGCTCGAAACAAAGCCCCGCGGTTCGCACCGCGGGGCTTATTTTGTTTCAAATTTTCCACATTTGTCTCCGCCAAATGCGAACGGAAAGCTTCAAGTGAATTTAGAAGAATGAGACTAAGGTTCGCGCAGTTCGAATGACGCATTGGTTTGCAGGCCCCGCTCGCTCCGGCGGGGTTTTGCGTTTCCGAACCGGGTGGCCCGCGATTCCGGCGCATCGCCGAAGCCGCAGGCTTGCAAACCGGGCGGCCGCTTTCGTTCGTGCGATGTTCAGACAAATGCGTCGACGTGAAGTACCTCGCTGTTGACCATATGGACGCACCGCGGCGGACCGAAACGGGGCGCTAGCGATTACGCGATAGAAGCTTGAGTTCGAGGCTCGTTATCGGCCTCCGACGAGTGATCCATGGCCGCCATGCTCGGAACCCAGTTGGATTTCATCTTCTTCTTTTACGGCTTGGCATTCATTCTGCTGGGCGCTACGTGCTTCGCCGTACGCGGTCGAACGCCGGGAGACGCCTGGGCCTGGTGATCGGTGACACTCCGTCGTTCGCGATGGCGCGAACCGCGGTGATGACCGTGTCGTTCATGTTCCTGCTGGAGTTTGCCCGGCAGGAAGGCGTCAGGCGCGGGCTGAAGCTGCCGGGGCGGTGGGTGCACGTCGTCTTGGCGTTGGTGGTCGCAGTTGCGGCAATCGAGGGCGGCCCGATCGCGGCCAACGTTCTGGCGCGCTACGCGATCGGACTTGTCGGTGCGCTCGGTTCAGGCTTGCTGTTTGCCTGGCACGCCAGAGCGCTCTCGGGCGAAGCAAGGCGATTGTCGATTTCTGCTGCCGCCGGATTTCTGATCTACGGCATTGCCGCCGGCGTGGTCGTTCCAGCCGCGCCATTCTGGCCCGCAAGCGTTCTCAATCACGATTCGTTCGTCCAGTTCTTCGACATTCCGATTCAACTGGTTCGAGGCCTGCTCGCCTGCTGGATCGCGTATTCGATCTGGGCGATCTGGGCGGCGCAGCTTATCGAGCAGGTCTCCTCCGAATACTACACCGCGTATCTCCGCCGCCAGTTCGTCTGGACGCTGGTCGCAATGGTGACGGTCCTCGGCTGCGGCTGGACGCTGACCCAGGTGCTTGGAGAGATTTACAAACAGAATGTGGAGCGCGAAGCCAACGGCGATATCGATCTCCTGGCCAGCCGGCTCGCCGGCGAGACGGCCAGCGTGAAAGGCATGGTCAAGGCGCTGGGCGGCTCGCGCTCGGTGCGCGGCATGCTGGGCGGCGGCCGCGCGGAGGACCGTGAACGCGCGCAAGCGGTCTTGAACCTGGACGTCGATGCTTCCGGCGCCGAGCACGGCTACATCCTGGATCAGGCAGGAACGGTCATCGCCGCGTCGAACCCGCAAGCGTCGGGCCCTTCAGAGGTCCTTGATTTCGGCAATTTTTCGTTCTTCCAGACCGCCATGCGAGGAACGCCCGGCTACGAGTTCGCCGTCGATGCGGCCACCGGCGGCCGGGATTTCTTTGCGAGCTACCCGGTCCGCGCCATCGATGGCAGGGTCATCGGCGTCGCGGTGCTCAAGAAGTCTCTCGACGCGTTCGAAGTCGATCTGCGAGGATTCGATCGTCCGTATTTCCTCGTCGATCCCGATGGCGTCGTCGCGGTGACGAACCGCCCCGGCATGCTGTCGCGCGCGTTGTGGCCGCTGCCGGCAGAGAGGCGAGCGGCTCTCGCGCAACAGCCGGGGACGCCGAACGTCGCCCCCGTTCTGACGAGCGAAATAACCGACGCGACGTGGATCAACATTTTCGGCGCGCGCGACTATGCGCGCCGCCGCTCTGTCGAGCACAGCCAGTGGTCGCTGGTGATGCTCAAGCCGACGCAGGAGATCTTCGCGAGTCGCATCCTCGGAATTGTCATCACGTTGCTCGTGACGATCATGACGTTGATCTATATCTCGGGCCGGGAGCGGTCGGTCCACGATCAGGTCCAGATGGCCAAGCGCCTGAAGCTTCAGGACCTCGCGCGCGATCTCAGGTTTCAAGCGACGACCGATCCCCTGACGGGTCTTTACAATCGGTTGCGCTTCAATCAGGCGCTCGCCGCCAAGATGCTGAGGTCGATGCGCTCGAAGATGCCATTCTCGGTGATCATATTCGACGTGGACCGCTTCAAGCAGGTCAACGACACATACGGTCACCAGGCCGGCGACAGGGTGTTGGTGCGACTAGCGGCCATCGTGGCCGAACGCCTGCGGGCTTCCGACGTGTTTGCGCGTTGGGGCGGAGAGGAATTCGTCGTTCTGGTTCCCGACCTGGAGGGCCGGACGGCCTGTCAGGTCGCCGAGAAGCTGAGGGTCGCCATAGAGCAAACCGCATTCGATGGCGTCGGCGCGACCACCTGTAGCTTCGGCGTTGCGCAGTACGACGAGGACGATACCGCGGAGTCACTGATCGCTCGCGCCGACCTTGCGCTGTATCGCGCAAAACTCAACGGCCGCAACCGCGTCGATCTGGCCTCTTGGCCTTCCGCCGAGGAGACCGAGATGGCGTCGGTGGCATAAGCGGCGGACGCCGAGCACCCGTCATTTCGCAGGCGTGCTAGGCGCGCGACCCCCTCGTGCTTTCCCATGGCCTTTGCGACAATCGGCGCAACAGAACGCCAACGGGGAGGGCACCCATGCCGGCCATTCTGGGCTCGGGCGAGCATCGCTATCGCGTGGTCGAGAACTGGGCGAAGCTGCCTGACGGATGGGACTTGCGCGATGTCGCCGCCGTTGCGGTCGACAGCAAGGATCGCGTCTACGTGTTCAATCGCGGCGAGCACCCGATGGTCGTGCTCAATCGCGACGGCAGCTTCATCAAGAGCTGGGGCGAGGGGCTGTTTCACCGCGCGCACGGGCTGCACATCGATTCAGACGACAATCTTTATTGCACCGATGACGGCGACCACACGGTGCGCAAGTGCTCGACCGACGGCAAGGTGCTGCTCACGATCGGAATCCCGAACAAGCCCGCACCCTACATGAGCGGCGAGCCGTTCCATCGCTGCACCCACACGGCGCTCTCGCCGAAGGGCGAGATCTACGTGTCAGACGGCTACGGCAATGCCTGCGTGCACAAGTACACGCCCGACGGCAAACTGATGAAGACCTGGGGCGAGCCCGGCACCGATCCGGGGCAATTCAACATCGTGCACAACATCGCGACCGATGTGGACGGCTTCGTCTATGTGGCCGACCGCGAGAACCATCGCGTGCAGGTGTTCGACGGCAACGGCAAATACGAGACGCAGTGGAACAACATGCACCGCGCCTCGGGGCTGTGCATGGAAACCGGCACGCGCACNNTACGAGACGCAGTGGAACAACCTGCACCGTCCCTGCGCACTGTGCTGCTGCGGCGGCAAGAATCCGACCTTCGTCATCGGCGAGCTCGGGCCCGGCATGCCGGTCAATCTGAAATCGCCGAATCTCGGCCCGCGCCTGACCATCGTGGATGCGAAAGGCAAGCGCATCGCACGGCTCGGCGGCGAGCACGGCCCGGGCCTCGAGGTCGGCAAGTTCCTCGCGCCGCACGGATTGGCGCTTGACTCCAAGGGCGACCTTTACGTCGGCGAAGTCGGCGTCACCAACTGGAAGACGAGCTTTCCGGATACGCCGATGCCGAAGGTCGTGCGGTGTCTGCAGAAGCTGGAAAAGGTCGCTTTGTAGGGCGGATTAGCGCAGCGTAATCCGCCAATCGGCCTCTACGTTGCGTTGTCGGAAGCTGGTTCGGTCGCGCTCCAGATTGGCGGCTCGGTCCGCCCGAGCTTTTCCGTCCGCCACACCAGATACGCCGCGACCGCAATCACGACGATCACTGCCGCGATCGTGGCTTCCGGTCCGAACCGTCCGCCGGTCAGGTAATCCGGACCATTCAGACTCCCGGTGATCAAGCCGGAACCGACGTTGTTTCCCGAGACTTGCAGGCCGAATACCGACCCTTGCGTGAAATTCCAGCCGGCGTGCAGTCCGATCGGCAGCCAGAGCCGTCCGGTCGCCGCATACGCGGCCCCGAGAAAAACGCCCGCCAGCGCGACTGAGAACAAGCCTGCGAGCGTCCACCCGGGATTCAGCACATGGCTTGCGCCGAACAGCGCGGCGCTCAGAAGCAGCGCGCCCCAGGTCCCGGCGATCTTTGAACACAGCCGGAACAAGAGCCCGCGATACAGGATCTCCTCCTGCACTGCGACCGCGAACCATAACACCAATGCGAGCGCAATCCCGGCGGCGTCGAGCTCAGCCCATCCTTCCGCCCGATAGGCGCCGGCGGCCCAAAGGATCGCCATCACGGCGGAAAACATCGCGATCCCTCCGAGCAGCCCCGCCCCAAGGGCAGGCAACGCATGGTGCAGGGAAAATTCTGTCGGAACGCGCCGCTCGATCCATCTCGCCGCAGCGAGGTACGTCACAAGGCAAACGATCGCTAATCCAACGTATCCAACGAACGCGGAACGATTCCCGCTCTGGGCTATCAGGTACGCGTAACCGGCGAATGCGATCACGACCGCCAGCAAGCTCAGAAACGTCAAGCCTGCCTGCTTCAATCTCTTGCGCATGCTGGTACCCGTGACGGCGTGGTGGACTGTCAGCCGCCCTTCACCGCGCCTGCGGTGAGCCCCGCCACGATCTGGCGCTGCGCGAACACCGTCAAGAGCAGCACCGGCAATGTGACGAGGAGGGCGGCCGCGGCGAGCGGGCCCCAGCTCAACTGGTCGAATGAGATCATGTTGTAGACCGCGACGGGAAGCGTGCGTGTCTCGCGGCCCGCCAGCACGATGCCGAACACGAAATTATTCCAGGAGAAGATCACCGCCAGGATGAACGCGACCGCGATGCCGGGCCGCGCGATCGGCAGCGCGACATGGCGAAAAACCTGCCAGCGCGTCGCGCCGTCGATGTGGGCTGCCTCTTCGAGCTCCATCGGTGTCGTCTCGAAATAGCCGATCATGATCCAGATCACGATCGGCACCGTCACGACGAGATGGATGATGATCTGCGGCACCAGCGTGCCGAGAAGGCCGAGCCATTGAAACAACAGAAACAGCGGGATGAGATACGACAGTCCCGGCGTGATGCGGGCGATCAGGATCACGATCGCGGACTTGTGCGCGTTCATACGGGCGATGCCATAGCCTGCCGGAACGCCGACCAACAGCGCAAGCAACGTCGCCGAGCCGGTGACGATCAGCGTGTTGAAAAAATAGGTCGTGAAGCGGTTCGAGGTCAGGACCTGCACGTAATTGTCGAGCGAAATGCGGTCCGGGATGAACACCGGCGGATAGGCCGCGTTGTCGATCTCGTACTTCACCGAGAGCGACAGCATCCAGAGGAAGAACAGGATCGCGGGCGACACGATCACGAACACGCTGATCCATAGCGCGATCTTGCCGAGGATTTGGCGGAAGCTCATGCGCCGCCCCCGATCTCGTTCCAGTGCATGCGTTGGCGGGCGTAGAGCATCACGGCGGCGAGCATAATGATGAGCACAAAGAAAACGAGCGCGATCGCCGAGCCATAGCCGATGTCGTAGTAAACGAATGCAACGCTGTAGAGGTACAGGTTGATCGTCTCCGAGGCCGAGCCCGGGCCTCCTTGCGTGATCGCGAAGATGATGTCGAAGCTCTTGAGCGCGTCGATCAGACGGATCATCGCGGCGATGAACAGGAACGGCGTGATCAGCGGCAGCGTGATGTAACGGAACATCTGCCAGAAGTTCGCGCCATCGATCAGCGCGCTCTCATAGGGCTCGGAGGGGATCGCCGCGAGCCCGCCGAGCACGATCAGCATCACCAGCGGCGTCCATTGCCAGGTCTCGACCAGGACCAGCGACGGGATCACGGTCGCGGGGTGGAAGACCCAGAGCTGCGGCGGAATCCCGATGAGCGAGAGCAGGTAATTCAGCACGCCGAGCTGCGGGTTGAAGATCATGGTCCACACCAGCGCGATCGCCACCGGCGTCGCCATCATCGGCATGATGAAGATGCCGCGCAGGACGCCGCGGCCCGGGAATTTCTGGTGGAACACGATGGCGGCGAACGTGCCGAAGATCAGCGGCAGGATGACCGAGAGGGCGGTGTAGGCGAGCGTGTGTCCTACCGCCTCGATAAAGCGCGGATCGTTCGGCATCCGCACAAAGTTCGCGAGGCCCACGAACGTGGTCGGCGCACCTACCTTCCATTCGTTCATGCTCATCCAGATCGTGAATACCCACGGGAAGATGATGACCGCCAGTACGACGATCAGCGCCGGCAGCACGAACGGCCAGTAGGACGGAGGGCGCAGTTCGGCCTGTTGTGCGGGAGCTTCTATGGACATCACCGGGCCATCGATTCGTCATGCCCGGGCTTGACCTGGGCATCCACGTCTTACTTCAGGCGCCGTCAAGCGAGGCTTGGATGGCTGGGCACCAGGGCGTTTACGCCCGTCTTCAACGGGCTATGCCCGGCCATGACGAAAGGTGGGTGTGTCGCCTTACGTTGCCTTCTCGCTACGCTCCAGGATCGGGCGGAATTGGTCGTGCGCCTTTTTCAATTCCGCGGCCGGATCGGCGCCCGACAGTGTGGCGGTAACGGCGGCGCCGACGAGATCGCGCCACTCGGCAACCGGAATGATGGTCGGCAGCCCGAGCTTGCTGATCTTGCCGGCGTCGATCACCGACTGCAGCCATTCCTGCGGCAGCGTCACGCCCTTGCGCGTTTCTTCGTCGTTGAGGATCGAGTTGCGGAACGGGACGCCGCCGCCCGCCTGCAGCAGGCGTGCGCCCTGCTTCTTGGAGACGATCCATTGGCAGAGCAGATAGGCGGCCTCCTTGTTCTTGGCGGCCGCCGGGATGCCGATGCCGTCGCCGTAGGTCGCCGAATACTGTCCCTTCGGCCCGGCCGGCACCATCGCGTAGCCGACCTTGCCGACGATGCGCGACGAGTTCGGGTTTTCCACGCCCGGCGCCCAGCCGACGCCGTCGATCCACATCGCGGCGCGTCCCTGCGCGAAGGCTGCCAGCGCCTCCATCCAGTTGAAGCCGGCAGACCCCGGAGGTCCCGATTTGATCATGCCGCGATCGTAGGATTTCGTGGCCTCGACCGCCTCCGGGCCGTCGGTGAGGATATTCCCCTTAGCGTCGAGAAATTCGCCGCCATAATTCAGAAAGTAGTTGGTCCAGAGCGTCATGTTGGCGTTCTTCAGCCCGCGCCCGACATAGCCGTAGAAGCCCGCCTTCTCGTCGGTCAGCTTTTCGGCGAGCGCGTTCATCTCGTCGAGAGTCTTCGGGACCGCGACGCCCTTCTTCGCGAAGATTTCCTTGTTGTAATAGAGGATGAAGTAATCGACCGACCACGGCAGCGAGAGCATCTGCCCCTTGTCGTTCTTGGCGTAGGCGAGCCCCGCGGCCGAGAAGTCGCTTTCGACGAGATCGGGCGCGGTGAGGTTCGGGTCCTTCATGAAGGGCGTGAGGTCCGCAAGCCAGCCGGCCTTCTCGAACTGCCGTTTCTGGACGTGATAGCTCACATGCACGACGTCGAAGCTCGGCTTTCCGGAGGCGAGCTCGATCACGCACTTCTGGCGCTGCTGCTGCTCCGGGATCTGCTCCGATTCGACCTGGATGCCTGTGAGGTCGGTGAATTCCTTGATGTACTTTTGCAGGTTGTCGCCGCGCGGCCCCTTGGCGAGAATCACTTCCAGCTTGGTGCCGGCGTATTTCTTCCAGTTCACTTCCGCGCGCGCGGGAAGCCCGGAAACGCCGAGCGCACCCGCGGCGGCGGAGCCTGCGAGAACCGCGCGGCGTGAGATCTGCATGTCTTTCATGATATGTCCTCCCTCGATCGATTGTTGTTGGCGCGATACTAGCGCCTGCGAGTGCCTTGCAAAACCGGCGTGACGCCGCATCCGGCGTCAGTTGATATCCATCTGCAGGTTTTCGCGACGGATGATGTCGCCGAACTTCGCGATCTCGTTTTGTATGAACGCCGCGTACTGAGCGGGCGTGCCGTGATCCGGGCTCGCGCCGATCTCCTTGATGCGCGCTAGCGTGTCGGGCCGGTCGAGGAGGGCCTTGCATTCTGCGTTGAGCGCCGCGATCACGGGCTCGGGCGCGCCGCGCGGCAGCATGACGCCGAACCAGGACGATACGTCGAAGTTGGCGAGCTCCGCGGCGCTTTCACGCATGGTCGGAATGTCGGGCGCCTGGAAGCTGCGCTCCGTCGTGGTGACGGCAAGCGCGCGCAGCTTGCCCTGGCGCGCCTGCGGCAGCGAAGGGTAGAGATTATCGAACAGTACCGGCACCTGCCCGCCGAGCGCGGCCTGGAGCGCCGGACCCGCGCCGCGGAACGGCACGTGCGGCATCGTCAGCCCGGTCAGTTGCAGGAACCAGGCGGCGGTGAGGTGCGGGCTCTGGCCGACGCCGGAGGTTGCGTAGCTCAGCTTCTCGGGGTTCGCCTTGAGATAGGCCATCAGCTCCTTGATCGTGGCGACCGGCACCGAGGGGTGCACCGACACGATGTTGGGCGTGCGGATCAGGTTGCTGACTGGCTGCAATTGCTCCGGTCTGTAGGGCAGGTTGCGGAAGATGCTGAAGGCCACCGCGTTCGGGCCCGGATTGGCCAGCATGATGGTGTGGCCGTCCGGCTTCTGGCGCACGAAGTCGTTCATCGCGATGGTGCCGCCGCCGCCGGACTTGTTCTCCACCACGGTCGACGCGTTCCAGGCGACGCCAAGATGCTGCGCAAGAAGCCGCGCCATCAGGTCAGTGGTGCCGCCCGGCGCGGCCGGCGCGATGACGCGGATGGTCTCGGTCGGGCGCCAGTCGGCGCGGGGCGAGGAGGAGAGGGCGGTTGCGGCGGCAAGTCCGGCGGCGCCCGAAAGGACGCGGCGGCGAGAGACGAGCGTCATTGGCGTTTTCCCTGATCCCGTCGTTTCTTGTTGGATCGGGATCATCGCGGGACGCATCGGCGCGCGCAAGCCGGTGCGGCGCGTTCAGCCGAACGGCTTCAGGCTACTTGTTGCCGAAGATCTTGAAGACGTAGGTCAGGTAGTTCAATTCCTGGCCACCCGCCGGCGTCGTGCGGCTGATGTAGTCGAACACCTTGCCGTCCTGGATGCCGTAATTCGCGAGCCGCGTGACGCGCCGGTTCTTGTCGAAATAAACCGCGACCACGCGCTGGTCGAGGATCTTCTCCGGCAGGAATGAGGTCTGCTCGGTCCGCGCGGAGATGTAATAGAAGACTTCGCCGCTCACCGTTGCGACCGTGGAGGGCGTGCCGAGCGTGATCAGCACCTGCTCTTGCGCGGCGCCGAGCGGGACCTGCTCCAAGGCACCGTCCGCCAGCACGTAGCCGCGCTGATAGTTCTGCGTGAAGCAGCCGGCGAGCAGCAGCGAAAGCGCGAGCGCCCCCGCAACGGCGAGCGCGGACCGACAGAGGACGTTGCGATGACCCATATCGCCTTGCCTTCGCGGGCGCCCTTGCGCCCAAAGATGTGTTGACGTACCCCGCAGCCCTGCGAATTGCAATCCGGCCCCGGCCACCGAGCCGGGACCATCATTAACGCGTGCTGCCGATGATTCTGCCCCGATTTCGCCGCAACCCTGACAGGACCAGCATCGCCGCCCTCTATGGCGCGATCGTGGCACAGGCGCGGCTGCCGGCGTTCTACGGCGCCTTCGCCGTGCCCGACACCACGCTCGGCCGTTTCGACATGGTGGTGCTGCATACGGCCCTGCTGCTGCGCCGGCTGCGCGCCGCGCGAGCGCCGGCACAGGCGCTTGGGCAGGGCCTGTTCGATGCGTTCTGTCGCGACATGGACGCCAATCTGCGCGAGATGGGCATGAGCGACGTCGGTGTACCGCGCGAGATGCGCAAGCTCGGCGAGGCGTTCTACGGCCGCGCGCGTGCCTACGATGCGGCGCTCGATGCCGACGGCGACGACGCGCTCGCGGCCACGCTCAAGCGCAACCTCTACGCCGGGATCGCGCCTCCGCCGGTTGCAGCCGCGGCGCTTACGGTCTATGTGCGCGCCGCGGTGCACGAGCTTGCGGCGCAGGACGACGCGGTGCTTGCGCGCGGCGCGGTGCGGTTTCCCGATCCCGATCGGCCGCCTATGACCGCGGGCGCGGCGGAGTAAGACGATGGCAAATCATCCATGGAATGTGCCGGTGCGGCTGGAGGAGGTCCCCGAGGCCGGGCGACGCTTCGAGCTTGGAGCCGACGGGACGGTCCGTGCGAGCGTCGCGAAGGAGGCCGCGGTCGATGCGGTCGAACGGCTGTCCGCCGTGTTCGATCTGACGCGGCTCGGGCGCGACGGCCTGCGTGCGGCCGGCCGTGTGCGCGCGACCGTGCGGCAGACCTGCGTGGTGTCGTTGGAACCGATGAGCACGGAGGTGGACGAAGCGATCGACGTGGCCTTCGCGCCGCCGTCCGCGATTGCGTCCGGTACGGAACTCGAATTCGACCCGGCTCCGGCCGCCGCCGAGCCCCCCGAGCCGCTGGTCAATGGCGCGATCGACCTTGGCGCGCTCGCGGTCGAGTTTCTGATTCTCGGAATCGACCCCCATCCGCGCAAACCGGATGTCACATTCGCGCCGCCGCCCGTGCCGGACGCGGGCGAAAACCCGTTCGCGGCTCTCGCGGCCTTGAAGAACGCAAGCAATGTCAAGGACTAGCGACATTACGCCAGCGCGGGCTGCGCGCAGCCCCTTTGTGTCGGGCCGCCGAACCGCTATTGTCGCGGCGCGCCGTCGGTCAACTGAAGACCATCGCCCGACGCGAGAATAGTCGCCTAGGACGGTTCATGGTTCAGAATGTCCGTATTGCGCTCGATGCCATGGGGGGCGATGTCGGGCCGGCGGTCGTCGTTCCCGGTGCGGAACTGTCGCTTGCGCGCCACCCCGATACCGAGTTCCTGCTGTTCGGCGCCGCGGGCGAGATCGAGCCTCTGCTCGCGCAGCGCCCGCGCATGCAGGCGGCTTCGCGCGTCATCCATACCGACGTCGTCGTCAAGATGGACGACAAGCCGAGCCAGGCGCTGCGCCACGGGCGCTGGAAGTCCTCGATGTGGCTCGCGATCGACGCGGTGAAGAAGGGCGAAGCCGACGTCGCGGTATCGGCGGGGAACACCGGCGCGCTGATGGCGATGGCGAAGTTCAACCTGAAGACGATGCCGGGGATCGGGCGTCCGGCGATCGCCGGGCTGTGGCCGACGCTCAAGGGCGATTCGGTCGTGCTCGACGTCGGCGCCTCGATCGGGGCGGATGCCGGGCACCTGGTCGATCTCGCCGTAATGGGAAGCGCGATGGCGCGCGTGCTGTTCGATCTCGAACGTCCGAGCGTCGGGCTGTTGAACATCGGCGTGGAGGAGGTGAAGGGGCTTGAGTCCGTGCGCGAGGCCGGGCGGATCTTGCGCGAGGCCAACCTTCCGTTCCTCGACTATGTCGGGTTCATCGAG
The DNA here is from genome assembly GCA_003140315.1 of Hyphomicrobiales bacterium. Taxonomy (GTDB): domain Bacteria; phylum Pseudomonadota; class Alphaproteobacteria; order Rhizobiales; family Xanthobacteraceae; genus PALSA-894. The sequence continues at coordinate 29,221 of PLJS01000303.1, forward strand.
GGCGACAGCATCGGGAAGGGAAACGTCGACGTGGTGGTGAGCGAAGGCTTCTCCGGCAACATCGCGATCAAGACCGCGGAAGGCACCGCACTGCAGCTCGCCGATTACCTGCGCTCCGCCATGAACCGGACGTGGCGCGCGCGGATCGGCTATCTGTTCGCGCGCCATGCCTTCCAGGCCTTGCGCGAGAAGATGGACCCGCGCAAGGCGAATGGCGGCGTGTTCCTCGGCCTCAACGGCATCGTCATCAAGAGCCATGGCGGCACCGATGCGGAGGGCTTCGCCTCCGCGGTCGATGTCGGTTACGACATGGTGCGCTACGCATTGCTCGACAAGATCAGCCAGACGCTCGTGCGCCATGCGCGTGACGAAGCGGAGGCGGACAAGGTCCGCGGGGCCGCATCGTGACGGTGACGCGCTCCGTAATCCTTGGCTGCGGGAGCTATCTGCCGAGCCGCAGGCTGACCAACGACGATCTGTCGCGCATGGTCGACACCACCGACGAATGGATCGTGCAGCGCACCGGCATCCGGGCGCGCCATATCGCGGCCGAGAAGGAATTCACCTCCGATCTTGCGCTCGCCGCGGCGCGCGCGGCTCTTGCCGCCGCCGGCGTGGACGCGCAGACGATCGACCTGATCGTGCTCGCGACCTCGACGCCGGACAATACGTTTCCGGCGAGCGCCGCGGCGGTGCAGGCGGGTCTCGGCATCACGCAGGGCGCGGCCTTCGATCTCCAAGCGGTATGCTCGGGATTCGTCTATGCGCTCAGCGTCGCCGACGGGTTGTTGCGCACCGGCGCGCACCAGCGCGCGCTCGTGATCGGCGCCGAGACGTTCTCGCGCATCCTCGATTGGACCGATCGCGGGACGTGCGTGCTGTTCGGCGACGGCGCGGGCGCGGTCGTGATGGAGACGCAATCGCAGCCGGGCGGGCGGGATGATCGCGGTATCCTCACCGCGCATCTGCGTTCCGACGGCCGTCACAAGAGCAAGCTCTATGTCGACGGCGGTCCGTCCTCGACCGGGACGGTTGGGCACCTGCGCATGGAAGGCAAGGAAGTGTTCAAGTTCGCCGTCGGCGCCATCACGGACGTCATCAAGGACGTGTTCCGCGACACCGGCTACAGCGCGGCCGATCTCGACTGGTTCGTGCCGCATCAGGCCAACAAGCGCATCATCGACGGCTCCGCGCACAAGCTCGGCATCGCCCCGGAGAAGGTCGTCACGACCGTCGACCAGCATGGCAATACGTCGGCCGCCTCGATCCCGCTCGCGCTCGACACCGCCGTCAGGGACGGCCGCATCAAACGTGGCGATCTCGTGCTGCTCGAGGCGATGGGCGGCGGCTTCACCTGGGGCGCGGCGCTCGTGCGCTGGTGAAGCGCGGGGCCCGCCCACCGGGAAGGCCGCCGAAGGAGGCCCAGCCAAGCCGTGTGTCACAATTCAGAAAGGCCGTTGACCGTGGCCCCGACATATGAATATCGTTGAAAATTCATGAGGATAGTTTGAGGTCGCCGACGGCGGGGATAGGCGATGGCGGGCAAAACGGTAACGCGAGCGGACCTGTGTGAGGCTGTCTACCAGAAGGTCGGACTGTCGCGAACAGAATCGGCAACACTCGTAGAGATGGTATTGAAGGAAATCACGGATTGCCTCGAAAGGGGCGAGACCGTGAAGCTGTCGTCGTTCGGCTCGTTCGTGGTGCGCAAGAAGGGACAGCGCATCGGCCGCAATCCGAAGACCGGCAAGGAAGTGCCGATCTCGCCGCGCCGTGTGATGGTGTTCAAGCCTTCGGCGATCCTCAAGCAGCGCATCAACGCCGACGGCAAGGGCGAATAGGAGCGATGCCAGGAAAAGTGGGAACCAGTTTTCCGTTCGGCATCGCGACCGACAAATAAGGGCGATGCCAGGAAAAGTGGGAACCGGTTTTCCGTCCGGCATCGCGACAAACTAGAGAAGAAGGGCAGGCGGTGGACAAGGCGCCCGACGCGTTCCGCACCATCAGCGAAGTCGCGGACGACCTCGACCTGCCGCAGCACGTCCTGCGGTTCTGGGAAACCCGCTTCCAGCAGATCAAGCCGATGAAGCGCGGCGGCGGGCGCCGCTATTATCGTCCCGACGACGTCGATCTGCTGCGCGGCATCCGCCACCTGCTTTATGGCGAGGGCTACACGATCCGCGGCGTGCAGCGCATCCTGAAGGATCACGGCGTCAAGTTCGTGCAGAACGTCTGGAAGGCGGGCGCGCCGCAGCCGGCGCGTGCCGGCGAGGCTACCGGCGATGACGAACTCCCGCCACCACCGCTGACGCGTCCGCTGCCGGGCAGCGCCAAGCGCGCCGAGGACGGGCCGCACCGCCGCCTGTTCGGGCTGCTGCCGTCATTCCTCTCGGGCGAGCGGGACGTCGCGAGCAAGGACCCTGAGGACGAGCGCATCGAGCCTGCCTCGGCGCCGCGGCCAGGCGAGCCGCCGCGGCCGGCGGATGCCGAGCCGGCGCCTGCGGTTTCCGCGCCTCACCGCGCATTGCGCAGCGAGGATCGGCTCAAGCTGGAAGCGATGCTGCGGGACCTGCAGGAATGCCGCAAGGTGCTCGACGCCGCGATGGCGGAGATATCATAAAACGAAACCGGACCGCGCTTGTGGCGCGGCCCGGCGTTTTCTGAGGTCGTTGCGTCGCGGATCAGTAGCGCGCGACGATCGGGCCGGCGCCCCAGTCCAACTTGCAGCTCAGACGTGCGCGCATCGTATCCGTCCGCAGATCGACATCGACGGGACCAACGTATTGCGTTGATTGCCGAGCGCACGCACGCGACGGTTACAGGTTCCGGCACAAGCTGATGCCGGCCGCGCGCGAACTGTGCGGGTGCATCGCGTGGTACGCGAAATGCGGGAGCCAAAAGGTGATCTCTGCGCCCTTAAGGCGAAGGCTGGCGACAGTTTCCGTGCTAGGCGCGGTGGCGGTGCTGGCCTGCGCAAGCGCGCAGGCGGGCGCGATTCGGGCGCGGACGTCAGCCTGTCATCTCTACACCGAGCTCGATCGCCGCTGCGGCTGCGGCGGCACCGAGAACTACTTCCTCAGTTACGGCCAACGCTATTGCGAACGCGTGCTGCACGCGACCGGCTGGTCGCCGGCGGGACTGCGCTGGCGCGATCATACGCTCTCCTGCCTCAAGAATGAGCTGGCGCGCGAGCTCGGCAGGTCGACGCGCAGTTGCGATTGCGCGCGAATCAGGACCTTCGCGTTCGATAGCCACGTGCACTGCTACACGCTCAAATCCAGCTCGGTGTGTGCGCTGCCGCTCTCCGATGTGCGGAAAATCTACCAGATCATCGATACGGCCGACCTGATCGGCCCCTCGGGCGTCAAGCAGATGCTCGGCGTGGCGCTTTCCTGCGTCTGGCAGAACGGCAATGCGGGCGCGCGGCCGGACGATCCGGCGCGCTAGCAGGTCGGCCTGACAAGCGGCGCGCCTTTGTTTCGCCTCTGGCATGGGCTTTGCGTAGGTCATCATGGGCTGGGGGCTTCATCTACGGGAGCCCGTCATGATCACGCGCGTTGCAAGTTTCGACAGGCCGCTGCTCATCGCGATTGCGCTGCTGGTTCTGCTCCTGTTCCAGAGTGCGAGCCCGCAAGCGCGGCACATCGTTGCGAGCAACGATGAGCGCTGTGACGCCAAGGATCGCCCCGGCACCTGCGAAACGGATCGGCAACGCGCCGATGCGTTCGACTATCCGGCGTTGCTGCTGGATTCGATGGCCGCGCTCCAAGGCGGGTTTACGCTGCGCCCGTCCGACGCGCCGTAGCGAGCTTTGCTCAGCGCAGGCTTTTTGCCCAGGCGAGGGTCTTGGTGACCGCGTCCTGCCAGAATGCGTTGAGATTGCAATCAGGCGCGGCTCTGAAGGCGTCATAGAGCTTGCGGATCGACACCCACGCTTCCATCCGAGGATAATCGTCCGCGCCCGCGCAGGCGACCTCGTTGCGCAGGCGCAGCAGGCAGGCAAGCGTGCCGGTCCGCTCGCCGAAACGCGCGGTGCGCAATTCCGTCAAGGCGCGGTCGGCGATCTGCTTATCTGCGACGTAGTACATAGGCACATCCGCGAACGCAAAACCACTTAAGTCCTGTCCAAGAGTGTCAGCAGCGCGCTAAGCGGGTCGTAACAAAATAGCTAAAGCTTTATGCGTTTGCGCTGTCGCCGATGAAGCTGCGCTCGGCTTGCGACAACGCCGGAACCCGCGCAACATCGGCTTCGAACGAATTGAACAATCCCAACGGCGGCAATCACCATGATCTCGCGGCGTACGTTCGGAAACGTCTTGAGCGGAGCGGCGCTCGCGCTCGCGAATACAGGCGCGAACGCCGCGTCCGAATTTCCCACGCGGCAGATCAGGATGCTGATCGGGTTGACGCCCGGCGGCCCGAGCGACACCCAACTCCGCATCGTCTGCGAACAGGTCAAGACACTGATCGGGCAGTCGATCGTGGTCGAGAACCGGCCGGGCGCCGCGCACACCATCGCGATGGCGGCGCTCAAGTCGGCGACGCCCGACGGTTACACGCTGGGCAATGTCAACAGCACCGTCGCTTCGCTGCCGCTCGTGCGCGACAACCTGCCGTTCGACTTGCTGACGGATTACCAGCCGGTCTGCCTCGGCGTGATGCAGCCGCCCAATCTGCTGGTCGTACGGTCGTCGTTCCCGGCCAGCAATCTGCATGACTTTATCGCCTATGCGAAAGCCAATCCCGGCAAGCTGAACTACGGCTCCGACGGTGCCGGTTCGCAGACGCATATCGCCGGCGAGGAATTGAAACGCCTCACCGGCATCGACATGGTCCATATCCCGTTCGCCGGCAACGGCAGCGAGATGGTGGCGTTGCTCAAGGGCGAGATCGAGCTGGGTCAGCTCTCGCTGCCGATCGTCATGCAGTACATCCGATCCGGCGAACTGAAGGCACTCGCCAATCCGAGCGCGGAGCGCTCGCCGCTGCTGCCGGAGCTTCCGACCGCGATCGAACAAGGGCTTGGCAATTACGTCATCAGCCTCTGGACCTCGATCTGGGCGCCGCGCGGCGTGCCGGGCGACATCATGGCGATCCTCACGGAGAAATTCATCCAGGGTTATCGTGATCCGGGCGTGAAGAAGAGGCTCGAAGACTTAGGCTTCACGGTGGTGGCGGGGCCGCCTGATGCGCTGCTGCGCGCCGCGCGCGATGAGCTGGAGCGTTGGCGCGAGACGGTTCGGCTGTCGAATATCAAGATCAAAGGCTGATCGGGCACGGGCAGGGGACGTTTCATGAAATTGCTGGGCTCGCCCGCAAGCGCCTATGCGCGCAAAGTGCGCATCGTGCTCGAGGAAAAGCACATCGCCTACGACTACGTCGTCGACCGGCCCACGCGGCCGGAGTCGAAGGTGAAAGACTTCAATCCGCTCGGCCAGATCCCCGTGCTGGTCTGCGACGACGGCAGCGCGGTCTACGATTCATCCGTTATCGTCGAATATGTCGACGGGCTGTCCGCGGCATCACGGCTCATCCCGGAAGCGTTCGCGGACCGCATCGCGGTGAAACGCTGGGAGGCGCTCGGCGACGGCATCGTCGACGCGACTGTCGCGCTGCTGCTCGACGGCCGGCGCGAGGAAGACAAGCGCCAGGGCGCGGAGTTCCAGGCGAGGCAGAACGGCAAGATCACGCGCGGGCTTGCCGCGATGGAGCGTGATCTCGGAGCCAACGAATTCTGCCATGGCGGCGCGTTCACGCTCGCCGACATCGCGTGCGGCGTCGCGCTTGGATATCTCGATCAGGCGCACGCGAAGATGGATTGGCGCAAGGGCCATCCCACCCTTGCGCGGCTCTCGGAGCGGCTCACCGTGCGGGGTTCATTCGCCAAGACGATCGGGGACCCGCTGTAAGGATATCAGTCGCGCCGCTGTGCCGACATCTCGGTCATGGCTTCGTTCGATGTCCCAAACAGGTCAATCGCGACCACGTCGGTCCCCTCCGCATTCAACGTGATCCCTGCGCGGGGCATCACGGTCAGCACGACAGCGATGATAGCCGTGGTGGCTGCCGCCAGCACGAACACCTGCGTCATTTGTCGCTTCATGGCCGCTCTCCTGTGTGGGACGAGCAATTCCGTCCGTGCTCACGGGGGTAGGGCGCGAGCGCGCCGGCCGGTGTGATGGCCATCACAAAATGGGCGAATGCCGGTTGACGCGCCGTGCCGGCGAACAGCGCAAATTGATTGAAACGCGACGGGGAGTTTGGTCGGAGCGCCGAGATTCGAACTCGGGACCCCCNNGCGCTAACCGGGCTGCGCTACGCTCCGCCAGTGCGGTAAGGGCGAAGCTCTACGCCGCCAGGGGCGCCTGCGCAAGGCCGCGTGCGGGCGGCCGGATGCCGGCATGACGCCGCGACACCGTCATCAGCCCCCACAGCACGCCGAGCAGCAGGAAATAGTGGCGCCAGTGGTCGCTGTCGATGATCGCGCTCTCGAACACCACGCCGACGAAGGCCGCGTAGATCGCGAGGTACGTCGCGCGCCACGGCGTGGCGACGAAGACAAAGTGTAGGCCCCTGACCAGCGTGATGAGCGTCATCGCGGCGTAGACGCAGCCCGAGAGCCAGCCGCCCGACATGAACGTGTTGAGGTAGGTGTTGTGGGGGTCCTCGTAGAAGATTTTCGAGAACTGCAGCGGCCCGATGCCGAACGGCTCCTGCAGCGCCAGCACAGCGCCGAGCGAGTAGCGGCCGAAGCGGCCCATCGGGCCGGCATCGTAGCTTTGGTCCAGCGTGGCGCGCGTCTGGAACAGTTCGGCCACGCGGTCGATCGACAACAACGCCACGATGAACAGCGCCAGCACCATCACGCCGACGACTGCGACGAGGATGATGCGCAGCCGATCCTTGCCGGAATGGCTGGTGACGAAAGTCAGGAACATCAGGAGCAGCGATCCGAACGCGAACTGGCCCCAGGCCGCGCGGGAGAAGCTCAACAGCAGAGCCGGCGCGATCACGGCGAGCAGGATCGTGCCGCCGATGACCGCGCTCATCCGGCCAGTCAGCACGCGCTGGAAGGCAAGCAAGGCGGGGAGAATCAGGAAGGCGCCGAGCACGTTTGGATCATTGAACGTGCCGCGCGCGCGGTCATAGAGCAGGAACAGGTCGGAATAGCCGCCGAGCGCGTGGAAATAGGCGAGGACGCCGACGAGCGAGGTGACGACCGCGGCAAACATGTATCCCTGCAGCAGCCACGAGAGCCGCCGCTCGGTGTTGGTCCCGAGCATGGCTGCGTAGAAGATCGCCGTCACCGCCAGATAGCAGGAGATGAGCAGCCACATGACGGGCTTGGTCTGGTCGAAGACCTGGATCGTCGCGATGGCGAAGCCGATACTGTAGAGCATCAGCATCGCGATCAGCGGCAACAACGCGGCCCGCAACGACAGGCCGGTGACCGCGAAGACGATGATCGTGACGAGTGAGCAGATTTCGTACGGGCTCGGCTCCACGAACACGAAGGCCCCGGACACTCCGGTGAGCCATAACAGCGCGCCGCGCACGCGCTCGGCGGCTTGGGCAAGCTGCGGTGCGTGGATCGCGGGCGAGACGAGGTTGGCGTGGATCGCGACGGCCATCAGTAGGCGTTCTCGCTCTTGATCAGCGCGAAGGGGGTCATCGCCAGGATGTAGAGGTCGAACAGCACCGACCAGTTCTCGATGTAGTAGAGGTCGTGCTCGACGCGGGCCTGGATCTTCTCTTGGCTGTCGGTCTCGCCGCGCCAGCCGTTGATCTGAGCCCAGCCGGTCATGCCGGGCTTGACGCGGTGGCGCGCGAAATAGCCGTCGACGGCCTCGTCATAGAGCCGGTCGACCGCCTTGGCGTGGACCGCATGCGGCCGCGGGCCGACGAGCGATATGTTGCCCTTGAACACCACGTTGAAGAGCTGCGGCAACTCGTCGAGCGAGGTCTTGCGGATGAAACGTCCGACGCGGGTGACGCGCGGATCGCCCTTGGTCACGAGCTTGGCGGCGGTTGCGTCCGCCTGATCGACATACATCGAACGGAACTTGTAGACCTCGATCAACTCGTTGTTGAAGCCGTAGCGTTTCTGCCGGAACAGCACCGGACCACGGCTCTCCAGCTTGATCGCGAGCGCGGTGAGCAGCATCACCGGCGACAGCGCGATCAACGCAAGCGCGCCGACGACCTTGTCGAACAGCGACTTCATCACGACGTCCCAGTCGGCGATCGGCCGGTCGAACACGTCGAGCACGGGCACCGCGCCGATGTAGGAATAGGAGCGCGGGCGGAAGCGGAGCTGGTTGTTGTGGGCCGAGAGGCGGATGTCGACCGGCAGGACCCAGAGCTTCTTGAGCATTTGCAGGATGCGGCTCTCCGCCGAGATCGGCAGCGAGAACAGCACCAGATCGACACGCGTGCGGCGTGCGAACTCGACGAGATCGTCGACGGTGCCGAGCTTGGCGAGGCCGCCGCAGAAATTCGGCGCGCGCTCATCGCCGCGATCGTCGAAGACCCCGAGAAGCCGCACCTCGGAGTCCTCCTGCTGCGCCAGCGCGTTCACCAGCGCTTCGCCCGGCTCGCCGCCGCCGACCAGCACGGCGCGGCGGTCGAGCCGCCCTTCGCGGCTCCAGCGCCGCACCTTGCCGTAGAGCACGAGACGGAACGCGTAGAGCGAAAGCAGGCCCGCGCCAAAATATCCCGCGAGCCAGATGCGCGAATAGAGATCGCCAAGCCGCACGAAGAACATCACGGCGACCAGCGACAGGAACACGAGCGACCACGCGACCGTCAGCTTCGCGAGTTGGCTCGCCGGCCGGCGGAATGCATGGATGTGATAGATGTCGACGACCTGGAACGCCACGACGGCGAGAGCCGCGACCGCGAAGGCGGTACCGATGTAGTAGAGGTCGAAGACCTGCCCATATTGCGGGTAGACGTACGCGAAGTAGGCGACGATGCCGACGAGCGCGATCAGCGCGAACTCGACGATGCGCACGATGCCGGCGACCACGATCGGCGATTTTGCGTCGATGATCGGCTGCGCGGCGACCATGAGCGCGAGCGGCGAAAGCTGTCCCGGCTTGGCGCGCTGCTCCGGCCCCGAAGAGGCCACTTCACGCATCATTTGCGCGGCGTTCAATTCCATCATCGTCGTCCCGTATTGCGCCCGGCCGCGCTGTCCGCGCTGATCGGGATCGCCCCACGGTTAGGTAGCCTGAAAAGTTTCAAGAAATGCTTGCGGACCGCATCAGTTTGCTGGGGCGGACAGGAACCCGCAGGCCTCGGCGTAGGCCGCGAGCACCGCGTCCGTCATCGCGTCGGCGGAAAACCCGGACTGCACGCGCGTGCGCAAGGTTAACGCTTCGTTGCGCGCGCGTGCCGGGTCGGACACTGCTGCGGCGATCGACTGCGCCAGGGCTGCAACGTCGGCGGGCGGCACGAGATGGTCGGCCTGCGGCCCGAAGATCTCCGGTATGCCGCCGACGTTGGTGGTGATCAGCGGCAGCGCCGCGGCTGCTGCTTCCAGCACGATGTAGGGCAGGGACTCCGCGCGCGACGGGATCACAAGGCAGCGCCCGAGCGCGAAGGCTTCGCGGGCCGGCATTGCGCCGGAAAAGCGTACCTGATCAAGCCCGAGCCGCTCGGCCTGCGCGCGGAATGCGGCCGCGTCCGGCCCATCGCCGACGATGGTCGCGCTGAGCGTGCGGCCTTCGTGCTTGAGCAAAGCGAGCGCGTCGAGCAGGACGTCGACGCCCTTGAGGACGCGCAGCTCACCGACGAAAATGAGGTCGGTTGCGTCGGCCTGCGGCGCGATCGCGGTGAACTCGCCGGCCGTGACACCATTGTGCACGACGCGCACCAGCGCGCGCGGCATGCCGATCTTTTCCGCGAAAGCATCGCGGCCGAAGGCGCTCTCGAACAGGAACAGCTCCGTGCGTTCCATCAGCACGCGTTCGAGCGTCAGATACATGAGACCGACCGGCGAGCGCTTGTCGTAATGCAGGCTCCCGCCGTGCGGCGTGTACACGCGGATCGCGCGTCCAGCGCCGGCGAGACGCGCATAGGCGCCGCCCTTGGCGCCATGGCCGTGCAGTACGTCGGCTTGCGTCGCGGCGGCGCGCAGCGCCACGAGACCTTGCGCCGCAAGGTCGTTCATGCCGATGTGGCGGCTCATCGCGATGCGGCTGAGCCCAAGCGCAAGATCGCCCTTCAGCGCCGCGAATGCGGCCTCCGCGCGCGCGCCGCCGGTGCTCGCATCCGCAACGATGCCGACGCGATGGCCGCGTGTCGCCTGTCCGCGCGCGAGATCGACGACATGGCGGAACAGCCCGCCGACCGGAGCGCGCAGGATGTGGAGGATATTCAGGGGTCGTTCTCCCCCGGTCATGAGGCTTTTTGTTTGAGCATGATCTTGTCCGAAAACCGGGATCCACTTTTCGGGATCATGCTCTAGAACCAGCGTTCGGAGACCACGATCGTGTCGCCCGGCCGCACCGGGAAGGTCGGCGGCACTGTCTGGCGCGTGGTCAGTCCGTCGACAGGACGGCTGATCTCGATGCGGGACTTGAAGGCGCGCGGCGTATAGCCGCCCGCGATTGCGACCGCGGTCTCGACCGTCATGTTGGCGACGTAAGGATATTGGCCGGGCAGCGTGACCTCGCCGAGAATGAAGAACGGACGGTAGGTCTCGACTTCCACCGCGACATGCGGCTCGCGGACGTAACCTTGGCGCAGCTTCGCCGCGATTGACTCCTGGATGCCGGCCGTGGTCAGGCCGCGCGCGCGCACCGCGCCGATCAGCGGCATGGTGATACTGCCGCTCGGGTCAACCGTGTAGGAGTTCGAGAGCCCGTCCTGGCCGAATACGACGACGCGCAGCTTGTCGCCGGAGTCGAGCGTGTAGGCGGTCTCCGTTGCCGCGTAGGCAACCGGCTGAATGGCGGGCATCGGCCCGGCCATGACCGCCGGCCGGGCGGACGGCGCATTCTGCGTAAAGAGGCCCGGTCCGCCGGTGCGTGCGCATCCGGCAAGCGTCGCGACGGCCAGTGCCAGAGCGATGAAGCGGCTTGACCGCATGAGACCGAATCCGCGCCTACAATTGCCAATCGACACGGTCGATTAACGCTTGCCATGGTTAACAAATTCTGACGATCGCCTGTGCGCCGCCACAATTAACGCGACAGCAACCTTAATGCTTTCTGATGGGTTGAGTTGAGGCCCAGTCGCGTACAGTTCGGAGTTGGCGATGAGTGGTGGTGAGCAAGGTAGCGTCGGCGTGGCGCCCGAGCTTGTGCGCGAAGGAGAGCTCGACCTTCGCGCTATCGGCGCCGCGCTGATGCGCAAGAAGTGGTGGGTGCTCGGGCCGACGCTCGCGGTCGCGGCGCTCACCCTGGTCGGTGTCAATCTCCTCACGCCGAAATACAAATCCGAAGCGCGCATCCTGATCGAGAATCGCGACAACGTGTTCCTGCGGCCGGAGGCCGACAAGACGCCGGATCGCGACCGCACCGTCGATCAGGAAGCGGTGACCAGCCAGGTGCAGCTCGCGCTTTCGCGCGACCTCGCGCGGGCGGTCATCAAGGACTTGAAGCTCGGCGAACTGCCGGAATTCGATCCGACGCTACGCGGCATTTCGCTCATTCGCTATTCGCTCTCTTTCGTCGGGCTTGCCAAGGATCCGTTGGCGATGACGCCGGAGGAGCGGGTGCTTGAGGCCTATTACGAGCGGCTCTCCGTGTTTCCGGTCGACAAGTCGCGCGTGATCGCGATCGAGTTCCAGTCGGCCGATCCGGAGCTTGCCTCGCGCGTCGCCAATTCCATTGCGGACAACTTCCTGACCTTCCAGCAGACCGCTCGCCAGGACCAGACGCGGGCCGCTGGCCGCTGGCTGTCCGGCGAGATCGAGAGCCTGCGCAAGAAAGTCGCCGAAGCCGAAGCCAAGGTCGAGGACTTCCGCGCCAGGACCAATCTGTTCGTCGGTCCCAATAACACCACGCTGTCGAGCCAGACGCTGGGCGACTCGAATCGCGAGCTTGCGGCGGCGCGTTCGCAGAAGGGCGACCTTGAAGCCAGGGCACACTTCATTCGTGAATTGCTGAAGAAGGGCGGGCCGATCGAATCCTCGGAGGTCGTCAATTCCGAGCTGATACGGCGGCTCAATGAGCAGCGCGTGACGCTGCGCGCCCAGCTCGCCGAGCAGTCCTCGACGCTGCTCGACAATCACCCGCGTATCAAGGAACTCAAAGCCCAGATCAACGATCTCGACCGCCAGATCCGCGAGGAGGCGGCGCGCCTCGCGCGCTCGTTGGAGAACGACGCCAAGATGGCGAGTGCGCGCGTCGAAACGCTGAGCAACGGCCTCGACCAGCTTAAGGCACAGGCGGCCTCCACCAACGGCAAGGACGTCGAGCTGCGCGCGCTCGAGCGTGAAGCCAAGGCGCAGCGCGACCTGCTCGAATCCTATCTCGCCAAGTATCGCGAGGCGACCGCGCGCGACAGCCTCGGCGCCGCGCCGAGCGACGTGCGCGTCATCTCGCGCGCCGCCGTTTCGAACACGCCATATTTCCCGAAGAAGCTGCCGATCGTGCTGATCGCCACGCTCGCGACGCTGTTCATGACGGCCGGGTTCGTCACCACCGGCGAGTTGCTGGCCGGGAACGTCTACCGGTCAGGCGGCGTCGTGATCGAAATGTCCGATGGGCGTCAGGGCTGGTTCGCGGCGAGTGCCGGCGACGTCAAGCCCGCGATCGCCCATGACCCGACCGCGCACCCCGCTGTTGCGCCGCCGGTGGCCGTGCCCGTTTCCGACGTGACGGTTGCCGAGGTCGCCCAGGCGGTGCTTGAGGTGGGCGACGCGGGCAAGCGCATCGCGGTGATCGGCGGCGAGGGTAATTCTGCGGCGGCATCCACGGCAATCGGGCTCGCACGCGAGCTCGCGCACGCGGGACGCGTCGTCCTGGTCGATCTCGCGCTCGACGATCCGAGCCTCGCCGCGATCGCGAGCGATCCGCGCGCGCCCGGTATTGCCGATCTCGTGCGCGGAGCGGCCTCGTTCGGCCAGATCATCGCGCGCGACCGCTTCTCGCGCGCGCAGGTCGTCCAGGCCGGGCAGGCCGCCGGCAATGCGGCGGCGATCATCGACTCCGAGCGGCTTGCGATCGCGATCGATGCGCTGTCGCGCAGCTACGACCACGTCGTCATCGCGGCCGGACCGGCCGCGCATCTTGCGGCCGAGCGAATGGCGCGGCTTGCGCCGTGCGCGCTCTTGGTTGCCGCCGGCCTCGCGGAGGGCGATGTGGAGGCCTTGCGCGACCAGCTCGGCAATTCCGGCTTCACGGACGTCGCGGTGTTCACCGGCGCGGTGCCCGAGCTTCATGGCGCGGGACTGCAAGGTGTGGCGGCGTGACGCAGGGTTAACGCAGTCCGACGTCTCGTCGCAAAGAAATCTCAACAAAGCCTTGGCAAGGTCGCAAGGACCAAGACAGGGGGCCCGGCTTGGCTGGTTTGAAGAAGGCGGTCGTCAAAACCGCGCTGGAAACGCTGTACTTCACCGGCGCGCATCTCGCGTTGCGCCCGTGGCTGGGCGGCGTCGGCTCTATACTGACGTTGCACCACGTCCGGCCGCCGGTTGCAGGCGGGTTCCAGCCGAATCGGCTGTTGGAGATCTCGCCCGTCTATCTGGAGCGGGTCATCGTGCGGCTGCGCCGCACCGGCGTCGATATCGTCACGCTCGACGAGGCGCGACGGCGCCTCATGGAGGGCGACTTCCGCCGGCGTTTCGTGTGCCTCACCTTCGACGACGGCTACCGCGACAATCTGCGCCACGCGTTTCCGGTGCTGAAAAAATACGAGGCGCCGTTCACACTTTACATCCCGACGAGCTTTCCCGATCGCGTCGGCGATCTGTGGTGGCTTACGCTGGAACACGTGATCGCGCGCAACAGCCGCGTGGCGCTGGTGATGGACGGCAAGAACCAGAGCTTCGATTGCTCGACCACGGAGGCGAAATACGCGCTGTTCGACCATATCTATTGGTGGCTGCGCGATTTCGAGGAAGAGGAGGACATGCGGCGCGCGCTGCGCGATCTTGGAACGCGCTACGGCATCGACACCGCGGAATTCTGCAACGATCTATGCATGACCTGGGGTGAGCTCGGCGAGCTTGCCGCCGATCCGCTGACCACGATCGGCGCCCACACGGTCAACCACATCATGCTGAAGAAGGCGAGCGACGAGGCGGTGCGTACCGAGATGCGCATGAGCGCCGCGACGATCGAGGCCGCGCTCGGCGTCAAGCCGCGCCATTTCGCCTATCCGATCGGCGATCGCACTTCGGCCGGCCCGCGCGAGTTCGCGATCGCAGCCGAACTCGGTTTCACGACCGCGGTGACGACGCGGCCTGGTGTATTGTTCCCGGAACACCGCGCGCACCTGATGGCGCTGCCGCGCCTGTCGCTTAATGGCGAATATCAACGCCTGCGCTACACGACCGTGCTGATGTCCGGGGCGCCGACCGGCCTGCGCAATCGCCTGCGCCGGGTGGACGCGGCGTAACTCTCCTCACTAACCCTCCCCTGAAAGGGGAGGGTCGGATNNCACTTCGTGCGTCGACCTCCCCCTTTCAGGGGGAGGTGGAGGTTTTATCCGGCCGCAGCATCCAGCTCACGAGCGGCATCGCGGGCAGGACCCAGCCGATCCCGGCGACGACATAATAGAGCGCGACGACGATCTCGTTCGCCGAGTGCAGCGCGAATTGCGCGAACGCCATGGCGAGCAGCGCCCACAGCGTGATGAGGCACAGCAGCGCCACGGTGCCGATCAGCTTGCGCGTTCGAATGCCCATCTGGCGCCTTTTTCGGGCTGTCTTGACCGCCCGGCGTCCGTCTATATGGTCCGCGCCGACTTCGGCAAGGTCATCATGGTTTCGACGCTGCCGTCATTGGAAACCCACCACCGCGCCGTCCGGCTGTGGCTCTACGCCGTCGCGGCACTGATCGTCGTGACGCTGCTGGTCGGCGGCGCCACGCGGCTCACCGAATCCGGTCTCTCGATCACGGAATGGAAGCCGCTTGCTGGCGCGCTGCCGCCGCTCGGCGATGCCGCTTGGCAGGCGGCGTTCGAAAAGTATCAGACCATCCCGCAGTTCCAGCTCAACCGCGGCATGACGCTGCCGGAGTTCAAGACCATCTTCTGGTGGGAATGGGCGCACCGGATGCTCGGCCGGCTGATTGGCGCGGCGTTCCTGCTGCCGTTCATCGCCTTCCTGATGAAGGGCTGGATCGAACCCGGTTTGCGCGCGCGACTGTGGGCGATCTTCTCCCTCGGAGCGCTGCAAGGCGCGATCGGATGGTGGATGGTGGCCTCGGGCCTGAGCGAGCGCGTCAGCGTCTCGCAATATCGGCTGGCGACGCATCTGACGCTTGCCTGCGGCATTTACGCGGCGTGCCTCTGGGTCGCGCGGCGGCTTGCCGGGGAGGGCGGCGAGACGCCGCGCCGCCTGCGCGTCAGCGCGCTCGCGTTGCTCGCGCTCGTGTTCGTGCAGATCTATCTCGGCGCGCTGGTCGCGGGCCTGCACGCGGGGCTCATCTACAACACCTGGCCGCTGATCGACGGTGCGTTCGTGCCCGACGCCGCTCATCTCCTGTTCGAGCAGCCGTGGTGGCGGAACCTGTTCGAGAATACGCTGACGGTGCAGTTTATGCACCGCACGGTCGCCTATGCGCTGTGGCTGTTCGCGATATTGCACACGGTCGATGTCGCGCGCACGCTGCGCGGCGGCCCGGTGCTGACCGGCGCGCTCGCGCTCGCGTCCGCGGTCACGATCCAGGCGGCGCTCGGCATCCTGACGCTCATCCATCAGGTGCCGGTCGCGCTCGCGCTCGCGCACCAGGCAGTGGCGATCGTGGTGCTGACGCTTGCCGCGGTTCACGCAGAACGTCTTGCCGGGCGCCGCGCCGAGCAACCGATCGGCGCGCCGGTGACCGCGGCCTGATCAGGCCGCCGCCAGGCCCTGCTCCAGGTCGGCGATGATGTCGGCGGTATCCTCCAGCCCGATCGAGAGCCGCACGACGTCCGGACCGGCACCGGCTTGGACCTTCTGCGCATCGGAGAGCTGGCGGTGCGTGGTCGAGGCCGGATGGATGATCAGCGAGCGCGTGTCGCCGATGTTGGCGAGATGGGAGAACAGCTTGACGTTCGAGACGAGCTTGACGCCCGCGTCGTAGCCGCCCTTGAGACCGAACGTGAACACCGCGCCCGCGCCCTTCGGCACGTATTTCTTCGCGAGCGCGTGATACTTGTCGTTGGGAAGACCCGGATAGCTTACCCAGGCGACTTCCTTCTGGGCCGCGAGCCATGTGGCGACCGTCTGGGCGTTGTCGCAATGGCGCTGCATGCGCAGCGGCAATGTCTCGATGCCGGTCAGGATCAGGAACGCGTTGAACGGCGAGAGCGCCGGACCGATATCGCGCAGGCCGAGCACGCGACAGGCGATCGCGAAGGCGAAATTGCCGAACGTCTCGTGCAGCACCATGCCGTTATATTCCGGGCGCGGATCGGAGAGCATCGGATAGCGGCCCTCGCGTGACCAGTTGAAGGTGCCGCCGTCGACGATCATGCCGCCGATCGAATTGCCATGGCCGCCGAGGAACTTCGTGAGCGAATGCACCACGATGTCGGCGCCGTGCTCGAACGGCTTGCAGAGGTAGGGTGTCGCCAGCGTATTGTCGACGACGAGCGGCACGCCGGCCTTGCGCGCGATGTTGGAGACCGCCTCGATGTCGGTGATCACGCCGCCCGGATTCGCGATCGACTCGATGAAGATCGCCTTGGTCTTCGG
>PLJS01000303.1:46082-51471 GCA_003140315.1 Hyphomicrobiales bacterium
TGGTTGAACTGGTTGATCGAGCCGCCGTAGAGCTTTTTCGAGGCGACGAACTCCTCGCCCGGCATCATCAGCGCCTGCATGACGATGACCTGCGCGGCGTGACCCGAGGCGACCGCGAGTCCCGCAGTGCCGCCTTCTAGGGCTGCGACGCGCTCTTCCAGCACGGCGTTGGTCGGGTTGCCGATGCGCGTGTAGATATTGCCGAACGCCTGCAGGCCGAACAGCGAGGCTGCATGGTCGACGTCGTCGAACACGAACGATGTCGTCTGGTAGATCGGCGTCGCGCGCGCGCCTGTGGTCGGGTCGGGCTTGGCGCCCGCATGGATGGCCAGGGTGTTAAAGCCGGGCGTGCGGTCTTCGCTCATGGGCGGGGCTCCGGTGGAGAAGGGCGGGCGACTATATCGGCGGGTTTATCGAACGGGAACTGCGGGTCAAGCGGACTGGTGCATTTAGAAATGATCGGTTTGGCGGGGCGCGGTAAACGGAATTCCGTGCTTTGCGCGCGCGCTTGCCCGCTATTTTTCGCCTCGCGCGGCCGCGCTGCCGAAAGGGTTGAGCGACATGCGCTGCACGCCCTTGCCGTAAAGCTGCGCGCGCTTGGAGGAGAGGGTGCGTGAGTTGACCCCGATCCAGCCGATCTCCGAGGAGAGCCGGCCGTACTCGATCTTGGGGCAGCGGTTCATCACCACCTTCATGTCGTTCGCCTCTGCGAGAGCTGCCGCCTCATCGTTGCGGATGGTGAGCTGCATCCAGATCACGCGCGGGCGCGGACTGAGAGTGAGCGCTTCCTGCACGATCGGCAGCGCATGGCTGGAGGCGCGGAAGATGTCGACCATGTCGATGGGTTCGGGGACATCCGAAAGCCGCGCGTAGATTTTGCGGCCGAGCAGCTCCTTGCCTGCCAGTCCCGGATTGATCGGGATCATGTTGTAGCCGCGTTCGCCGAGATATTTGAACGCGAAGTAGCTCGGCCGGTTGTCCTTCGCCGACGCACCGACCATCGCGATGGTCTTCACGGTGTTGAGGATGCCGCGGATGTAGCTGTCGTCGTAGCTGTCATGATTCATGATGCGTCCGATCGGGACGCATCATATGGCGGCGGCGCGGCTAAAGGTCCAGCCGGAGCGATCGATCACCGCATCAGGATGTTGAGCGGCTTGCCCGGGCGCGTATTGCCAGCGGTCCTAAGTACCACGGGTCTGACGTTCCGGGCCGGCGTTACGTTGGCAGCCTGGGTCGGGGCATTCGGGCCCGGCGCATATTTGGCCATGACCATCTGGCAGGCTTGGCTCAGCTCGGTCTTGTGCTGGATCATGCAGGTGGTGGTACGGGCGCGATCCGGGATGGTGGCCGAGCAGACGCGGAAAGCGTCATCCATGCAGGCCTGCTGCTCTTCGTTGCTCTGCGCGATGGCTGCGGTGGACAGCATCCCGATGGTCAACGCGACCGCAAATGTGACCCGGTTCTGCATTGGAGGTCCCCTTCCTGTCGTCGGGGGCCGGAAGCTCCCACGCCGCCCGGCGCGAGAGTGTACGTAGCCTCAGCCCCTTCTTGGAGTTAGACGCCCCGGGGGGACAAAAGGTTCAATCGGTGCCGGAATTGAGGTCCGGCCAGGGGCAAGCAGGGTTTCGGGACGGTAAACGCTGCGCAGCCGCGCCGGCGGTCAGCCGCCGCTCAGCACCTTCTGACAGCGCGCGCTGATCTTGGAATAGTTCGACTGCAGGCAGCCCTGGATCGAGCCTTCCTCCATGCCCTTGCAATATCGCGCGGCGTCGCCGCGGCAGGCGGCGCGTTGCTGCGGGGTGCCTTGCGCGAGCGCAGGCGCGGTGACGGCGGCAATAGCCAGGGCGGCAATGCTCAAGCGAAGAAGCGGCATCCGGAAAATCCTTAGGTTCGAGTCGGGGGATGCCGCGATACAGCGGCCAAACATGTCACCATCGTGGCGGCGGCTTTGGGCGCATGATCTTGTCCGAAAACCGGTACCCACTTTTCGGGATCATGCGGCTAGCGGTCCTCCCAGGTTGGGGTCCGTTTCTCGATGAAGGCGCCGATGCCTTCGGCGGCGTCGCGCGCCAACATGTTCTCCACCATCACCTCGGAGGTGTAGCGGTAGGCCTCGGCGAGCGGCATTTCGAGCTGCCGATAGAACGCCTCCTTGCCGACTTTCACCGTCAGGGCGGATTTCGAGGCGATCTGGCGCGCGAGCGCGAGCGCTGCCTCGCGCTCCATGCCGGGTGCGACGACACGATTGATCAACCCGATGCTACGGGCCTCTTCGGCCGAGACCATGTCGCCGGTCAGCAACATCTCCATCGCGTGCTTGCGTGCGACATTGCGCGAGAGCGCGACCATCGGCGTCGAGCAGAACAGGCCGATGTCGACGCCAGGCGTCGCGAATTTCGCCGCGCTCGAGGCGACCGCAAGGTCGCAGCTCGCGACGAGTTGGCAGCCGGCCGCCGTCGCGGTACCCTGTACGGCCGCGATCACCGGCTTGGGGCAACGTACGATCGCCTGCATCATCGTGCTGCAGGCATCCATCATCTGCTTGAAATACGCGCGGCCGCGGTCGGAATCGGCGCGCCGCGCCGTCATCTCCTTGAGATCATGTCCGGCGCAGAAAACCGGGCCGCTCGCCGCGAGTACGGCGACGCGGATGCGCTGGTCGGCCGCGATTGCGGCGAGTCTTTCTGTCAGCGCCGCGAGCAGTGCTTCGGAGAGGCTATTGCGTGCGTCCGGCCGGTTGAGCGTGAGAACCACGACATCGCCGTGCGCCTCGTGCAGCAGCACAGGAGCGGACGGCGTGGTGCGAACGGGTGCGTTCATGGCGGCGAACTTAAACTCCTCCACGCACCTTGCAAGGGCGGAACGCGCGCCGCAGCAGTGCGTTGTGGCTGGGGGACGCTCTATACGCGAGAACCCGTCATGGCGAAAACTGCGACCAAGACGTCCGCAAAGAAGAAGAAAACTGCCGCGAAATCGCATGCGCGCCGCAAGACGACTTCGAAGCGCGGCGCACGACGCTGGTCGAAGCATGTGACCGAGACCAGCGATGCGCTCGACCTCAAAGGCGGCGTGTTCAGCCTGCGCGATCCGAAGAAGATCGCCGCGTCGCTCAGGCGCTCGGCCGAGCACAGCAAGCGCCGCAAGGCGAACCCTTACCGCTCGGCGCTCTCGATGCTGACGTTCTATATCAACCGCGCCGGCAAGAACCTGCCAGCCTCGCGGCGCCGCGTGCTCGACCGCGCGAAGGATGAGTTGCGAGCCCAGTTCGGCAAGGACTGAAGAACCGATTGATCGACGTCGGCTTTCCGGCCTATCGGTGTGCCGTCACGGAGACGGCGCAATGGATTCGGACGCGGGGAGACGGCCCGGGGTCATGACGGCGGCGCAGGTCGCCGCGCTGCTTGAGCGCGAGTTCTCGCAGGCGTTCCATCGTGAGTCAGGGACGACGATCGAGGATGCCTGGCACGGCGGCTGCCGCGTGCGGCGCGCGTTCAGCGAGCGCATGCTGCGGCCGGGCGGCACGATCTCGGGTCCGACCATGATGGCGCTCACCGACTTCGCGATGTATGTCGCGATCCTCGCCTCGGTCGGTCCCGTGCCGCTCGCCGTGACGACCAATCTCAACATCAACTTCCTGCGCAAGCCCGCGCAGCGCGATCTAATCGGGGAAGCAAGACTGATGAAGCTCGGCAGGCGGCTCGCGGTCGGTGAAGTCCTGATCTACTCTGATGGCGAGGACGACATGGTCGCGCACGCGACCTCAACCTATTCGATCCCGCCGCGCGAAGAAACCTGATGGTTATATCATACCTATTTTGTAACGATTTGATTTTGCTAAGAATTATTTGTCTCAAGTGCGTTGACGCAAGTTGGGTCCGCGTGTAGAACGCCGCCTCCGTCCGGCCGCGCAGGCCGCGATTTTTCCGTCCATGGATGATGCCATGACCAGCTATTCGGCCAAGGCCGCCGATATCGCGAAGAAGTGGGTGTTGATCGACGCGAAGGGGCTCGTCGTCGGCCGCCTTGCCACGATCGTCGCGCTGCGGCTGCGCGGCAAGCATAAGCCGACCTACACGCCGCATGTCGATGACGGCGACAACATCATCATCGTGAACGCCGAGCAGATCGTGCTCACCGGCCGCAAGCGCGAGAAGAAAGTCTACCGCCATCACACCGGCCATATCGGCGGCATCAAGGAGCGTACCGCGAAGTACATCCTGGAGAGCCGCTTTCCGGAGCGCATCGTCGAGAAGGCGGTGGAACGCATGCTGCCGCGCGGGCCGCTCGGCCGCGTTCAACTCGGAAACCTGCGCGTCTACAAGGGGCCGGACCATCCGCATACGGCGCAGCAGCCCGAGGCGCTCGACATCGCCGTCATGAACCGCAAGAACTCAAGGAGCGCGTGACCATGGCCGAATCCATGCAGTCGCTCGGTGACCTCGGCACGCTGAAGCCGGCCACTCCCGAAGCGCCGAAATACGTCCAGAAGATCGACAAGCAGGGTCGCGCCTATGCGACAGGCAAGCGCAAGAACGCGGTCGCGCGCGTGTGGATCAAGCCGGGCGCCGGCAAGGTTCTCGTCAACGAGCGCGCGATCGAGGTGTTCTTCGCCCGTCCGGTGCTGCGCATGCTGATCCAGCAGCCGATCGTCGCCGCCAATCGGTCTGGGCAATATGACGTGGTCTGCACCGTCTCGGGCGGTGGGCTGTCGGGGCAGGCGGGCGCGGTGCGCCACGGCATCTCCAAGGCGCTCACCTACTACGAGCCAGACCTGCGCGGTGCGCTCAAGCGTGGCGGGTTCCTCACGCGCGACAGCCGCGTGGTCGAGCGCAAGAAGTACGGCAAGGCGAAGGCGCGGCGCTCGTTCCAGTTCTCCAAGCGCTGAGCGCGCAGGCTTGCGGCGATCGGGGGCGGGCCTTTGCCCGCCCTTTTGCCGTCTGCGGGCCCGCGGTGTGACGCTGGAAACCAAGCGTTTACCCTGTTGCGGCTAGGATCGCGTCCATGATCCGTGCGCGTAGCATTGCCCAGGTTGAGTCCGACATTGTGGCGTTGCGTGCCGCAGCCGCGCGGGCCGGAACCGCGCTTGCCTGTCTGTTCTCGACATCCGACGAGTTCGAAGCCGAGGTCGTTCGCGTGCGGCGGGAGCAGGGGGCCTACGGCCCGGCGGCTCGCGCCGATCATGCGTCTTGGTGGCCTTTGGCCCTGACGGCCCTGCTGGTGATGGCCTTCCTGCTGGTTTGATCCGATCTTGCACGGGATTGAAAAAAGGGGCGCCGCGAGGCGCCCCTTGAGTTTGTCGCGTTGCCGCGACGTTCGGGAGGAAGACACGCACTACAACAACTCCATGCGAACGGAGAACCGGTGCAGGCTTACTGCACGGCTTCTC
>PLJS01000310.1 GCA_003140315.1 Hyphomicrobiales bacterium
ATTCGCCGGACCACAATGATCCTCAGCGATACGCCGCCGCAAGTTTCGCCGATGCGCTCTGCTTTTAGCCGCTCGCTCAAAGTGCCTTAAAACTCTCCGCTCCCTTTCAGCTCATATCCAATTTCGGCAGCAATCCGCGCAAGAAAACAGGACCGCCTGCTACATACCTAAAAAGTCGCACTTGGCGTCGACTTCGTTGGCGTCACGCTTGAGATACGCCGCGAGCTCCATCGCCGTCGCGCCGTGATGGCGGGCTCCAACGAGATATTCCAGCTCCCACTCCGTCCACGGTTTGCCACTGTTGACGAGGCGGTCCGCGTCAATCGGCTTGCCGCTGTTGCCGTCAGTCATGTGCGCAATCTTTCTCACCTGTCGGGAACATCGATGGGCGACAACGTGCCCGAGCGACCGCAGGACGTATATCGACGCACGGACGGCGACCGTGCGGTCTGCGACATCGCGCCGCAATCGGCGCGTGAGGCGTCGCGCGTCGCGGCGGCGATCCGCGGAGTTGCCTCTAGACATAATGTATGACTAGATTGACTGGATTGTCTCCCGACCCAGGCTGTCGATGTTCAACTCCCCCAACGCCATCGCGCGCAACGTGCACAGCCAGGTCGCCGACCGGATCGGCACCAGCATCGTGCGCGGCGATATCGTGCCGAGCGAAGCGCTGCCGTCCGAGGTGCGCATCTGCGAAATGCTCGACGTGAGCCGCACGGTCGTGCGCGAAGCCATCCGGACGCTGACCGGCAAGGGCCTGGTCGAATCGCGCGCCAAGAGCGGCACGCGCGTGCGCCCGCCCGAACAGTGGAATCAGCTCGATCCGGACGTGCTGCGCTGGCGGCTGGAAACGTCCGACGTCGACAGCAATTTGGCGAAGCTGTTCCAGTTGCGTGACGCGGTCGAGCCCTCGGCGTCGGCGCTGGCCGCGGCTCACGCCAACGAGACAGACCTCGCACGCATTCGCGCCGGTTATGACGGCATGGCGGCGGCGCGGGACGACGAAAGCTTCGTCGCCGCCGACATGAACTTCCACGAGGCGATCTATTTCGCCACGCATAACGAGTTCTACTGGCCGATCGCGCAGATGCTGCGGCTCACGCTGCGCCAGAGCTTCACCATCGCGTCCTGGGGCGATCATCGTCCGCGCGCGCTCGCCGAGCATCGCGCGGTTCTCGACGCGATCGTGGCGCGCGACGCCGAGCGCGCACGCGCGGCCGCGATCGTGCTGCTGCGGCACTCCGCCGACGACCTGGTCAAGATCAGCGGCAGCGGAATTGTCGCGGCCGGTCTGCCGCCGGAACAGCGGGCGCCGAAGGACGAGGTTCTGCTCGCGCGCTATCAGGCGAGCCGCAGCGTGCTGCGCGAAGCGCTGGACGAACTCGCCACCAAGGGGCCCGCCGACGCGCGCGCCGCAAAGCCGAAAGCGCGCAAGCGCCCGCCATCTCGCCGTTAGGTCAAAAACGCCGGCGAAGCCGGCAACTCGTAAAGGGAGGTTTGCTTGAAGATCAGGAGCATCGTTCTCGCGCTCGTCCTTGCGGCAATCGCATCGGCGGCCACGCCGTTGCGGGCGTCCGCGCAGGAGTTCACGCTGCGCGTCGCGCACTACTTCAAGGAGGACCATCCCTGGAACAAGGGGCTGGTGTTCTTTGCGAAGCAGGTCGACGAAGACAGCAAAGGCCGCATCAAGATCGACATCTTCAACGGCGGCGTACTCGGCAGCGAGGCGCAGACGCTCCAGTTCGTGAAGGACGGTTCGCTCGATCTCGTCGTCTCCGATCCGTCCGCCGGCTCTCCCTTCGCCAAGGAGCTGGATTTCTTCGCGCTGCCGTTCCTGTTCCGCGACTACGCGCATTGGCAGGCATCGCTCGACGGCGATCCGGGCAAGGCCTACGCCAAGCTGATCGAGGAAAAGACCGGGCTGAAGATCATCGGCTATTGGGGCGGTTCGAGCCGCAACGTGCTCTCGACCAAGAAGCCGATCAACAGCATCGAGGATCTCAAAGGCTTCCGCCTTCGCCTCATCTCCAGCCCGTTGAAGGTCAACGCCTGGAAGGCGGTCGGGACCGTGCCGACGCCGATCGCCTTCATGGAGACCTACCTCGCCATGAAGTCCGGCGTGGTGGACGGCATGGAGAACGAGTCGGTTGCCGTACGCGACATGAAGTTCTATGAGCCCGCGCCCTACATCGCCCGCACCGAGCATGAATTCACGGTGCGGCCGCTGTTTGCCTCGAAGAAGACGTTCGACAAGCTCCCGCCCGACCTGCAGCAAGTCTTGCTGAAGGCCGCGCGCGACGCGACCGTGTTCGAGCGCAAGGCCGAGGTCGAGGCCAATCAGGCCGCCGAGGCCGAGATGGCGAACAAGCTGAACGTCAAGTTCAACACGATCGACAAGGAGCCGTTCAAGGTCGCGACCAAGCCCGTGATCGCCGAATTCTCCAAGAGCATGGGATTGGCCGACCTGCTGGCCAGCATCGACGCCGTGAAGTAGCGGCGCCGGCGAAGACGCTGCCGCGATGATCGCGGACGCCGTCGCGGACGAAGCCGAGCAGCGGGCGCAGCGCCGCGCGCACGCGATCGATCCGGTCGAGCAATTCGCCGAGATCGTCGTCGTGCTGGCGCTCGCCGGCGAGCTCGTCGCGATGTTCGCCAACGTGATCTCGCGCTCGTTCTTCGACACATCGCTGTTGTGGAGCCTCGAGGTCGGCGAGCTCGCGCTGGTCGTGATGACCTTCGTCGGCGGCGCGATCGCCTATCCGCGCAATGAGCACATGGCGCTGCGCGCTTTCGTACAGAGGCTGCCGGAGCGCTGGCATCGCGGCGTCGACGCGTTCGCCTGCTGGCAGGTCTTCGCGATGGCTCTCGCGGGCGGCTGGCTCGCCTACGAGATGATGCTGTCGCGCTGGGACGAGCGCACGCCCTATCTGGGCCTGAGCGCGGTCTGGTTCGCGGCGCCGATGATCTTCGGCATGGCGCTGCTCGCCTATTTCGCGATCCGGCGGGCGCTGCTGCAACCCCCACGCACCGCATGGCTCAGTGCCGCCACGCTGGCGCTCGCGCTTCTCGCATTGCTGGCGCTGTCATGGGGGCTCGGTCCGCAAGCGAGGGCATACGCGCTTCCGGCGACCTTCGCGGTCTTCACGCTGCAGCTCTTGTTCGGCGTGCCGATCGGCTTCGTGCTGCTGATGGCGACGCTCCTCTATCTCAAGGCGTCGAACGCCGTGCCACTCTCGGTCGTGCCGATCAACATGCAGGGCGGCATCTCCAGCTTCGTGATGCTGTCGATCCCGTTCTTCATTTTGGCGGGCTATGTGATGACCGAGGGCGGGCTCAGCCGCCGGCTCACCGATTTCATCATGTCGCTGGTCGGACGCTTTCGCGGCGGGATGCTGCAGGTCATCGTCGTCTCGATGTACATCATGTCGGGCATCTCGGGATCGAAGGTCGCCGACGTCGCGGCGGTCGGCACGACGATGAAGACCGTCATGCGCCGCGAGGGCTACGATCCCGGCGAGACCGCCGCGGTGCTCGCGGCCTGCGCCATCATGGGCGAGACCGTGCCGCCGAGCATCGCGATGCTGGTGCTCGCCTCGGTCACATCGCTGTCGATCGGCGCGCTGTTCGTCGCGGGGCTGCTTCCCGCCGCCGTAATCGCGCTCTGCCTGATGCTGTTGATCTACGTGCGCTCGCGCGGCCGGGCGGCCGAGGCCAACAGGCATACACCTCGCGAGATCGTGCGCGCCGGCCTGAGCGCGATCCCGGCGCTGGTCGCTCCGGTGATCCTGATCGGCGGCATCGTGAGCGGCGTCGCGACGCCGACCGAGGTCTCCTCGACGGCCGTCGTCTATGCGCTGCTGCTGTCGATCCTGGTCTACCGCTCGCTGGAGCCCCGCCAGCTCTGGCGCGTCATCGCCAGCACGGCGGCGCAGGCCGGCATGGTGCTGTTCATCACCTCGACGGCGAGTACGTTCTCCTGGTCGCTGACGATCGCGAAAATGCCGCAGCAGATCGCCGCACTGTTCAAGGCGCTGCATGGATCCGCGACGCTGTTCATGCTGGCGACGATCGTGACGCTGGTCGTGATGGGCGCCTTGCTGGAAGGACTGCCGGCACTGCTGATCTTCGGCCCGCTGCTGTTGCCGATGGCGGGCCAGTTCGGCGTCGATCCGCTTCAATACGGCATCGTGATGATCATCGCGATGGGCGTCGGCGCGTTCTCGCCGCCGATCGGGGTCGGCATGTTCGTCACCTGCTCGATCTGCGACACCACGATGGAAAACGCGACCCGCCACATGATCCCGTATCTCATCATCGTGGTCATCGGCCTGTTGCTGGTCGCATTCTTTCCCTGGTTCAGCCTGGTCGCGCCCAGACTCTTGAACATGATCTGAGGTGCGCGCGAACGACCGCCACAGCCGCACCAATTCCGGAAACCGCTCGCATACGTATATTTACATTTATTCCGTCGTAACCATGCCGACGGCCAGTTGGTCCGGGTCGCAGTCAATCGCAGGCATTTGAGCGTTGTTTCATGCCGTCGCCATCAGCGGCGTCAGGGCACGCGATGACAATTCAATCCTCACGTCCGATCCGCCGGCTCATCTTTTGCGGAGTAGTGCTGATCGCCGCCATTGCGATCGGGACTGCCGCCATGGTGGACAGCTTCCGCGAGCGCGCGCTGGCCAACAGCAACCGCGAACTGGAAAACACCGCGCTGCTGCTCGCCCGGCACTTCGATCAGCAACTTGAAGACTTGGAGTTCGTTCAAAAAAACCCTCGTCGCGTCGATGCATTCGGCGGGGATCGTTTCGCGCGAGGACTATGAGCGCCAGATGTCCAGCCAGGACACGCACCTGATGCTCAAGACCAAGATCAGCGCGCTGTCATACGTCGGCGGTCTCAACCTGTTCGATTCGGATGGGAAGCTGATCAATTCATCGGGCGCCTGGCCGGTCCCGGCCGTCAACGTCGCGGATCGGGCCTATTTCAAAGAGTTCAAGTCCAACCCTCGGTCGGCGGCGGTTCTGGTTGATCCCGTCTACAGTCGCATCACCGGCGCCTGGACGATTGTCCTGGCACGCAAAATGATCGGGCCGAATGGTGAATTCCTCGGCGCCGTCGGGAGAGGCATCGAGCCGGCCTACTTCGAAAAATTCTTCGCATCGCTGGCTCTCGGAAAAGACGGCGCAATCACGATGTTTCATCGCGATGGAACCTTGCTGGCACGCCATCCGCATATCGAAGCCTTGATTGGGCAAAATTTCACGGCCGGCCAACTATTTCAGAACGTCCTGTTGAAGGCGGATCATGGGACCACGAGGCTGCATAGCCTTCTCGATGATCAGGACCGGCTCGCTTCGGTCCGAAGCCTGGACCATTTCCCGATCGCGATCGCGGTGACGGCGACCGTATCGACTGCGCTTGCCGGCTGGCGGGAGCAGACAAGATTTCTGACGGCGTCGCCGGGCTGTTCGCGCTTGTGATCGCCGCGATGCTGTTCCTGATCGTTCGTCAATTGTCGCGCGATCATGAATTGTCCAGTCAGAGGCTGGCACCGGAAAAGCAGCGGCTCGACGTTGCCGTGAACAACATGACGCACAGCCTCCTGATGTACGACTCGTCGGCGCGGATCGTCGTCTGCAATCAACGCTATATCGACATGTATGGACTGTCGCCGGACGTGGCCAAGCCGGGCTGCAGCTTTCGCGATCTTATCGCGCATCGCAAAGCGACCGGATCGCTCAAGGGCGACGTCGATGAATTCTGTTCCGCCACCTTGCGCAAGGTCGCGGAGGGGAAGATCNNTCCGCAGACGGGCGCGCGATCCAGGTCGTGAATCATCCGCTGGAAGATGGCGGATGGGTGACCACGATGGAGGACATTACCGAGCGCAGGCGGTCCGACGAGCGGATCGCGCACATGGCGCACTATGATTCGCTGACCGACATGCCGAACCGGGCGCTGTTTCGTGAGCAACTCGATCAGGCGCTCAAGATGGTTCAGCGCGGGGAGCAATTGGCGGTGCTCTACATCGACATCGATGAATTCAAGAGCATCAACGACGCGCTCGGACACCCGGTGGGTGACGAACTGCTGAAAGCCGTTGCGGGTCGTCTGCGCGGCTGTCCCAGAGCGGCCGATTTCGTTGCCCGGCTGGGCGGCGACGAGTTTGCGATCATTCAAACTGCGTGAAGCAGCCGAGCGACACCACGGATCTCGTGGCGCGAATTTACCGAGCGATCCGAGAACCCTATGAGTGTCTTGGCCACCAGCTCGTGACCGACGCCAGTATCGGCATTTCCTTGGCGCCGCGGGACGCCACCGATTTGGATCAGTTGCTGAAAAACGCTGATTTGGCCATGTACGGCGCCAAGGCTGATGGACGCCGGACCTATCGCTTCTTCGAGCCGGCGATGGACGCGCGCGTCAAAGCACTGCGCGCATTGGAGCTCGAATTGCGCAAGGCGATCGCGGACGGCGGGCTTGAAATCTACTATCAGCCGCTCGTCAATCTTGAAGATAACGAGATCACCGGTTGCGAAGCTCTGCTGCGCTGGTACCACCCTCAGCGCGGCATGATCTCGCCGGCGGAGTTTATCCCGGTCGCGGAAGACACCGGCCTGATAAACCAACTCGGCGAATGGGTGCTGACAACGGCCTGCGCCGAGGCGGCAACCTGGCCGAACGACATCAAACTCGCGGTCAACGTCTCGCCGCTGCAGTTCAGAAGTCAGCTTTTGGGGTTGAAGGTTGCCGCCGCACTATCGACCTCAGGCCTTGCGGCAAGCAGGCTCGAACTGGAAATCACCGAGGCGGTCCTCATCCGTGATGATGAGGCAGCGCTCGCCATGCTGCATCAGTTGCGCGGGCTCGGGGTGCGCATCGCGCTGGATGATTTCGGCACCGGCTATTCCTCGCTGAGTTATGTGCAGCGTTTCCCGTTCGACAAGATCAAGATTGACCGCTGCTTCATCAAGGACATCGCAGAACCCGGGGGGTCGGCTTTCATCGTGCAAGCGGTGGTGAACATCGCCGCGGCGCGCAACATGACGACGGTGGCCGAGGGCGTCGAGACCGAGCAGCAACGGGACATGCTCCGCGGCTTTGGCTGTACCGAAATGCAGGGCTACCTGTTCAGTCCGGCGTTGCCCGCCGCGGAGACGATGCAGCTCCTGCTGTCACGTCGCGAACGGGCATTGGCCGTCGCCTGACGGCTTGCCGGCTCCTCGGCAAAGTTCGCCGATTTTCGGCGGCTCAAGCGCTATCGTTTGTCCGGAAGCCGACTTTTCATTACCGAAGCGGTGTCTTACCATTCTAGCGGGATCTGATGCGTCTGAAAAAGTCATCGATCCGCCGAGGGGGGAACGACGATGGCCGATGCGGACATTCAGGTCTCACGTCTGCTCGATGAGCGCGGACTGAGCTCATTCCAGATCAAGCTGCTTATCTGGTCGTTTTTCATCGTCCTCATCGATGGCTACGACATCGCCGCGATCGCCTTCGCGGCGCCGCACCTGGTCAAATCCTGGGGTGTGGCGCCGGGTGGGCTCGGCCCGGTGTTCAGCGCGAGCCTCGTCGGCACTCTCTTCGGTTCGGCGCTGTTTGGATGGGTGGGTGACCGGTTTGGCCGAAAGACGGCGCTGATCGGCTCGAACCTGCTGTTCGGCGTTTTCACGTTGGCGGCCGCCTATTCGGCCAATCTCGATCAGATGTTCTGGCTTCGCCTTTTGGCCGGCCTTGGGATCGGCGGCGTCATTCCGAACGTGGTGGCCATCAACGCCGAGTCCGCCCCGCGCAAGCTGCGCGCCACGCTGGCCATCATTGCGGTCGGCTGTGTGCCGCTTGGCGGCGCCATCCCGGGATTCGTCGCGGCTACCCTGGTCCCGCAATACGGCTGGCAGATCTTGTTCCTGATCGGGGGCATCGCGCCGATGATCATCGCGGTCGTGGCGATGTTCGGGCTGCCGGAATCGATCAAGTACATGGCGATCCACGAAAGCCAGCGCGGCAAGATGGAAAGGCTCGTTGCGGCGATCCGTCCGGGTTACCCGGTTCCGGCCAACGCCCGGTTCGTGATCGAGGACGAGAAGCAGTACCCTAGCTTCAATCCCTCCTACCTTTTCCGCGACGGGCTTGCGCTGATTACTCCGCTGCTGTGGGTGCTTTTCGCTCTGAACCTGATGGGCTACTTCTACCTCCTCAGCTGGACGCCAACGCTGATGACCGCCGCCAAGCTGCCGCCGGCAACCGCAGCGCTCGCCGGCGCGACGTTGCAGATCGGCGGCACGATCGGCGCGCTGGTGCTGTGCTGGTGGCTGCAGCGGCACCGCTTTCTCGCCATCACGATTTTGTTCGTGATCGCCGTGCCGCTGGTCGCGTCGATCGGCTACGCGGGACTGACTTCCCAGTCCGCAGTGCTGATCGCGACGTTCTTCGCCGGCTTCGTCGTGCTCGGTATCCAATCCGGCATCAACGTCGTGGGCGCGCTGATCTATCCGACGTCGCTGCGTGCCAACGGGTCGGGCTGGGAACTGGGAATCGGACGGATCGGATCGATCGTCGGCCCTCTGTTGGGCGCGCTGTTCGTCGGGCTGCCGGTCACGCAGCTTTATATGTGGTCGGCACTTCCATTCGCGGTCGGCGCGGTCATCTGTTTCACGATCCACCGCCTTAACACCGCGCGGTTGGCGGCTCGTCCGGAATTGCGCGAGGCACAGTAGGCCGGGAGAGGCTAAGGCGAGCCGCCGTCAGAACGGCTCGTAAGCCCTCAGCGCAGGGACCACCTTTTCGCCGAACAACCGGATCGAACGCAGGAGATCGCTTTCCGGCAGATCGGAAAAGTTGAACTCGCCCAGGAATGTGTTGAACAGTCCGGCTTGCGCCGCCTTGTGAATTTTCTCGGCCACCGTTTCCGCCGAACCGATGAAGATCAGTTCGTGCTTCATGATGTAGTCCGGGTCGAAAAGGTTGGCCATGATCTCCGAGGCGCCCGGTTCGCCACGCCCGATGAATTTCTTTGCGTGGGTGGCGACGCGTTCCTGGAACGTCTCCCCCTGCTGCGGCGGGGGCAGAAAGCCCTCATAGGCGCGGCTTGCCCGGAGCAGCGCGGTGTCGATCGCCTTCTCGTCGGTCTCGTCGACATAGACGATCGTGCAATAGGCGATGTTCGGCTTCCGGGCCCAGCCGGCCTTGTTCCAGTTCTCCAGGAATACGCGGTAGCGCGGCGCCGCGTCCGCGCGCGGATAGACCAGGAAGTAGCCGGGATTGATCGCATTGCGCGCGCAGAATTCGAGTGTCTCGGGATCGCGGCTCATCATCCAGAGCGGCGGATGCGGCTGCTGGAGCGGCTGCACGGCCAGCAGGGCACTGTCGGTATGGAATTCGTTGCCATGAAATGAAAACGGCTGCGCTTGACCGAAAGCGGCGCGCAGGTAATCGACGAATTCAAGCGTCGGCGACTTGCGGAGGCCGTAGTCGAGACCAAAAGGGCGAAAATAATCCGGATTGATCCCGGGAACGAGACCGACCTCCATGCGGCCGCCGAGCATCTGATCGACGATTGCGATCTCTTCGGCCAAACGCAGGGGATGATAAAGCGGGACGACATAGCCCATCGGGCCCAAGCGGATATGACGTGTGCGTGCGCCTGCGCCGACCGCGTACAGACTCGGCGAAGAAATCCAGCTCTCGTCGGGACGAAAATGATGTTCGACGCAAAATCCATAGTCGAAGCCGAGTTCGTCGCACACCTGAAGTTCGCGCCACAACTCTTCATAGCGTTGATGCGGTGACATTCCAGGCTTCGCCCAGATGTGGGAAAAATGCGCAAACTTCATTCAACTCTCTCTCAAGCCGTCGGGGGGGCGATGATTTCGTGGCAGTTCGGGCACCTGACAAACCATACATCGGGCCCCTGGATGCCGCGAGTTTAGACTGGCGAGACAGGTCATGTCTCCCTCTTGTCGATTCCGGACGCGCCTCCATCAAATTGACGACCGCCTCAGTCGCGAAAGCGAACCGACCTACCTCTTTAGCCGCTCCAATTCCGGGAACGGCTCGTAGGTCGCGCCGCTGCACTGCTCGCGCGTCGCCGCCATCTGGTCGAGCTTGCCGGCGAGGAAGACCGCGAGATAATCGCGCCCGCTGGCGGACGCGCCCGGCGTGCGCGCGCTGAAGTGCACGCACACGACATAGCGCTCGAGGCTGCCGACCGGCCGCACCACCGGCACCGAGACGCCGGCATCGCGGATGCCGGAGAGGTCGTTCAGGTAGTTGCGCAGATAGGCGAGCACCTCGGCCTTGTAGCCGTCGGGGTAAATATTGACGCTCACGCCGTCCTTGGTCTCGACGCGCGGGCCGCTCGCGGCGCAGGCCGAGAGCGCTGCGGCGAGTGCAAGGGCTGCCCATGTGGTCGATCTGCGCATGCCGGCAACCTGCCATGACGCGAGGGGCGAATGGAAGCGGTTGGCGAAACCGTGCCGAATAGCTACGTCTCGCCCATGACAGCCCTCTCGGTCCTCGACCTTTCGCCCGTCACCACCGCCACTCCGGGCGCCAAGGCGCTCAACAACAGCCTCGACCTTGCGCGGCTGGCCGACGGTCTCGGCTACACGCGCTACTGGGTCGCCGAGCATCACAACCTGCCGACGATCGCGAGCTCGGCGCCCGACATCATGATCGGCCAGATCGCCGCCATCACGCGGCATATGCGCATCGGCTCGGGCGGCGTGATGTTGCCCAACCACGCACCGTTGATGGTGATGGAGCGCTTCAAGGTGCTGGAAGCGCTGTTCCCGGGCCGCATCGACCTCGGCCTCGGGCGCGCGCCCGGCACCGACCAGATCACGTCACTCGCGCTGCGGCGGCGCCAGGATACGAGCAACGAGCAGGACGACTTCCTCGACCGCTTCCAGGAGATGATGCTGTTCGAGAGCAAGGGCTTTCCGGCCAACCATCCGTTCTCGAAGGTCACCGCGATGCCGTCTGACGTGCCGCTGCCGCCGATCTGGCTGCTCGGGTCGAGCGGCTATTCGGCCGAGCTCGCGGCCGCGGTCGGCATGGGATTTTCCTTCGCGCATCATTTCTCCGACATGCCGCCGGACGGCCCGATGCTCGCCTATCGCAACCAGTTCAAGCCGTCTGCCTGGCGGGCGACGCCTTACGCGATCCTCGGGGTCGCGCTGATCGCGGCCGATACGCAAGAGGCGGCCGACCGGTTGGCGTCCAGCGCGGACCTGCATTTCGTGCGCCGCGCCATGGGCGAGTTCGCCCCGCTCGCGAGCCCCGAAGAGGCCGCCGCCTACGCCTACACGGCCGTAGACCGCAAGCGGATCGAGGCGAACCGCCGCCGGCTGATGGTCGGGACGCCGGCGAGCCTGCACGAGCGGCTGACCACGCTGGTTGCGTCGACCAAGGCGGACGAGGTCATGATCACCACCATGGTCTATGACCATGCGGCGCGCCGGCGCTCGTATGAGCTGATGGCCGAGGCATTCGGGCTTGCGCCGGCCGATTGACGGCCGCGCACAATTTACCAATCGTTAGCCCAATTCATGTGCTGTGACGGTTGTGCCCGGATTTCGGTAGCATGAAAGTGTCTTGCCGACGCCTTCATCCTGCCCCATCTGGACCGCATAAATTCTGTGGAACCTGGGCCGCGCGTCAGCGCCGGCGGGGTTGGGGAGTGGCAATGATTCCGCGTTCGATCCTTGTGCTTGCGGCTGCGGCGGCCGGTGTTTTCGCGCTCGCCGGCAACGCAGGGGCACAGAACTATCCGCCCTACGGGGCGCAGCCCTATCCGCCGCGTGCACCGATGCAGGCGGTTCCCGACGACGATGACGACGACCTTCCGCCACAACAGCGCGCGGCGCCCGGCTACTATCCGCCGCCGCCGGGCTATCGCGGCCCATACGCCTATGAGCCGCGTCCGCCCGCGGGCGTGCCCGGCGTCGAGCGCGAGAACCTGCCGCCTCCCGGTGCCGGCGCGCCTTACGGCACGCGCGGCCCGACCGTGATCTATGGCGATCGTGCGCCGCCGCCCGGCCCGTATGGCAATCCGCCGCCACCCTATGGCCCGCCGCCTCCGGCCTATGGCGACCGCGCGCCGCCGCCTTACGGACCTTACGATGCTCCGCCGCCGCGCGGCGCCTACGATGCACCGCAGGGCCCGACCCAGCTCGGACCGGGTCCCGACCCGACCTATAATTCGCGCCCGCCGCGCGAGGTGACCGGCACCGTGCCGCCGAACACCGTCGCGACGCTGCCGCCCGAGGATCAGCCGGAGAACGGCAAGGCCGAGCTGCCGCCGCAGCTTCGCCGCCAGATGGTCTCGTACCAGACGGCCGAGCCGCCCGGCACGCTCATCATCGATACGTCCAACACCTTCCTCTATCTCACGATGGGGAACGGCCAGGCGGTGCGCTACGGCATCGGCGTCGGCCGCGAAGGCTTCACCTGGGCGGGCGCGGAGCGCATCTCGAAGATGGCCGAGTGGCCCGACTGGCATCCGCCCGCCGAGATGATCGAGCGCCAGCCCTATCTGCCGCGCTTCATGGCCGGCGGCGAAGGCAATCCGCTCGGCGCGCGCGCGCTCTATCTCGGCAAGACGCTCTACCGCATCCACGGCACCAACCAGCCCTCGACGATCGGCAAATACGTGTCGTCGGGCTGCATCCGGCTGACCAACGACGATATCCAGGATCTCTACAGCCGCGTGCAGGTCGGAACGCGCGTCGTCGTGCTGCCGGGCGCACCGCCTGCGACCGCGCAGAACGCGCCGCTTCCGCCGGCGCCGTATCAGCAGCGCTGAGCAACCCGTCCCGGTCGTCCTGGCCAAGCCGCGGCGCGAGCCCGAATGGCGGTCGCAATAAGTTCACGCTTCCGGGCCTGAGAATCGCTACATTCCCGCTGCTCGCGAGGAATCACGCCCCATGTCCGACCACCTGATGACGTCCCGGCGGTTCGCGCCGCTGTTCTGGTGTCAGTTCTTCTCCGCCTTCAACGACAACTTCCTCAAGAACGCGCTCGTCTTTCTCATCCTGTTCTCGCCCGGCGTCACGGATAGCGGCGCGCTGATCACACTCACCGCCGGCGTCTTCATCGGGCCGTTCTTCTTCCTGTCTGGCTTGGGCGGCCAGATGGCCGACCGCTTCGACAAGGCGATCGTCGCGCGCTTCATCAAGCTCGTTGAAATCCCGGTCTCGGCGCTCGGCGTCGCGGGCTTCTGGCTGCATTCGATCCCGATCATGTTCGCGGTGCTCTTCATGTTCGGCGTGATTGCGACGTTATTTGGCCCGATCAAATACGGCATCCTGCCGGATCATCTAAAGAAGGAAGAGCTGCCCGCCGGCAACGCGCTGGTCGAAGGCGCGACCTTCATGGCGATCCTGCTCGGCACCATCGTCGGCGGTCTCGCCGCCAAGGAAGGCACCCATCCGGCGATCTTCGGCACGATGATCGTCGTGTTCTCGTTTTTCTGCTGGGGCGCGAGCCTCTTAATCCCGCGCACCGGCCAGGGCGCGCCGGAGTTGCGCGTCGATCCGAACATCGCGCGCTCGACCGGCTCGCTGCTCGGCGAACTGCGGCGCGATCCGCGGCTGTGGTGGGGCTCGCTCGTGGTGAGCTGGTTCTGGCTCGTCGGCGCGGTCGTGCTCTCGCTGATGCCGCCGATGGTCAAATCCGTGCTCGGCGCGAGCGAGGACGTCGTCACCGTCTTCCTCGCGGTGTTCTCGATCTCGATCGCGATCGGCTCGGGCCTTGCGGCCTGGCTCGCGCATGGCCGCATCGTGCTGTTCCCGACCTTGGTCGGCGCGCTGTTCCTCGGCCTGTTCGCGCTCGATCTCGGCTGGGCGACCTACGGCGTGCCGCAGGCGCTCAGCAATTCAGGCGTCGGCGTTGTCTTCACCTCGTTTACGGGCCTGCGCATCGCGATCGATCTCGCCGGCCTCGCGATCGCGGGCGGACTGTTCATCGTGCCGTCCTTCGCGGCGGTGCAGTCCTGGGCCGGCGCCGACCGGCGCGCGCGCGTGGTCGCGGCCGTCAATGTGATGAACGCCGCCTTCATCGTCGGCGGCACGCTGATCGTCGCGGCCTTGCAGAAATTCGGGCTCACCACCGCGCATCTCTTTCTCATCATCGGCGCCGGCAACATCATCGCGATGGTGCTGATCGCCAAGACCATGCCGGTGAATGCCTTCCGCGATTTCCTCACCACCATGCTGCGCGCGATGTACCGCATGGAGGTGAAAGGCCAGGAGAACTTCGAGAACGCCGGAGCGAACCCGATCGTTGCGCTCAACCATGTGAGCTTTCTCGACGCCGCGGTCGCGCTCGCGCTGATGGAAAAGGCACCGGTGTTCGCGATCGACTACAATATCGCGCAGCGCTGGTGGGTGAAGCCGTTCCTCAAGCTCACGCGCGCGATGCCGCTCGATCCGAGCAAGCCGATGGCGACGCGCACGCTGATCAACGCCGTGAAAGCCGGCGAGCCGCTCGCGATCTTCCCGGAAGGGCGCATCACCGTCACCGGCAGCCTGATGAAGGTCTATGACGGTGTCGGCCTGATCGCCGACAAGTCCGGCGCGCTGGTCGTGCCGGTGCGCATCGACGGGCTGGAAGCAACGCCGTTCTCGCGGCTCTCGCGCCGGCAGGTGAACCGGCGCTGGTTTCCGAAGGTCATGATCACGGTCCTGCCGCCGGTGAAACTCGCGATCGCGCCGGAGCTCAAGGGCCGCTATCGCCGCCAAGCCGCGGGCGCGGCGCTCTACGAGATCATGTCCGACCTCGTGTTCCGCACGACCTCAACCGACCGCACCGTGTTCGACGCCGTGGTTGAGGCGGGCCACGTCCATGGCATGAAGCGTGTCGCGGTCGAGGACCCGGTGACGGGCTCGCTCAGCTACAAGCGCATGCTAATCGGCGCCCATGTGCTCGGCCGCAAGCTGATGCCGCTCGCGCAGGAAGGCAACGCGCTCGGCGTCATGCTGCCGAACGCGAACGGCGCGGTCGTCACCATCCTCGCCGTGATGTCGGCCGGCCGGGTCCCGGCGATCATCAATTTCACGGCGGGCGCCGCCAATATCCACGCGGCATGCCGGGCGGCCGAGGTGGACACGATCGTCACGTCGCGCGTCTTCATTGAGAAGGGCAAGCTCGGGCCGGTCATCGAGCAACTCTCGCTCGGCACCAAGATCGTCTACCTGGAGGACGTGCGCGCGACCGTCGGCATGGCCGACAAGCTGCGCGGGCTGTTCGGCCTCAAGCATGCGCTGGTCGCGCGCAAGCCGGACGACCCGTCCGTGATCCTGTTCACGTCGGGCTCGGAAGGCACGCCGAAGGGCGTCGTTCTGTCCAACCGCAACATGCTGGCGAATTGCGCGCAGGCGCAGGCGCGCATCGACTTCGGCCGCAGCGACAAGCTGTTCAATGTGCTCCCCGTTTTCCACTCGTTCGGACTCACGGCCGGAACGGTGCTGCCGCTGGTCTCGGGCGTGCCGATCTATCTTTATCCCTCTCCCCTGCACTACCGCACCGTGCCGGAGCTGATCTACGGCACGAACGCCACCATCCTGTTCGGCACCGACACGTTCCTTGCCGGCTATGCGCGCGCCGCGCACCCTTATGACTTCCGCTCGCTGCGCTACATCCTCGCCGGCGCCGAGCCGGTGCGCGAGTCGACGCGCCGCACCTACATGGAGAAGTTCGGACTGCGCATTCTCGAAGGCTACGGCGTGACTGAGACCTCGCCGGTACTCGCGCTTAACACGCCGATGTTCAACAAGTTCGGCACGGTCGGCCGGCTGATGCCGGGCGACGAGGCGCGGCTCGAGCCCGTGCCGGGCGTCGAGGAAGGTGGACGGCTGTTCGTGCGCGGCCCGAACGTGATGCTCGGCTATTTGAAAGCCGACAAGCCGGGCGTGATCGAGCCGCCGCCGGAAGGCTGGCACGACACCGGCGATATCGTGACGATCGACGCGCAGGGCTTCGTCACCATCAAGGGCCGCGCCAAGCGCTTCGCCAAGATCGGCGGCGAAATGGTCTCGCTCGCGGCGGTGGAAATGTTGGCCGCTCAGCTCTGGCCCGACGTGATGTCGGCGGTCGCGACCGCGCCCGACCCGCGCAAGGGCGAGCGCCTCGTGCTGGTCACGCAGCAGAAGGGCGCGACCCGCGCCGACTTCCAGGCGTTCGCGAAATCCAAGGGCGCGGCCGACCTGATGATCCCGGCCGAGGTGGTGGTGATCGAGAAGCTGCCGGTGCTCGGCACCGGCAAGGTCGACATGGTGGGCGTGGCGAAGCTGGTGGCGGACAGGGCGGCGGGGGGGGCGCCCGCAGCTCCTGTCAGCGAGCCTGCCGCACCAGTGCCAGAGCCACCACCGGAACCCCCACAGGCGATCGCAGTGGCTTAGCGAAGCGTTATCCTGAAGGGCTTGGCTTGAGCGTACCGCGCGCTCCGTTACCCTCTCCCCTTTGGGGGAGAGGGTGGCGAACCGTCCAAGCGCAGCGCAGACGGTGAGCCGGGTGAGGGGCGCATCGATGGTGAAGTACGAGCGCCCTCACCTCGCGACATCGCGCGCCCGCGCAATGCGGCGCGACATGACCGACGCCGAGCGAAAGCTTTGGTTCCTGTTGCGGGATCGCCGTCTCGATGGTGCGAAGTTTCGGTGCCAGGCGCCTGTTGGCCCCTACATCGCGGATTTCGTCTGCCTGCGGCGGAAGGTCGTCGTCGAGGCCGACGGCGGGCAGCATATGGACAATCCGCGCGACATTGTTCGCGACACGTGGCTGGAACGCGAAGGCTATGTCGTCGTGCGCTACTCCAATATCGACATTCTGAAAAATCCCGAGGGCGTGCTCACTGACTTGCTGTCACGCCTGTCGGTGAAATAGCCCCCTCACCCGGCTTCGCGGACTTGCGTCCGCTCAGCCACCCTCTCCCCCGTTGGGGAGAGGGTTTCCGTCGCACCGTCACGTTCCGCACGCGACGCGCGCTCCGCAGCCGCTCGAGCGAGAGCGCGTCTCGGCATTGATTGTTGTTGAATTGGGCCACACGCTCCGTAACCCTCTCCCCAACGGGGGAGAGGGTGGCGAACCGTCGAAGACGGCGAGCCGGGTGAGGGGGCCGCCGCTCCCCTACCCCTCATACGCCTTTTTCAATCCCGCAATATCGAGCTTCACCATTTTCAGCATCGCCTCCGCCACGCGCTTCGCCTTCGCGCGATCCTTGTCCTTCATCATCTCGCCGAGGACGCGCGGCACGATCTGCCAGTAAAGACCGTAGCGGTCCTTGAGCCATCCGCATTGCTGCGGCGCGCCGCCGTCCGACAACGCGGCCCAGTAGCGATCGATCTCGGCTTGGTCGTCGCACATCACCGCGAACGAGACCGCGTGAGTGAACGCATCCAACGGTCCGGCGCTGAACGCCAGGAACGGCTGGCCCATCAGCGTGAACTCGACCACTTTCACGGAGCCGGCGGGACCGCTCGGCGTGTCGGCCGGCAGCGCCGTGACGGCGTCGACCTTCGAGTCCGGAAAGATCGATGCGTAGAAGGCCGCCGCCTCGTCGGCGTTGTCGGCGTACCAGAGGTTCGGGATGATGTTGGGCATTGTCGCCTCCTTGTAGCCCGGATGAGCGAGGCGAAATCCGGGGTCGGCGTTTCAATTGGAAAACTGTTCCCGCATGTCGCTTCGCTCATGCGGGCTACGGATATTCGTGCCTCACGCCATTGATGTCCTCGATCATCGCGCCCGCCTCGCCGCACATATCGACATAACCCGGCCCGACCGGCACCTTGCCGTAGCCGCCCGGGATGTCGAGCACGTAAGCCGGTTGCGCGAGGCCGGAGAGCCGCCCGCGTAGCGCGCGCATCAGCGCCTGGCCTTGCGCGATTGTCGTGCGGAAATGCGAGGTGCCCGGCGCGAGGTCGGCATGATGCAGGTAGTAAGGCTTGATGCGCGCCTCGACGAAGGCGCGCATCAGCGCGCTCAGCGTCCCGGCATCATCATTCACGCCGCGCAGCAGCACCGACTGGCTCACCATCGGGATGCCGGCGTCAATCACGCGCGCGCAAGCTGCGCGCACCGCGTCCGTCAGTTCGCGCGGGTGGTTGGCGTGCAGCGCGACGTACACCGCTTTGCCCGGCACCTTCAGCGCGCGCACCAGCGCCGGCGTGATGCGCTCGGGCGACGCGACCGGCACGCGCGTGTGCAGGCGGATGACCTTCACATGCTCGATCGCGGCGATGCGCTTCATCACCTCGCCGAGCCGGCGCGCCGAGAGCACCAGCGGATCGCCGCCGGTGAGGATCACTTCCCATATCTCCGGACGCGCGCGGATGTAGGCGACCGCGGCGTCGAGCTTTGCCGGCGACAGCATCGCCTCGCGGCCGGGCCCGACCATCTCGCGGCGGAAGCAGAAGCGGCAATAGACCGCGCAGACGTTGACGAGCTTGAGGAGCACGCGGTCGGGATAGCGATGCACCACGCCCTCGACCGGCGCGTGCGCGTGGTCGCCGATCGGGTCGGCGCGCTCGTCGGGCGTCGTCGTCAGTTCCGCGAGGTCGGGGATAAACTGACGTGCGATCGGATCAGCCGGGTCCGCGCGGTTGATCAGCGCCACGAGCGACGGCGTGATGGCGACCGCGTAACGTCCAGCGACCTTCGCGAGTTCGGCCTCGAACTCGGGCTTGCGCAAGTCGAATTGCATCAGTTCGGAGGCTGTTCGCAGCGTTTTCTGCATCGTCACGGGGGGTCTAGCGCGGCTCCACCACCGGCGTCCACTGCACCTGGTCGATGCGTGCCGCGCCGGTCGCCAACATAACCAGCCGGTCGAATCCGAGCGCGATGCCCGAAGCCGGCGGCATCTGCGCCAGCGCGGCGAGGAAATCCTCATCGACAGGATAGCGCTCGCCATAGACGCGTTGCTTCTCGGCCATTTCAATTTCGAAACGCCGGCGCTGCTCGACGGCGTCGGTCAACTCGCCGAAAGCATTGGCGATTTCGACGCCGCAGACGTAGAGCTCGAAGCGCTCCGCAACGCGCGGATCGTGCGCGGCCGGTCGTGCGAGCGCCGCTTCAACGGTCGGATATTGATCGAGAATCGTCGGCCGCCCGAGTCCAAGGTTTGGCTCGATGCGCTCGACCAAGACGCGGCTGAAGATATCGGACCACGTATCATCGTCCGCGACGCGGATGTCCTGCGCGCGCGCCGCGGCCGCGAGCGCGTCGCGATCATCGAGCGTCGTCAGCAGATCGATATCGGAAAAGCGCAGAAAAGCCTCTGCGATAGTCACTTTCTCTATCCTCGCGAATGGGTCGGCGCTCAGTCCGCGAAACCTGAAGACCTTGGTATGAGCCGCTTCGGCCGCTGCGGCCAGCACGTCGGCGCAGTCGCGCATCAGTGATTCGTAAGGCTCGTTCGCCCGGTACCATTCCAGCATGGTGAACTCCGGCGCATGCAGCGCGCCGCGCTCGCGATTGCGGAAGACGCGGGCGAACGTGAAGAGTAGCGCTTCGCCGGCGGCGAGCAGTTTCTTGCAGGCGAATTCCGGCGAGGTGTGGAGATAGAGCGGCGATCGCGTCGCATCAGAACCAATCAGCTCGGTCGCGAGGGCATGCAGATGAGCCTCGTTGCCCGGAGACCTTTGCAGGATCGCGGTCTCGACCTCGACGAAATCGCGGTCGGAGAAGAAGGCCCGCAAAGCGGCCGCGATCCGCGACCGCGCGATCAGGAACGGCCGCCGGTCGGCGTGGACATGGGGCGACCACCAGGGGGGGGCACCGCTCATCGCGCGGCTCCGTCCGCGGTGCCGAGACGCGGAAAAGGCTGGCGAACCGCCACAAGATCAGTATGTTGCGGCCCGAGATTTCGGGCCGCTTCGGCCCTTCCGATCATCGAGGAAACGCCTGTGAAAGTCATCGCTTCATCGCTCCGCAAGGGCAACATCGTGGAGCACGAGGGACAGCTTTACGTCGTGCTCAACGCCGAAAGCTTCCATCCCGGCAAGGGCACGCCGACCACGCAGGTCGACATGCGCCGGATCAGCGACGGCGTAAAGACCGCGCAGCGCTACAAGACGACCGAGCAGGTCGAGCGCGCCCACGTGGAGGAGCGCGAGCACCAGTTCCTCTATCAGGACGGCGAAGGCTTCCACTTCATGAACATGGAGAACTACGACCAGATCACGATGCAGGACGACATCATCGGCGATCAGGCCGCCTATCTGCATCCCGAGATGAAGGTGATGCTCGCCATGCATGACGGCAACGCGATCTCGATCGTACTGCCGCAGAAGGTGACTCTCGAGGTCACCGACACCGAGCCGACCACGAAGGGGCAGACCGCCTCGTCGTCCTACAAGCCGGCAACGCTGTCCAACGGCGTGCGCACCAACGTGCCGCCATTCATTTCGATCGGCACGCGCATCGTGGTGATGACGTCGGACGGCAGCTATGTCGAGCGCGCCAAGGAGTAATCACTTCTCCTTCGCACTCGCACCGAGCCGGTCCGCGATTGCGAGCACCAGCGTCGCGACTACGAAGGATGCGAATATCGCGACCAGCCAGCCGAGCCGTGCACCCTCTGGATGGTTTTCGAGATTCATGAAGGCTTCCAGGACCTGAATCGCCGAGATCGCGACGATTGAGCCAAGCAATTTCTGCTTCAGCCCGGCGAAATCGACTTTCGTCATCCATTCGGGCCAGGCCGGCTTACCGTCAGGCGCGAGTTCCGAGACGAAGTTCTCATAGCCAGAGAAAATCACGATCACCACAAGACTTCCGACGAGCGATACATCGACCAGGCCAAGCACGCCGACGATCACATCGGCTTCGCTCGCGGTCGGAAGGCGCAGGATCAACGCCACGAACTGCGCGCCGAACTTGTACAGGAGCACGAACAAGCTCAACGCAAGACCGACATAGAACGGAGCGAGCAGCCATCGGCTGCTCACGAGAATCAGCTCGATGGCGCGTTCGATCAACTTCATGCGCTGCCCTTGGGATTCGTGCCACGAGGCGCGCACGCCCCTCGCACCATGATCGCCGATCTGACTTAAGCCGCGACGCCGGTCCCGATCTGACAGGCGACGCCGGTACCGCCGAGCCCGCAATAGCCCGACGGATTTTTGGCGAGATACTGCTGGTGATAGTCCTCGGCGAAATAGAACTCCGGCGCGTCGACGATCTCCGTGGTGATCGCGCCGTAGCGATCCGCCGCGAGCGCCTTGCCGTACATCGCCTTGGAGGCTTCGGCGGCTTTACGCTGCTCGGGCGTATAAACGTAGATGCCCGAGCGGTATTGTGTTCCGACGTCGTTCCCCTGGCGCATGCCATGGGTCGGATCGTGGTTCTCCCAGAACGTCTTCAGCAATTGGTCGTAGCTGATCTTCTTCGGGTCATAGACGACGAAGACGACCTCGTTGTGCCCGGTGCGCCCCGAACAGACCTCGTCATAGGTCGGGTTGGGCGTGATGCCCCCCGTATAGCCGACCGCCGTGACGTAGACGCCATCGAGCTTCCAGAATATTCGCTCGGCGCCCCAGAAGCAGCCGAAACCAAACATCGCCGTCTCAAACCCTTCCGGATAAGGACCCTTGAGTGGTCGGCCACTAACGAAGTGCTTCGCGGCCGTCGGGATCGCGGCCGAGCGTCCGGGAAGCGCGTCGGCGGCAGAGGGCATCTCCAGCTTCTTTCTGAACATGAACATCGCAATCTCCCTTTGCATGCCGCCAATATAATCATTGCGCAGCTAGGGCGCACGCGTACACGCTTCACATCCAGGGCAGGGTCGAACACCACACCGATCACGCGGCCGGGAGCGGCGCGGCATCAGTCGCGGCCGTAGCCGACCAACCGTCTCTTCTTGCGGCCGATCAGGATGAGACCCGACCCGAGGATGCCGAGCACAACGAACGTCGG
Source organism: Hyphomicrobiales bacterium (assembly GCA_003140315.1). Taxonomy (GTDB): domain Bacteria; phylum Pseudomonadota; class Alphaproteobacteria; order Rhizobiales; family Xanthobacteraceae; genus PALSA-894. The sequence continues at coordinate 21,919 of PLJS01000310.1, forward strand.
CGCCGCCAGGACGCCAAGCGTGACCGGGTCCCACACCCAACCCCCGACATAGGGCACGATATATTTAGCAATAGCAGCCTCGATCGATTGCCGGCTCGCCGCGTGGATATTGGTCCAATCCTCATCCAGCGACGTCGTGAAGATCGCATTGGCGGCGATCGATTTGGTACCGTCGCGGACGAGTGCCACGAACCCGGCGGCAAGGATCCACAGCCCAAGGAAACGGAACACGAAGCGGATCATTACGGCTCAATCCCGTTGGCGGTTCGGCACCTGCGGCCTTCGATTACTCGGTCCCCGGGAGGAGTTCAATCGCGGCGCATACCCGGTCGTTTCCCGCGCACCGCGGCGGTGCAAACCGACGTCCGGACATGCCGCTCGGCTCTTCTGCGATCGCTTGCCAGACAGAGCGCCTTGACTATAGTGCGCGCGCCTGATGGCAGCGCCACACCGCCGCCGTTTGTTCGCCGGCGCGCGAACGCCCGTACTACGCCTGCCGAGACCGGCAGCGCGTCTTATGACAGGCAAAGACGGAGGGATGGCCGAGTGGCTGAAGGCGCTCGCTTGGAAAGCGTGTATACGGGAAACCGTATCGTGGGTTCGAATCCCACTCCCTCCGCCA